>NZ_JBEXGN010000028.1:0-92564 GCF_040607345.1 Streptomyces sp. NPDC005302
CCGGGCATCGTCAGGTGGACCAGGGCGGCCCCGAGGACGTTCGCCCGGACATGCGGTGCCAGCGAGGCGCGGAAGGCGGCCACGCGCCGGCGGTGGGCCGCCCCTCACGGTCGGGCCTGGGCGACGAGAGGGTGCGTTTCGGGCGGCGCCCGGTCAGGACTCCTTGAGCCACTCCCGCAGTTCCTCGTTCAGCGACCGCTGGAACGTGGTGAGCAGTGCCTGCACCACCAGCGGCTGCATGTGCGCCGACAGCGACTTCACGGCCGCCACGGGCTCGCTGTCGCCCACCGCCTCCCGCAGCAGGGTGGACAGCTCGTGGGCCGCCGCCCGCGAGTGCTCCAGCAGGACGGTCCGGGCGGCGAGGATCGTCTCGTGCGCGAGGGGCACATCGAGGAGTTCCACCCCGAGCCGCAGCAGCCCCGGGTCCAGCCGTACCGAGTCGCCGGCGCGCTCGACGACGCCCATCGCGGCGAGCCGTTCCAGGTCCTCGTCGTCGAGGGGACGCCCGGCCCGCCGCTCCAGCTCCGCACGGGTCACCTCCTCCGTCGCCTCGGGCGCCCAGGAGGCCACCACGGCGCGGTGGATGGCGAGATCGTGCGCACTCAGGCCGGGCGGCAACTGCGTGAGATGGCGCTCGATCGCGGCCAGCGTCATGCCCCGGTGCTGCAGCTCCTCGATCAGGGCCAGCCGCGCCAGGTGCTCCTGGCTGTACCGGCCGACGCGCCGAGGTCCGATCACCGGCGGGGGCAGCAGGCCCCGGGCGCTGTAGAAGCGGACCGTGCGGACCGTGACGCCCGCCCGTGCGGCCAGCTCGTCGACCGTGAGCGTCGGCTCCCCGGTGTCCGTCGTCATGGCAGGTCCTCGCCTCTCGCGTCGTACCGCGCGCTCCGGTGAACCGGTGACCGCGCGGTGCAACAGTATTGCTGTCCCACCAGTGTTGTGAAAGCGGTTGTCCAGGACCGGCGCGGGGTGCGGCCCGTTCGGGACGCGGAGGGCGCGTGGTGACGGAGGGCGCGGGCACGGACCTCGCCCTGTCGACCTCCCTGCCCCTCGCTCATCCCCGGCATCGAGCCGCCGTCCCGCCTCGGCCCGGTCGCCGGGCGTCCGGCGGGACGGGGTCGCACCGGGTGGCGTGACGGCGGCCGGGTGCGGGCCGCACACGCCCGTCACAAGCCGTGCATCTCGTGATCGCCGGGTGAGAAGTTCCCTGGTGTGACGCGTGCCACCGCATGGGAGGTGATCCTCCTGGGCAGGCGGCGCCTTGGTCCGCGCACCGTCCCAGACGGCGCGGACCCGGCACATCCGGACACCCGCGCACCCCGTGCGCCGGGGCGCACCAGAAGGTAGATCCACCCGTGAGCAAGGACGCCGTAGACACGGCCGGGGCCGTTTCCCGCACCGGTGCGACCCAGTCGCCCGCGGATGCGGGCGACGCCGGTTACAGCAAGGGCCTCAAGGCTCGCCACGTCAACATGATCGCCATCGGCGGCGCGATCGGCACGGGGCTCTTCCTCGGCGCCGGCGGGCGCCTCCACGACGCGGGTCCCGCGCTCGCCGTCGCCTACCTCGTCTGCGGCGCCTTCGCCTTCTTCGTGGTCCGCGCCCTCGGCGAGCTGGTCCTCTACCGGCCGTCCTCCGGGTCCTTCGTCTCGTACGCCCGTGAGTTCCTCGGTGAGAAGGGCGCGTACGTCGCCGGGTGGATGTACTTCCTCAACTGGTCGACGACCGGGATCGCCGACATCACGGCGATCGCGCTCTACACCCACTACTGGAGCTTCTTCACGGACATCCCGCAGTGGGTGCTGGCGCTGATCGCCCTCGCGGTGGTGCTGGCCGTGAACCTGATCTCGGTGAAGATCTTCGGCGAGATGGAGTTCTGGTTCGCGATCATCAAGGTCGCCACCCTGGTCGGCTTCATGCTGATCGGCATCTTCCTGCTGGCCACGCAGCACGAGGTCGGCGGCCACACGCCGGGCCCGGGCCTGGTCGCCGACCACGGCGGCCTCCTGCCGCACGGCATGATGCCGGTCGTCCTCGTGATGCAGGGCGTGATCTTCGCGTACGCCGCGCTGGAGCTGGTCGGTGTCGCCGCCGGTGAGACGGAGGAGCCGGAGAAGGTCGTTCCGCGCGCGGTGAACTCGATCATGTGGCGCGTCGGTGTGTTCTACGTCGGTTCGGTCGTCCTGCTGGCCCTCCTGCTGCCCGGCTCGGTCTACACGGCCGATCAGAGCCCGTTCGTCACCGTGCTGTCGAAGATCGGCGTGCCGGCGGCCGGCGACGTCATGAACCTCGTCGTCCTCACGGCGGCCATGTCGTCGCTGAACTCCGGCCTGTACTCCACCGGCCGCATCCTGCGCTCGATGGCCATGGCGGGCTCGGCGCCCCGGTTCACCGCGAAGATGAACCGCAGCCAGGTCCCGTACGGCGGCATCCTGCTCACCTGCGCGGTGTGCGTTCTCGGTGTCGTCCTGAACTACCTCATGCCGAGCCAGGCCTTCGAGATCGTCCTGAACGTGGCGTCGCTCGGCATCATCAGCACCTGGGTGATCATCATGATCTGCCACCTGGTGTTCGTCCGCCGGGCCAAGGAGGGTCTCCTGACCCGTCCCTCGTTCCGTCTGCGCGGCAGCCCGGTGACCGAGATCGTCACCATCGCCTTCCTGCTGGCCGTCCTCGGCCTGATGTGGAACGACCCCGAGGTCGGCCGGAAGACCCTCCTCCTCGTCCCCGTGATCGCCGTGCTGCTCGTCGCCGGCTGGTTCGCCGTCCGCCGCCGGGTCACCAGGACCCAGGGCGAGGAACTGAGCGGGCTCACGAAGTAGCGCACGGCCCACGGCGCCGCGAAGCCGCCCGCTCTCGGCGCCGTGGCTCACGTGTTTGCGCACCGGGGCCACTGTCAGTGGCCGCCCGTACGGTGGCGTCATGTCGGGGATCAGGTATGTCCGGGGTGACGCCACCGTTCCGTCGGGCAGGGGCGTCAAGGTGATCGCCCATGTCTGCAACGACGTGGGGGCCTGGGGAAAGGGCTTCGTGCTTGCCGTCTCGCGCCGCTGGCCGGAACCGGAGGCCGCGTACCGGCACCGCGCCCGCGCGGACAACGACTTCGGCCTGGGCGCCGCCCAGTTCGTCCAGGTCGAAGGGGACCTGTGGGTGGCGAACCTGGTGGGACAGCGGGGGATACGCGCGGGCGGCAAGGGTGCCCCCGTGCGCTACGAGGCCATCGACGACGCCCTCGGGCTGCTGGCGGACAAGGCGGTCGAGCTCGGCGCGTCCGTCCATATGCCGCGCATCGGCTGCGGGCTGGCCGGCGGCAGCTGGTCACAGGTGGAGCCGCTCGTCGAGGCGCGTCTGGTGAGCCGCGGTCGGGCGGTGACGGTGTACGACCTGGGGTGACCGGAGGCCGAGCCGTCGGCCTGTCTCGGCCGACGAGCCCGCCGCTGCAAGCCGTTGCGAGATGTTGCGCAACTTCTTGCCGTGATCGCCGGAGCCTGCTTGACTCGCTGATCGCATCCGACAGGGAGAGTCATGAGCCGCGACATCGACGTCCTCGTCCTCGGCGGCGCGGGCGTGGACACCATCGTGCACGTGCCCGAGCTGCCCCTTCCGTACGCCGACAGCTACATGATCCGCCCCGGGATCGAGACGCGGGCCGGACAGACCGGGGACTTCGTCGCCCTCGGACTCCACGAGCTGGGTCTGCGCACCCACCACCTCGACCTGCTGGGCGACGACCCCGAGGGCGACCTCGTCCGGGCCCTGCATCGCGACCGGCACATCCCGCTCACCGCCGTACCCCAGGCCGCCGGCACCAAGCGGGCGGTCAATCTCGTCGGCCCCGACGGGCGGCGGCTGTCCCTGTACGACGACACCCGCTCACGGGACGCCGACCGGCTCCCGGAGCGGACGGTGCGCGAGCTGGCCGGGGCGAGCAGGCACGCCCACGTGTCCATCACCCACCCCTGCGCGCACGCCCTTCCTGCCCTCCGGGAAGCCGGGGTGACCCTGTCGACCGACCTGCACGACTGGGACGGCGAGAACCCCTACCACGAGCCGTTCGCGTACGCCGCCGACATCGTGTTCGTCTCCGCCACCGCCCTCGCCGACCCCGAGCGGACCATGCGGCGGGTCAGGGAGCGCGGCCGGGCCGAGGTGGTCGTCGCCACGGCCGGGGCCGAGGGCGCGTACCTGCTGGCCGGGGACGAACTGACCCACGTGCCCGCGGTACCGCCCCCGGCACCCGTCGTCGACTCCAACGGCGCCGGGGACGCGTTCGCCGCCGGATTCCTCTTCGGCCGGCTCACCGGCGAGCCTCTCCGGCGCTGCGCCCTGTACGGCGCCGTGGCCGGCGCCCACGCGTGCACCGTGCCCTCGACCCGAGCCGAGGCGATCAGCCGCGCCGAACTCCTGTCCCGAACAGCCGCGTTGGAGACGGCGACTCCGGTGTGACGCAACCGGACGCCTCCCCCTCGGGGCGGGGTGGGCGACTCGGCCCGTGGGCGCTTCTCAGTGCCCGCCGGCCGTGCCCGAGTGGACCGAGTCGGTCGCCGCGATCTTCTTCCACGACCTGGGCCGCGCCACCGAACTCCCGTCCGCCACAGTGGACTTGGCCAGACCCGCACTCCGCGCCGCCTGCGCCCCGGGCTTCGACGGCTGGAACAGCCAGGTGTCGAAGAGCGCGGCGAGCGACCGCCCGGACACCCGCTCGGCGAACGTCCGGAAGTCGTCGACCGACGCGTTCCCGTACGCGTGCTCCTTCGGCCACCCCTTCAGGACGGCGAAGAAGGCGTCGTCGCCGACCTCGTCGCGCAGGGCCTGCACCGCCAGCGCGCCCCGGTCGTAGACCGCCGTGTCGAACTGGTTCTCCGCCCCGGGGTCGCCGGGCGCGACCGTCCAGAACGCGTCGTCCGCCGGGTGGGAGGCGTACGTGTAGTCCGCGAGTTCCCGTGTGGTGCCCTCGCCCTCGTGCTCCGACCAGAGCCACTGCGCGTACCGCGCGAAGCCCTCGTTGATCCAGATGTCCTTCCAGCCCTTCAGGGACACGTCGTCGCCGTACCACTGGTGCGCCAACTCGTGCACCACCACGGAGGTGTTGGAGCCGTTCGCGAACTGCCGGGGGCTGTAGTAGACCCGCGTCTGCGTCTCCAGCGCGTACCCGGTCGTGGTGTTGGGGACGTACCCGCCCGCGGAACTGAACGGATACGGCCCGAAGTAGCCGCTCAGCCAGTCCACCAGCTCACCGGTCCGCTCGACACTGGCGCGCGCCGCGCCGTCGTTGTCGCCGAGGTCCTTGCTGTAGGCGTTGACGACCGGGACGCCGCCGTCGGACGTACCGGTCGTGATGTCGAACTTCCCCACCGCGAGGGTCGTCAGGTACGTGGCCTGCGGCTTGTTCGACCGCCAGTTGTAGCGGGTCCAGCCGAGCCGTGAACTCGACGACTGCAGGGTGCCGTTGGAGATCACCTGGGTGCCGTCCGGGACGGCCACCGACACGTCGTACGTGGCCTTGTCGAGCGGGTGGTCGTTGCTCGGGTACCACCACCAGGCCGACTCGGGCTCGTCCGCCGCGACGGCGCCGTCCGGCGTACGGTGCCAGGTCGAGAAGCCGTACGCGGACTTCGTGGACGGCACTCCGCTGTAGCGGACGACGACGGTGACGGACGTGCCCTTGGCGAGCGGCTTCGCCGGGGTGATCTCCAGCTCGTGCTCGCCCGACGTCGAGAACGCCGCCTTCGCGCCGTTGACCCGGACCTCGCTCACGTCGAGCAGGAAGTCCAGATCGAACCGGGACAGGTCCTGCGTGGTGGTCGCCAGCAGGGTTGCCGTGCCCTCCAGTTCGTCCGTCCGCGGCTGGTAGGTGAGCCGCAGGTCGTAGTGGGAGACGTCGTATCCGCCGTTGCCGTAGGCCGGGTAATAGGGGTCGCCGATACCCGGTGCTCCGGGTGTGTAGCTTGCCGCCGATGCCGGGATCGCCAGCAGCAGGGAGGCCGCCAGGGCGCCCGGGGCGATGAGTCTGCGGTGCACGTGGGGCTCCAAGTCGTGGGGGCATGAAGTCTGTCCGGAGCCTATTGAGTCCCTGTGGCCCCGGTCATGTCCACGGCCACCCCTGTCACACGATCGCCATTCGGCCGACATGTGACGCTCCACCCCTCCCGTCGCTCATCTCCCCTCTTTTGCACGGGAGTTGACCGGGGTACCTTCCGCGCATGCCGATACCCGTGCGCCGCATGCGCTTCACGACCTGGAGATCGCTCGCGACGGCCGCCGTGGCCGCCCTGATGGCCGCGTTCCTCGCCCCCGCCGCCGCACACGGCGCCCCGCGGGAGAGCACCCCGGTCTACTCGTACGAGAACGCGATCCGGGAGTCCGTCTGGGTCGACACCGGGCTCGACGGCGACCGCGACGGAAAGCCCGACCGGGTCGCCGTCGACATCGTCCGCCCCCGCGAACCCGCCCGGCAGGGCCGCAAGGTCCCCGTCATCATGGACGCCAGCCCCTACTACTCGTGCTGCGGTCGCGGCAACGAGAGCCAGTTGAAGACGTACGACGCCAACGGCCACGTCGTCCAGATGCCGCTGTTCTACGACAACTACTTCGTGCCGCGCGGCTACGCCTTCGTCGGCGTCGACCTCGCGGGCACCAACCGCTCCGACGGCTGCGTGGACGTGGGCGGCCGGTCCGACGTCCAGTCCGCCAAGGCGGTCGTCGACTGGCTCAACGGCCGGGCCAGGGGATACACCACCCGCACCGGCGCCGCCACCGCCAAGGCGGGCTGGACCGACGGCAGCACGGGCATGATCGGCAAGAGCTGGGACGGCACCATCGCCAACGGGGTGGCCGCCACCGGCGTCAAGGGCCTGAAGACCATCGTGCCGATCAGCGCCATCTCCTCCTGGTACGACTACTACTTCGCCCAGGGCGCCCCGCTCTACGACTCCGGCCCCGACTGGCTCTCCGGCTACGTCGACAGCCCCGACGCCCGCGCCAAGTGCGCGGCGGTACAGCAGAAGCTGGTGGACGGCGCTCCGCGCACCGGCGACTGGACACCGCTGTGGACCGAGCGCGACTACGTCAAGGACGCGTCGAAGGTACGCGCGAGCGTCTTCCTCGTCCACGGCATGCAGGACCTCAACGTCCGCACCAAGAACTTCGGCCAGTGGTGGAACGCCCTCGCCGAGCACGGTGTCGAGCGCAAGATCTGGCTCTCCCAGACCGGCCACGTCGATCCCTTCGACTTCCGCCGCGCCGCCTTCGTCGACACCCTCCACCGCTGGTTCGACCACGAACTCCTCGGCTACGACAACGGCATCGACGACGAGCCGATGGCCGACATCGAACGCCATCCCGGCCAGTGGACCACCTCGGCGCTCTGGCCGCCGCGCACCACCGCGGCGACCACCCTCCGTCCCGGCACGGGCGCCCAGGACGGTGCCGGCACGCTCGCCCTGCGCAGAGGCTCGGGCACGCGGACCTTCACCGACGACCCGGCACTGAGCGAGACCGACTGGGCCGCGCACATCGACCGGACGACCCCGGAGAAGGCGGGCTTCACCACCGGGCCGCTCACCCGCGACCTGCGGCTCTCCGGCTCCTCCGAGGTCACCGTCACCGCCACCCCCACTACCTCGACGGCCCATCTCTCGGCGGTCCTCGTCGACCTCGGACCGGACACCGTCCGCGACTACGCGGGCCCCGGTGAGGGCATCGCCACGCTCGCCGACCGCACCTGCTGGGGCGCGAGCACCGCGGGCGACAGCGCCTGCTACAAGGAGACCCGGGCGGCCACGGCGGACGTCGACTTCACCGTGCTCAGCCGTGGCTGGGCGGATCTCGGCAACCACGCCTCGGGTCACGGCGTTTCGCTCACGCCCGGCAGGGCCTACACGATCACGCTCGACCTCGCGGCGACCGACCACGTCGTCCCGAAGGGCCATCGCCTCGCGCTGATCGTGGCGGGCACCGACAAGGACCTCATCGACCCGCCGGCCGACACTCCGACCCTGACCCTCGACCTGGCCCGTACGTCCGCGCGCGTCCCGCTCGTCGGCGGCGCGGCGGCCTTCGCTCGGGCGACGGCGGGTTCCGCCCCGGCCCCCGCCGCGTCCGTTCTCGACGGCGTGCGCGATCCGGGTGCCGCCCTCCGCGTGCCGGGGGAGGGGCGCTGAACCGCCGGCCCTGAACGACCGCTCTCAGCGGGAGGCGGCCGCGCTCACGAGCCCGGCAGCCTCCCGCGCACAGCCCCACGCCACGGTGACCCCGGCGCCCCCGTGACCGTAGTTGTGCACCAACACCCGTCCGTCGGACAGGACTTCACGCTCCAGCCGGACGGCGTCCCGGACCGGCCGCAGGCCCACCCGGTGGTCGAGCACCCGTGCCCCGGAGATCTCGGGCCGCAGCGCCGCGCATCGCTCCACGATCGCCGCCGCCACGTCCGGGTCGGGGTCCTGCGACCAGTCGTCCTCGTCGGTGGTGCCGCCGAGAACGAGCCGGTCCGGCTGCGGGAAGACGTACGTCGTCGTCCCGGCGGCCGGGTCCGTGGAGACGAGCCAGTCGCGTATCCCCGGGTTCTCCACGATGACGAGCTGCCCGCGCACCGGCCGGACGGCGGGATCCGGGACGAGCGCACGGGCCCCGAGACCCGTGCAGTTGACGACGACCGCCGCCGGCACCTCGGCCAGATCCGTCACCGCCCGCTCCTCGATCGTGCCGCCCGCCCCGAGGAGCCGGTCCCGGAGCAGCCGCAGCAGCACGGGCATGTCGATCAGCGGGAGTCGCGCCCACAGCGCCGTCCCCGGATACTCGTCCGCCGTCGCCGCGCGCAGCCCCGGCACCCGGGCCGCCCAGTCGCCGAGTTCGTCCAGCCGCGTCTCGCCCATCACCCCCTCGACCACGCGTACGCCCGTCTCCGCGGGCCGCGCCGCCAACTCCTCGTACACGGCGAAGGAGGTGAGCGCCCACGCGCGGGCGCGGGTCTTCGGTTCGATGCGATACGGCCACCACAGCGCTCCGGCAACCGCCGAGGTGGTCCGCTCGGCCGGCTCCCGTGCCCACACCCGGACCCGCCGTCCTGCCTCGGCCAGCACCACGGCCGTCGTCAGTCCGACGACTCCGCTGCCGACCACGATCACGTCGCCGTTCCCGGGCTGCTCCATGCGGGGACGCTAGCGGAATATGTCATGCCGTGCTCGGACCGGTCCCCGTGCGGGAATACTCACAGCATGTCTGCCGAGTACGCGACCTTCGGCCTGGCACCGGCGATGCGTGCCGGTGAAGTCCTCGCCAACGGTGACTTCCAAGTGCACCGCGACTTCGTCGACTTCGTCGTCGACGGTCGCCCGCTGCTGTTCCAGCTCTCCGACCTCGACGCGGTGTCCCCGCTCGCCTCCGACGTCCCGCCCGCCATCTTCGGCGCCCAGGTGCGCGGCCTTCTCCTGGAGGCCGACGCCCCGCTGGAGGACGGCCGTCACATCATCTACGGCTGCCCGGAGTGCGAGGGCATCGAGTGCGGTGCGGTCACCGCGCTGATCGAGAGGGAGGACGACGACTACGTCTGGCGCGACTTCGCCTGGCAGACGGGGGAGCGGCCCGACCTGGAGCTCAACGGCTACCACGGGATAGGGCCGTTCCGCTTCCGCGGCACCGAGTACCGCGCCGCCCTGAGCTCCCTGCTCGAAGGCGACGCGGGCCCCCGCCCGCGCATCCTGCTGATCGGCCCCCGGGTCGCCCTGCTGGCGAAACTGGCCGCGGCCCTGCGCGCCATCGGCATCGGCGCCGACATCGCGCGCGACACGACCGGGGTCCCGGCCGACGAGCTGCGCGTCTACGGCGCGGTGGTGTACGCGCCCTCCGTCGGCGCGGCGGAACGGGCCGCCGTGCAGGGGGCCTTCGGCGCCGCGGACATCGAGGTCCCGCACGTCGAGGGGCTGGCGCCCATCGTTCCGCTGCTGGTCGCCCAGGTCGAGCACGCGCTGGACCGCGGTCCGCTGGAGCTGCGCCGCCTCACCCGCCTGGTCGCCGCCGACGGCGAGGCCGGGATCGAGGTCACCTCGACGTGCCGGGTCCGGCTGACCGCGTACCGGCTCGGCCGCCTCGCCCGCGGCCACGCGCACGACGTCTTCGACGGGGTCCTGGAAACCGGGCGGCACCGGATCCCCCTGGAGGCCCGGGCGGTGAAGGGCGAGTCGTTCGTCGTGGCCCGGACGTCGGGGAGCGTACTGGTCGAGGCGATGGCTCGCTGACACCCGGCCCCCGCACCCGGGTACGGGGTCCGGGGCGTCGAGTCGTCGGGGCGCTGGGGCGACGGGCCCTGGAACCCGGAAGGACGGGAAGAGCGGGGCAGCCGCGGCACAGGGGGATCCCGGGCCGCCGAAGTGACGACCCGGGTCGCTGTCGGCGACCCCGGGCGGCCCGGGCGCAGGGGCGAGGGCCCCCGGCCCCCGGCCCGGCCCGGGGGCCCAGGCCCCTGCGCTGCCCTCGCCCCTTCGCCGCCCGTCCCCATGCGCTGTTTCTTCGACCGGAGCAGGCCGCCCTGCCGCTCGAGCAGTCGGTGCGCCCCGAGAACGCGGGCTCGCGAAGGCTGTTGGCGGTGGCGGACCCGTCCCCCTGCGCTGCTCGTCCCCGTTCGAGGCCCGTCCCCTTTCCGTGGTGCGGCTCCCGCCTGTCCGCGACGCGGCTCCCGCACGCCGCCGGGACGGCTTAGCCACGGCCTGGCCCGGCCCAGCCACGGCCCCGCCCCGGTACGACCCCGTCGCGGCCCCGGCCCGTACTGCCCCCGGCCAAGTCCGTCCGCACAGCCCCTGCGCGAAGCCGGTCTGTTGAGCTCTTCCGCACAGCCCCCGGTCGAGACGCCCCCGCCGGGCCGCCCGCCAAGCCGCCCGTACGGGTCGAGCCGGGCGGGGTCGGTGGAGCCGGGGCTGGCGCGATTCGGGGCCCGGAGATGCCCGGGGCGCCGGTGTCCCGAGACCGGGTGGCGAGGCGACGGCGGCCTGTCCGGATCGGCGGCGCGGATCGCCACGGCGGGCCGTTAAAATCGACCCCCTGATGACTGCCACCCTCGTCGCCAAGAATCTCACCGCCGGACACGGCGACCGCGCCCTCTTCGCCGGACTCGACCTCGTCGTCGCTCCCGGTGACGTGATCGGGCTCGTCGGCGCCAACGGCGCGGGCAAGTCCACCCTGCTGCGCCTGCTCGCCGGCCTCCTCACCCCGGAGGAGGGCGAACTGCGGCTCTCCCCGCCGACCGCGACCGTCGGACACCTGCCGCAGGAGCCGGAGCGCCGGGAGGGCGAGACCGTCCGGGACTTCCTCGCGCGCCGCACGGGCGTGGACGAGGCCCAGCGCGTGATGGACGAGGCGACGCAGGCCCTCGTCGACGGAGCGCCCGGCGCGGACGACGCCTACGCGAACAGCCTGGAGCGCTGGCTCGACCTCGGCGGCGCCGACCTCGACGAACGCGCCGCGGAGGTCGCCGAGTCCCTCGGCCTCGGGGTCGGCCTCGACCAGCCGATGACCTCCCTGTCCGGCGGCCAGGCGGCCCGCGCCGGACTCGCCTCCCTGCTCCTGTCCCGCTACGACGTCTTCCTGCTCGACGAGCCGACGAACGACCTGGACCTGGACGGACTGGAGCGCCTCGAACGCTTCGTGTCCGGACTGCGCGCGGGGACCGTCGTCGTCAGCCACGACCGCGAGTTCCTCACCCGCACCGTCACCAAGGTTCTCGAACTCGACCTGGCGCAGCAGGAGATCACGCTCTACGGCGGCGGCTACGAGGCGTACCTGGAGGAGCGCGACACCGCGCGCCGGCACGCCCGCGAGGACTTCGAGGAGTACGCCGACAAGCGTTCGGCCCTCGAGGGCCGGGCTCAGATGCAGCGCGGCTGGATGGACAAGGGCGTCAAGAACGCGCGGCGCAAGGCGGGCAACGACAACGACAAGCTCGGCCGCAAGTTCCGCAGCGAGGCCAGCGAGAAGCAGGCATCCAAGGCACGGCAGACCCAGCGCATGATCGAGCGTCTCGACGTCGTCGAGGAGCCGCGCAAGGAGTGGGAACTGCGCATGGAGATCGCGGCGGCACCGCGGTCGGGCGCGGTCGTGGCCACCCTGCGCGACGCCGAGGTACGCCGCGGTGGCTTCACCTTCGGTCCGGCGACGCTCCAGATCGACTGGGCGGACCGGGTCGCCGTGACCGGCGCCAACGGCGCGGGCAAGTCGACCCTGCTGGGCGCTCTGCTCGGCCGGATCCCGCTCGACGCGGGTCACGCCACCCTCGGCTCCGGTGTGGTCGTCGGCGAGGTCGACCAGGCGCGCAAGCTCTTCCACGGTCCCGAGTCGCTGATGGACGCGTTCGGCGCGGCCGTGCCGGACACCGAACCCGCCGAGGTCCGCACCCTGCTGGCCAAGTTCGGGCTGAAGGCCGACCACGTCCTGCGGCCCGCGGCGACCCTCTCCCCGGGCGAGCGGACCCGCTCCGCCCTCGCCCTGCTGCAGGGCCGTGGCGTCAACCTGCTGGTCCTGGACGAACCGACCAACCACCTCGACCTCCCCGCCATCGAGCAGCTGGAGTCGGCGATGGACTCGTACGAGGGCACCCTGCTGCTCGTCACCCACGACCGGCGGATGCTGGACGCGGTCCGGACGACCCGCCGCCTGGAAGTGGCGGACGGCAAGGTGACCGAGCACTGAGCCGGGACGGCACCCCGCCGCGCCCGGACAGGGGGCGTCGGGGGCGCCGCGACCACACGCCGGAGGGGCGGCAGCCGATCACGGCTGCCGCCCCTCCGGCGGTCACACCGAGGGCGTTCACCCTCGCCGGCGTCCGGTCCCGGTGCTCGGGACCGAGTCTCAGCCCCGGCCCCGCTTGGGGTCGGTCAGGCCCGCGCGCCGCAGGGCATCGGCCATCGCGCTGTTGGCGGGCGGCGGAGCCTGCCGCGAGCCCCCGCCGGAGCCTCCGGAGCCGCCGCTTCCGCGGCCGCCCCCGCCCTGCCGCTGGCCGCCCTGACGCTGCCCGCGCTGCTGGGGCGGACGCCCGCCCCGCTGCGGACGGCCGTCGCCCTCGGCGGGGGCCGGTGCCGCCGCCTCGTCGTCCAGCCGCAGCGTCAGCGAGATCCGCTTGCGCGGGATGTCGACGTCCTGGACCTTCACCTTGACGATGTCGCCGGACTTCACGACGTCACGCGGGTCCTTGACGAATGTCCTGGACATCGCGGAGACGTGCACGAGCCCGTCCTGGTGGACGCCGACGTCCACGAAGGCGCCGAAGGCGGCCACGTTCGTGACGACGCCCTCCAGGATCATCCCGGGGGCGAGGTCGGAGATCTTCTCGACGCCGTCCTTGAAGGTGGCCGTCTTGAAGGCGGGCCGCGGGTCGCGCCCGGGCTTCTCCAGCTCCCTGAGGATGTCCGTCACGGTCGGCAGACCGAACTTCTCGTCGACGAAGTCGGCGGGCCTCAGCGACCGGAGCACGCTCGTGTTGCCGACCAGCGACCCGACCTCGCCGCCGGCCGTCCTCACCATCCGCCGCACCACGGGATACGCCTCGGGGTGCACGCTGGAGGCGTCCAGCGGATCGTCGCCGCCCCGGATGCGCAGGAAGCCGGCGCACTGCTCGTACGCCTTCGGGCCCAGCCGGGCCACGCCCTTGAGGGCCGTACGCCCGGTGAAGGGGCCGTTCGCGTCGCGGTGCGCCACGATGTTCTCCGCGAGGCCCGAGGTGATGCCGGAGACCCGGGCCAGCAGCGGCGCCGAGGCGGTGTTCACGTCCACCCCCACGCCGTTCACACAGTCCTCGACCACCGCGTCCAGCGAGCGCGAGAGCTTCACCTCGGACAGGTCGTGCTGGTACTGGCCGACACCGATCGACTTGGGGTCGATCTTCACCAGCTCGGCCAGCGGGTCCTGGAGGCGGCGCGCGATGGAGACGGCGCCGCGCAGCGACACGTCCATGTCGGGCAGCTCCTGCGAGGCGAACGCGGACGCGGAGTACACGGACGCCCCCGCCTCGGACACCATCACCTTCGTGAGCTTCAGCTCGGGGTGCTTGGTGATCAGCTCACCGGCGAGCTTGTCGGTCTCGCGGGAGGCCGTGCCGTTGCCGATCGCGATGAGGTCGACCGCGTGCTCCTTGGAGAGCCGCGCGAGCTTGGCGACGGCCTCGTCCCACCGGTTGGCCGGGACGTGCGGGTGGATGACGTCCGTGGCGACGACCTTGCCGGTGGCGTCCACGACGGCGACCTTCACGCCCGTACGGAAACCGGGGTCGAGGCCCAGCGTCGCGCGCGTGCCCGCCGGAGCGGCGAGCAGCAGGTCCCGCAGGTTCGCCGCGAAGACGTTCACCGCCTCGTCCTCGGCGGCCGTGCGCAGCCGCAGCCGCACGTCGATGCCCAGGTGCACGAGGATGCGGGTGCGCCAGGCCCAACGAGCGGTGTCCGTCAGCCACTTGTCACCGGGCCGGCCGCGGTCGGCGATGCCGAAGCGGTGGGCGACGGTCCCCTCGTACGACGAAGGGCCCTCGGTCGCCTCCTCGGGCTCCAGGACGAGATCGAGGACGTCCTCCTTCTCGCCGCGCAGCATCGCGAGGACGCGGTGCGAGGGCAGGTCCTTGAAGGGCTCCGCGAAATCGAAGTAGTCGGCGAACTTGGCGCCCGCCTCCTCCTTGCCCTCCCGCACCTTGGCGGCCAGCCGGCCGCGCACCCACATGCGCTCGCGCAGCTCGCCGATCAGGTCCGCGTCCTCCGAGAACCGCTCGGTGAGGATCGACCGGGCGCCGTCCAGCGCGGCCTGCGGGTCGGCGACGCCCTTGTCCGCGTCGACGAAGGCCGAGGCGGCGGCGACCGGATCGACGGACGGGTCGCCGAGCAGGCCGTCGGCCAGCGGTTCGAGGCCGGCCTCGCGCGCGATCTGGGCCTTGGTGCGCCGCTTCGGCTTGAACGGGAGGTAGATGTCCTCCAGGCGGGCCTTCGTCTCGGCGCCCCTGATCTGCGCCTCCACCTCGGCGGTGAGCTTGTCCTGCTCGCGCACCGAGTCGAGGATCGCGGCGCGCCGCTCCTCCAGCTCCCGCAGATAGCGCAGCCGTTCCTCGAGCGTGCGCAGCTGCGCGTCGTCGAGCATCTCGGTCGCTTCCTTGCGGTAGCGGGCGATGAAGGGCACCGTCGAGCCGCCGTCGAGCAAGTCGACGGCGGCCTTGACCTGCCGCTCCCGTACGCCGAGTTCCTCGGCGATCCTGCCTTCGATGGACCCTACGAGGGGTGTCGTCACGATCCCGTACCGCCTTCTCCACTGGGGTTGCGCGGCAATTGTGGCAGGTGACACCGACAACGGTGGATCAGGGCGGCGCTCGGAGCGGTCGCGCGCCGGGGGGCGGCGCCGGGAGAGGCGCCGTCCCTCACGCCTTGTGGGTCCGCCCGGAGCCGGAGGCTCCGCCGAACAGCCGGGCCAGGGCCCGGAACGGCAGGGTCACGACCGTGGCGATCGCCCCGCCGATCTGACGCAGGACGTCCGCTATGGCTCGCAGCATGTCTCTTTCCCCTTTCGTTCTCCCGGCACGGAACACCGGGAGAACATCCGGGTACCTCAGTTCTTGCCGATCATGTCCGCCGGGAAGGCCCCGTTGGCGAGCGCCGTCGTCAGCAGACCCTTCGCGATCTCGGTGAGCCGTTCCACCCCGGCCGCGCCGAGGTGCTCGTAGGGCGCGCGGTCGAGGCGGTCCGTGCGGTCCTCGATGTCCTGCCGCAGGGCCACGCCCGCGTCCGTCAACTCGCCCCCGGCGTCGAGCAGCCCGCGCTCGCGCAGCCTGCCGGACGCCGCCTCCCAGTCCTGCCGCGACCAGCCCCGGGTGCCCAGCGCCCACTTCGGGGCCATGCCCTTGCCGGTCGCGGTGTGGCTCACCAGGGCCTCCACCGGGTCCAGCTCGGCGTCGAGCAGCGCGGCGAGGTGACCGTCCCCGCGGTGCTCGCGGAGCAGGGTCGCCGCGTGCCACAGCGCCAGATGCGGCGCCTCGGGCACCGGGAGGTCCGCGTGGGCGGAGTACAGCGGCCGGGCCGTCGCGTCGCAGGCCTCGGCCGCCCGCAGCGCGAGCCGCGCGGCCTCGGCGACGTCCTCGGAGGCGACGAGGTCCTCGCCGAGCAGCCGCCTGAGCGTCGCGTCCACGGCGCGCAGGCGTGCCGCGAGGACGGTCTCCGGGGAGGCCTTCTCCCACACGGCGGGCACGTGGTCGGCCACCAGCGCGTGCCGGAAGTTGTAGAACGTCGCCGTCACCGTGCCGGCGCCGACCGCGCCCATCGCCGCGGACCGCGCGGCGAAGTAGGCGCCCCGGTCGTCAGCGATACCGACCGCGGCCAGTTCACGCCCCAGATCGGGTGAGAAGTAGTGCGTCGAGTGCAGCGGGTTCAGGACGTTGTGGCAGCGGCGCCCGGCGCGCTCCGGCAGTGGAGTGGTCATACCCCGCACATTACCGACTGGTCGGTACGTCGTGAACCGTGAGGCCCGTATGGCAGGAAAGGTGGGGTACCCGTCATTGCGGCCATCCGGACGCCGGTCGAGAATCGAGGCATGCGAACGGTCCTGATCGTCCTCTTCGACGGCGTGCAGAGCCTTGACGTCACCGGCCCGCTGGAGGTCTTCGCGGGCGCCGAGGCATCCCGCGCCGACTCGTACCGCATCCGCACCGCCTCGCTGGACGGCGCCCCGGTGCGCTGCTCCAGCGGACTCGTCCTCGTTCCCGACCACACGCTCGCGGAGGCGCCCGCGCCGCACACGCTGCTCGTGCCGGGAGGCGGGGGGACCCGGCACCCCGATCCCCGGCTCGTCGACTGGCTGCGCGCGCACGGCCCGGGCGCCGAGCGTCTCGTCTCGGTGTGCACCGGCGCGATCCTGCTCGCCGCCGCGGGCCTCCTCGACGGCCGCCGGGCGACGACCCACTGGGCGTACTGCGACCGGCTCGCCCGCGACCATCCGGCGGTCGAGGTGGACCCCGATCCCATCTACGTCCGCGACGGCCAGGTGGCCACGTCGGCGGGTGTCACCTCCGGCATCGACCTGGCACTCGCCCTCGTGGAGGACGACCTGGGCCGTGCCGCCGCCCTCACCATCGCCCGTCACCTCGTCGTCTTCCTCCGACGCCCCGGGAACCAGGCCCAGTTCAGCGTCCAGCTCGCCGCCCAGACCGCGCGGCGCGAACCGCTGCGCGAGGTCCAGCAGTGGATCTCCGAACACCCCGGCGCCGATCTGAGCGTCGAGTCGCTCGCCGCCCGCGCCCGCCTCTCGCCCCGCCATTTCGCCCGCGCCTTCCACACCGAGACCGGTACGACGCCCGGCCGGTTCGTCGAGCGCGTCCGGCTCGAACACGCCCGCCGGCTCCTGGAGGACAGTGCCGACGGCGTCGAGGAGATCTCCCGCGCCTCCGGTTACGGCACACCGGAGGCCATGCGCCGCGCCTTCGTGAAGACCCTCGGCTCCGCGCCGGCGGAGTACCGGCGCCGCTTCCGGCCGGCGCCGACCGGCTGACGCGGCACGGGAGTTCACGAGTTCAACCGCCTGCCCGGACCCGCGGATCCCGCGCCGGGCCCGGGCCCACTCGTCGACAGGTTCCGCAACGGCAGCCACGTCGTTCTGAACTGAGGGCCGCCACCGACCGGGGCGGATAGCAGGAGCCGCGTCACGCGTCCCGGACCGCCGGGCGCGACGTCACGGGGTCCAGGTGAAGCGCGGTTGCCTGCGCTCCAGGAAGGCGGCGACCCCCTCCGCGGTGTCGCCGCCGCCGCGCGCCTGCTCCGCCCAGTACGCGTCGCGGTCGGTGCGCCCGTTCGCGAACTCCTTCGCCGACGCCTGCGTCAGCAGGGAACGCTCGGCGAGGAGACGGGTGAACTCCCCGACCCGCTTGTCCAGTTCGCCCTCGGGCAGCACCTCGTCCACCAGGCCGGTGCGCAGCGCCCGCTCCGTGTCGATCAACTCGCCCGAGAAGAGCAGGTACTTGGCGGCGGACGGTCCCACCAGGGCCGCCAACCGCCGCGTGGAGGAGGCGGGGTAGACGATTCCGAGCTTCGACGGCGTCACGCCGAACAGTGATCCCTCCTGTGCGAACCGCAGGTCGCAGGCGGCCGCGAGCTGGGCGCCGCCGCCCACGCAGTAACCGCGGATCGCGGCGAGGGTCGGCTTGGGGAACGCGGCGAGGGCTTCCTCGGCGAGCACGGCCAGGCCCTGGGCCTCGTCCGGGGAACCGCGCAGCGTGGAGATGTCGGCCCCGGCGCAGAAGGTCGCGCCCTCGCCGGTGAGCACCAGCGCGTGGACGTCGGCACGGCCGGTCAGCTCGTCCAGCAGGGGCGGCAGGGCACGCCACATCTGCGTCGTCATGGCGTTCCGCTTGGCGGGATGGTCGATGACGACGGTGGCGACTCCGTCGCCGACGTGGTGCGACAGTTGCGGCTCCATGCGCCGGATGCTATCCGCACCCCGGAGGGCGTCGGGAAGGCGGCCGGGAAGCGGGAACGGACCGGGGCGGGGGGACGGGAGAGTGAGGGGGGAGCGACTCGGGCCGGCTCCGGGACAAACCCGTACAACCTGAATACTTTCGGAAGTCGGCATCAGAGGGGCAGGAGCTGTCGTGGAACTGACCGTGTCATACGCAGACGGTCAGAAGGCGTCGATAGTCGCTGACTTCTGTTCAGTTCTCCGGTACGGACCAGCGCGTTACCAACACTCGACGTGTGGTGACAATCGAGCGCAAGGGTGGCGACCGGACGATGGACAACCTCGGGCGGGGGTCCGACCCGAGCCCCGAAGGCGGGGGCACGACGCCCGGCGTCAGATCGCCGGAACCGCTGCCGTACGAGGGGGTGTGGCGGTTCACCGCGCCCGCCGTCGACGCCTCCGTGCCGCAGGCGCGGCACGCCGTCCGTGACCTGCTGGCCCGCCAGGGGGTTCCGGTCTCGGACGAACTCGTCCAGGGACTGCTGCTGATCGTCTCCGAACTGGTCACCAACGCCGTCAAGCACGCGGCACTCCTGTCGCCGGTGCTCGCGGTCGAGGTCGCCGTCGGAGCCGAGTGGGTGCGCGTGTCCGTCGAGGACAACCACCCCTACCGCCCGACCGCGCTGGAGGCCGACTACGGCCAGACCGGCGGCCGGGGCCTGCTGCTGGTGCGCGAGGTCACCAGGGAGTCCGGGGGGGTGTGCGATGTCGAGCACACCGCGAGCGGCGGCAAGGTGATCTGGGCCGCCCTGCCGCTCACCCCCGGTGTGGCGTAGCGGACCCGCTACCAGCCCGCGGACGGGCCGGTAGCGGACCCGCTACCAGCCCGCGGACGGGCCCGTCAGTTCACGGACGGCCGGACGGGCCGCGTCCAGCACCGTCATGAACCACGCGGAGAACGGGTCCTTAGCGTGCCGCTCGGCCAGCTCGGCGGCGGTCACGAAGGCCGTCGAGCCGACCTCCTCCGGATCGGGCCGCAGCGAGGACTGCACCATGCCGACGAAGAGGTGGTTGTACTCCTGCTCCACCAGGCCCGAGTCCGGGTCCGGGTGGTTGTAGCGGACCGTGCCCGCCTCGGCCAGCAGTGTCGGCGACACCCCCAGCTCCTCGTACGTCCGCCGGGCCGCCGCCGCGAACGGGGCCTCGCCCGGGTAGGGGTGTCCGCAGCAGGTGTTGGACCAGACACCGGGGGAGTGGTACTTGCCCAGGGCGCGCTGCTGGAGCAGCAGCCGGCCCTGCTCGTCGAAGAGGAACACCGAGAACGCTCTGTGCAACTGGCCCGGCGCCTGGTGGGCGGCGAGCTTCTCCGCCGTACCGATCGTGTTGCCGTCCTCGTCGACCAGTTCCAGCAAGATCGCTTCAACGGTGCCGTTCGACGAACTGTGCGTCGCGGTGGCAGGTGAGATCGGCATACCCATCCTTCGCATCGGTCTTCAAGCCCCAAGTCTGCCGTACGAAAGCGGCACTCCCGGCACTTCGCGGCTCCCGCATGTCCCGCCCCGGGAGCCCGGAGCGGGACACGCGGCCGGCATGCGTCAGACGCCGAAAGCCGCTGGATACCTGATCGTGCCCGGTGCCACCGGCGCAGAACCGCCGAGGACGAGGGCCATCAGATGTTCGGACGGCACGTCGAATCCGGGCCGGATGCCGTACGCGGCGGCGGGCCCGAATCCGAACCTCGGGTAGTACCCGGGATGCCCGAGTACGAGGACGAGCCGCTCTCCGCGTGTGCGCGCCGCGTCCAGCACCGCGCGTACGACGGCCGAACCGGCGCCCCGGCGCTGGAGACCGGGCCGGACCGCGACCGGGGCCAGCGCGGCCGCCGGGGCGTCGTCGACGTGACAGCGGGTGATCAGCGCGTACGCCGCCACCGTGCCGTCCGGTGCCTCGGCGACGTACGACAGACCGGGGAGCCAGGCGTCCGGGTCGGCGCGCAGCGCGTCCACCAGGTCGGCCTCCTCCGCCCGTCCGAAGGCGGCGGCGGTCACGGCGTGCACCGCCGCCACATCGGCTGACGTCTCCCGGCGGGTGCGCCAGACGGAGCCGTGCGCGGTCGAGGGGGTGCTGTTGTGCGTGTGTTCGGTCATGGGGAAACCCTTGGACGAGGGCCCGGCCGACGCGTCGCCGAACGACGGATCAGCCGCGGGCCCGGGAAACGGGGACGACGAGGTCGCTGCGCGCGGCAGCGCCGGGCACGACCGTCATCAACCCACCTCCAGGGATCGCGGCCACGCTAACAGCGCGCGCCCCCGCGCCGCCCCCGCTTTTACGGGGAACCCCGCGGTCAGTGGCAGAGCCGTGCCTCGTGCTCGGCGTGGCCGCTCGGTTCCAGCTGGAAGGTGCAGTGCTCCACGTCGAAGTGGACGCCGAGGCAGCCCTGGAGTTCGTGGAGCACCTTCTCGTGCCCTATCGCGTTCAGCACGTCGGAGCTGACGACGACGTGCGCCGAGAGCACCGGCATGCCCGACGTGATGGTCCAGGCGTGCAGGTCGTGGATGTCCTCGACCCCGTCGAGAGCCAGGATGTGGGAGCGCACCTCCGCCATGTCGACGCCCTTGGGGGCCGCCTCCAGCAGTACGTCGAGGGTCTCGTGCAGCAGTTTCCAGGTGCGCGGGACGATCATCAGCGCGATGGCGATCGAGGCGATGGGGTCCGCGGCCTGCCAGCCGGTGGTCATGATCACCACCGCCGCGATGATGACCGCCAGCGAGCCCAGCGCGTCGGCCGCCACCTCCAGGAAGGCCCCCCGCACGTTCAGGCTGTCCTTCTGCCCGCGCATCAGCAGCGTCAGCGAGACCGAGTTGGCGACCAGGCCGATGGCGCCGAACACGATGGCCAGTCCGCCCTGGGTGTCGGCGGGCGTCACGAAGCGCTGGATCGCCTCGACGAGCACGTAGCCGCCGACGACGAGCAGCAGCAGACAGTTGGCGAGCGCGGCCAGGATCTCGGCGCGGGCCAGCCCGAAGGTGCGGTTGCGGCTCGGGGGCCGCGCCGCGAAGTGGATCGCGAGCAGGGCCATGCCGAGCCCCAGCGCGTCCGTCGCCATGTGCGCCGCGTCGGCGACCAGCGCGAGCGAGTCGGCGAGCAGACCGCCGAAGATCTCGACGACCATGACGGCGAGCGTGATGCCCAGGGCGACGCGCAGCCTCCCGCGGTACGCGGCCGCCGCCGTGCCCGTCGGGGGAGCGCCGTGCGCGTGCCCGTGATCGTGCCCAACCCCCATGGAAAGCCGCCTCCTGTGCCTCGGTCCGGAACAACAGGTCCGGAGTCACAGTGAACTACGGGAGCGGGGTACCCGGCAACGCGGCACTGAACACCGTTGTCATATGCTCTGACCTGCGGAAACGATGCGCAGGTCAGAGCGTTGACAAGATCATCCGGTGGTGGTCCCCGGGTGGTGGAACCGCCAGCCGAGCCAGGCCGACTCGACCATCTCGGGGACCCCGCGCCGTGCGCTCCAGCCGAGCCGCTCGCCGGCCAGGGCGGCCGAGGCCACCGCGCGCGGCGCGTCGCCCGGACGACGCGGCTCGACGACGGGCTGCCGGGGATCACCGGTCACCTCGGAGACGAGGGTCATGAGTTCCCGCACGGAGACGCCCTCGCCCCTGCCGATGTTCACGGTCAGGTCGCCGCTCGCCCCGTCGGCGAGCCGCCGGGCCGCCGCGAGATGCGCCTCCGCGAGGTCGGCGACGTGGATGTAGTCACGGACGGTCGTACCGTCCGGCGTCGGGTAGTCGTCCCCGAAGATCCGCGGGGCCTCGCCCCGGGTGAGCCGGTCGAACACCATCGGGACGATGTTGAAGACGCCCGTGTCGGCGAGTTCCGGCGAGGCCGCGCCCGCCACGTTGAAGTAGCGCAGACACACGGTCGCGATGCCGTGCGCCCGGCCCGTCGCCCGCACCAGCCACTCCC
Source organism: Streptomyces sp. NPDC005302 (assembly GCF_040607345.1). Classification (NCBI taxonomy): domain Bacteria; kingdom Bacillati; phylum Actinomycetota; class Actinomycetes; order Kitasatosporales; family Streptomycetaceae; genus Streptomyces; species Streptomyces sp. NPDC005302. Next base: position 22,372 of record NZ_JBEXGN010000028.1, read on the forward strand.
CGGCGAGCTTCGTCTCGCCGTACGGGCTCATCGGGGCGCAGGGGGTGTCCTCCGTGATGAGGTCCACATCGGGATTGCCGTAGACGGCCGCCGACGAGGAGAAGACGAAGCGCTTCACGCCCGCCCCGGCGACCGCCTCCAGGACGGTCGCGAGGCCGCCCACGTTCTCCTGGTAGTAGCGCGTCGGCTGGGCCACCGACTCACCGACCTGCTTGCGCGCCGCGAGGTGCACCACACCCGTGATCCCGTGCTCGGTCAGCACCCGCTTGAGCAGATCCCCGTCCAGCGAGGAGCCCTGCACCAGCGGGATGTCCTCCGGAAGCCGGTTGGGCACCCCGGACGAGAGGTCGTCGAGGACGACGAGACGCTCCCCGGCCTCCGCCATCGCCCGCGCCACATGTGCCCCGATGTATCCGGCTCCGCCGGTGATCAGCCATGTCATGGACGCCAACCCTATGCCGGTCGAAAGAGGTGTCCGCCCTGCCCCGCTCCGGGGGGTGCGGGAGGGTGTCGGACGTCATGCCGAGAATGCGCCGGTCTGCGAACGCGGGTTTGTGAGCGGGGACCGCGATCCCCGATGATGATCGCGGCGCGGGCAGCTCAGAAGCGGTTGATCGGGCCGTGAACGGGCGGTGAACGCCCGCTTCCGTTCATCCGATAGCCTCTGCCGACACGCCGCCCGGGCCGCCTCTGCAGGCCGAGGGTCTTCCCACTACGCACACGCCCGGCGCGAGGTCGCGCCGGCACCAGGGAGTGAGTTCGCTGTCGACCGCCATCCTCACCGGTCAGCCGGTCCCCGGATCGTCGCTCGAAGGCGATCTGCGGTCGCTCGGCTTCGACGTGCGGCTCGCCTCCGACGCGGGTGAGACCGAGAGCCTGCTCGCCGCCGTGCCGGCGAACGAGCGGGTCGCCGTCGTCGACACCCGCTTCGTGGGGCACGAGCACGCCCTGCGTCTCGGTCTCACCGACCCCCGCTTCGCGGCCGCGGCGCTGCCGGGCGCCGTGTCCGTGCAGCCCGAGGCCCGGCGGGCGCTGACCCGCGCCGTGGCCCGCGAGAGCTCCGCGAGCGGCGGTCTCGCCGTCACCACGGAGAACCTCGCCGAGCGCCTCGCCGCCGCCCTCGACGCGGACGACGTCGCCGTGCACCGCCCGGAACTCGGCACCCTCGTCGCCGTCGTCCCATCGGACCCGCAGGAACGCAACGAGGCTCGGCAGGCCGTCTCGGCCGTGGACGGCGAGGCGATCCGGCTGCGCAGTGCCGTGAAGGCCCGCGACGGCTTCTTCACCACGTACTGCATCAGTCCGTACTCCCGCTACATCGCCCGCTGGTGCGCCCGCCGCGGTCTGACCCCGAACCAGGTCACCACCGCGTCGCTGATCACCGCGCTGATCGCCGCGGGCTGCGCCGCGACCGGCACCCGCGCCGGCTTCGTCGCCGCCGGACTGCTCCTCCTCTTCTCCTTCGTCCTGGACTGCACGGACGGACAGCTCGCCCGCTACTCCCTGCAGTACTCCACCCTCGGCGCCTGGCTGGACGCGACCTTCGACCGGGCCAAGGAGTACGCCTACTACGCGGGACTCGCGCTCGGCGCGGCCCGCGGCGGCGACGACGTCTGGGCGCTCGCCCTCGGCGCGATGATCCTGCAGACCTGCCGGCACGTCGTGGACTTCTCCTTCAACGAGGCGAACCACGACGCCACGGCCAACACCAGCCCCACCGCCGCCCTCTCGGACAAGCTCGACAGCGTGGGCTGGACGGTCTGGGTGCGCCGGATGATCGTCCTGCCCATCGGCGAGCGCTGGGCGATGATCGCCGTGCTCACCGCGTTCACGACGCCCCGCATCACCTTCTACGCGCTGCTGGTCGGCTGCGCCTTCGCGGCGGCCTACACGACGGCCGGCCGGGTGCTGCGCTCGCTCACCCGCAAGGCACACCGCACCGACCGCGCCGCCGAGGCCCTCGTCGACCTCACCGACTCCGGCCCGCTCGCGGAACTCCTGACCCGCGTCGCCCGCGGTGTCCCGCGTCTCGCGCCCGCCGTCGTCGCGTTCGCCGCCGGGGCGATCGTCGTGATCTGCGCCGCACTCGCTCCCTACGGAAGCTGGTGGCCGGTCCTCGGCGCCGCGGTGTACGTCCTGCTCTCGCCGGCCGCCCTGCTCAGGCCCCTGAAGGGCGCCCTGGACTGGCTGGTTCCGCCCTTCTACCGGGCGGCGGAGTACCTCACCGTTCTGGTACTGGCGGCGAACGCGGACGTGAACGGAGCCCTGCCGGCGGCTTTCGGCCTGGTGGCCGCGGTCGCCTACCATCACTACGACACGGTGTACCGCATCCGCGGAAACGCCGGCGCCCCCCCGCACTGGCTGGTGCGGGCGACCGGCGGGCACGAAGGCAGGACGCTGCTGGTCACCGTCCTGGCCGCGCTGCTCACCGCCGCACAGTTCAAGGTCGCGCTCACGGTGTTCGCCGTGGCCGTGGCGCTGCTGGTGCTCATCGAGAGCATCCGTTTCTGGGTGTCCTCCGGGGCCCCCGCCGTACACGATGAAGGAGAATCCGCATGATCGGCCTCGTGCTGGCGGCTGGCGCCGGACGGCGTCTGCGTCCCTACACCGACACTCTGCCGAAGGCTCTGGTGCCGGTGGGTCCGGAGGGTGCGGAGGACTCGATCACGGTCCTGGACCTGACGCTGGGGAACTTCGCGGAGATCGGTCTGACGGAGGTCGGCATCATTGTCGGCTACCGCAAGGAGGCCGTGTACGACCGCAAGGCGGCGCTGGAGGAGAAGTACGGCGTCAAGATCACGCTGATCGACAACGACAAGGCCGAGGAGTGGAACAACGCCTACTCCCTGTGGTGCGGCCGGGACGCGCTGAAGGACGGCGTGATCCTCGCCAACGGTGACACCGTGCACCCCGTGTCGGTGGAGCGGACCCTGCTGGCCGCCCGGGGCGAGGGCAAGAAGATCATCCTCGCGCTCGACACGGTGAAGGACCTCGCCGACGAGGAGATGAAGGTCGTCGTCGACCCCGACAAGGGCGTCCGCAAGATCACCAAGCTGATGGACCCGGCGGAGGCGACGGGCGAGTACATCGGCGTGACCCTCATCGAGGGCATCGCGGCCGACGAGCTCGCGGACGCGCTGAAGACCGTCTGGGAGACGGACCCGCAGCAGTTCTACGAGCACGGTTACCAGGAGCTGGTGGACCGCGGCTTCCAGATCGACGTCGCGCCGATCGGCGACGTGGCGTGGGTCGAGATCGACAACCACGACGACCTGGCCAAGGGGCGTGTGATCGCGTGCCAGTACTGACGAGGCTCATCCCCTCGCCGGTCGTGGTCGACATCCGCGCGGGTGCCCTGGACGACCTGGCGAGCGTCCTGTACGACGAGCGGATCTCCCACTCGGGGAAGATCGCCGTCGCGGTCAGCACCGGGTCGGGCGCGAAGCTCCGCGAGCGCCTGACCCCGGCCCTGCCGGGTGCCACCTGGTACGAGGTCGGCGGTGGAACGCTCGACGACGCGATCCGGCTGGCCGACGAGATGCGCTCCGGGCACTACGACGCCGTCGTGGGCCTGGGCGGCGGCAAGATCATCGACTGCGCGAAGTTCGCCGCGGCGCGGGTCGGGCTGCCGCTCGTCGCCGTGCCGACCAACCTCGCGCACGACGGACTGTGCTCGCCCGTCGCCACCCTGGACAACGACGCGGGCCGCGGCTCCTACGGCGTGCCGAACCCCATCGCGGTCGTCATCGACCTCGACGTGATCCGCGAGGCGCCGATCCGGTTCGTCCGGTCCGGCATCGGCGACGCCGTGTCCAACATCAACGCGGTCGCGGACTGGGAGCTCTCCAACCGCGTCAACGGCGAGAAGATCGACGGGCTCGCCGCCGCGATGGCACGCCAGGCGGGCGAGGCCGTCCTGCGGCACCCCGGCGGTGTCGGCGACAACGACTTCCTCCAGGTCCTGGCCGAGGCGCTGGTCCTCACCGGCATCTCGATGTCGATCTCCGGCGACTCCCGGCCCGCCTCGGGCTCCTGCCACGAGATCAACCACGCCTTCGACCTCCTCTTCCCCCAGCGCGCGGCGAGCCACGGCGAGCAGTGCGGTCTGGGAGGAGCCTTCGCGATGTACCTGCGCGGGGCGCACGAGGAGTCGATGTACCAGGCCGAGGTACTGCGTCGGCACGGACTGCCGGTGCTGCCCGAGGAGATCGGCTTCACCGTGGACGAGTTCGTCCAGGTCGTCGAGTTCGCCCCGCGGACCCGGCCCGGGCGCTACACGATCCTCGAGCACCTCGACCTGAAAACCCACCAGATCAAGGACTTCTACTCCGACTATGCCAAGGCCATCAGTAGCTGAACTCCGCCCGGTCGTTCACCCCGCGGGGGTCAAGGACCGGCGCAGCGGTGAGCACTGGGCGGGACGCCTGTACATGCGAGAGATCTCGCTGCGCTGCGACCGCTACCTGGTGAACACCAGGATCACGCCCAACCAGCTCACCTACCTGATGACCCTGTGCGGCGTGCTCGCGGCCCCGGCCCTGCTGGTGCCGGGGATCGCGGGTGCCGTGCTCGGCCTGGTGATGGTCCAGCTGTACCTGCTGCTCGACTGCGTCGACGGCGAGGTCGCCCGCTGGAAGAAGCAGTTCTCGCTCGGCGGGGTCTACCTGGACCGCGTCGGCGCCTATCTGACCGACGCCGCGGTCCTCGTCGGGCTCGGCCTGCGCGCCGCCGACCTGTGGGGCGGCGGCCGGATCGACTGGCTGTGGGCCTTCCTCGGCACCCTGGCCGCCCTCGGCGCGATCCTGATCAAGGCGGAGACCGACCTCGTCGGCGTCGCCCGCCACCAGGGCGGACTGCCCCCGGTCCAGGAGTCCGCCGCCGAGCCCCGCTCCTCCGGCATGGCGCTGGCCCGCCGGGCCGCCGCCGCGCTCAAGTTCCACCGGCTGATCCTCGGCATCGAGGCGACCATGCTGATCGTGGTCCTCGCGGTCGCCGACCAGATCAGGGGCGACCTGTTCTTCACGCGTCTCGGCACCGCCGTTCTCGCCGGTATCGCGATCGTGCAGACCCTGCTGCACCTCGTGTCCATCCTCGCGTCGAGCAGGCTCAAGTGAGTACGGCCATGAAGGTCGGCGCGGTCGTCATCACCATGGGCAACCGCCCCGACGAGCTGCGGGCCCTGCTCGACTCGGTCGCCAAACAGGACGGCGACCGCGTCGAGGTGGTCGTCGTCGGCAACGGCTCTCCCGTCCCCGACGTCCCCGCGGGCGTCCGTACGGTCGAGCTGCCCGAGAACCTCGGCATCCCCGGTGGCCGCAACGTCGGCATCGAGGCCTTCGGCCCCGGCGGTACCGACGTCGACGTCCTTCTCTTCCTGGACGACGACGGACTGCTGGCCCACCACGACACCGCCGAGCTGTGCCGCCGCGCCTTCGCCGACGACCCCCGCCTGGGGATCATCAGCTTCCGTATCGCCGATCCCGAGACGGGCGAGACCCAGCGCCGCCACGTGCCCCGGCTGCGCGCCGCCGACCCGATGCGTTCCTCGCGCGTCACCACCTTCCTCGGCGGCGCCAACGCGGTGCGCACCAAGGTGCTCGCCGAGGTGGGCGGACTCCCGGACGCGTTCTTCTACGCCCATGAGGAGACCGACCTCGCCTGGCGGGCCCTGGACGCCGGCTGGATGATCGACTACCGGTCCGACATGGTGCTGAACCACCCGACGACCGCCCCCTCGCGGCACGCGGTGTACCACCGCATGGTGGCCCGCAACCGCGTGTGGCTCGCCCGCCGCAACCTCCCCGCGCTCCTCGTCCCGGTCTACCTCGGCGTCTGGATGCTCCTGACGCTGCTGCGCCGCCCCTCGCGAGCGGCTCTGAAGGCCTGGTTCGGGGGATTCCGGGAGGGCTGGAGCAGTCCGTGCGGACCCCGCCGTCCCATGAAGTGGCGTACGGTGTGGCGGCTGACTCGACTGGGCCGACCTCCCGTCATCTGACAAGCTCGATTCCGAGAGCGTCGGGCACCTCCCCGGTCTCCGGCTCTCGCCTCTGCCCGATCCGGCTGTGCGCATCTTGAAGACGAAAGTTTCCACTTGTGAGTGAGACAACGCATGACGGTGGAGTCGCGGTGAGCGACCGACCGTCGCCCGACGAAGGGCTCTCCGCGGCCGAGCTGGCCGCCAAGTACGGGCTCGCGGTCAGCGGCGCCCGGCCCGGCCTCGCCCAGTACGTTCGTCAGCTGTGGAGCCGGCGGCACTTCATCCTCGCCTTCTCCCAGGCGAAGCTCACCGCCCAGTACAGCCAGGCCAAGCTCGGCCAGCTCTGGCAGGTGGCGACGCCGCTGCTGAACGCGCTCGTCTACTACCTGATCTTCGGCCTGATCCTGAAGGCCGACCGCGGGATGTCGCACGACGTCTACATCCCGTTCCTGGTGACGGGCGTCTTCGTCTTCACGTTCACGCAGAGCTCGATCATGGCGGGCGTCCGGGCGATCTCCGGCAACCTCGGCCTGGTGCGCGCACTGCACTTCCCGCGCGCCTCGCTGCCCGTCTCCTTCGCGCTCCAGCAGCTCCAGCAGCTGCTGTTCTCGATGATCGTCCTGTTCATCGTGGTGATCGCCTTCGGCAGCTACCCGGGCATGTCCTGGCTGCTGATCCTCCCCGTGCTGTTCCTGCAGTTCCTCTTCAACACGGGCCTCGCGCTGATCGTGGCGAGGCTGGGCGCCAAGACGCCGGACCTCGCCCAGCTGATGCCGTTCGTCCTGCGCACCTGGATGTACGCGTCCGGTGTCATGTTCTCGATCAGCACCATGCTCGCGAGCAGCCCGGAGTGGATCTCCCGCGCGCTGCAGGCGAACCCCGCCGCCGTCTACATGGACCTGATGCGCTTCGCGCTCATCGACGGCTACGGCTCCTCCAACCTGCCGCCCCACGTGTGGGGCATCGCGGTCTTCTGGGCCGTGGTCTTCTCCGTCGGCGGGTTCGTGTACTTCTGGAAGGCTGAAGAGAGGTACGGCCGTGGCTGAGCTCGAGAAGAGGTCGCACATCCCGACCGTCATCGCGGACGAGCTGCACATCGTCTACCGCGTGAACGGCGCCAAGACCGGCAAGGGCAGCGCCACCTCGGCCCTCAGCCGCATCCTCAAGCGCGGCGAGGAGCGCGGGGTGCGCAAGGTGCACGCCGTCAAGGGCGTCTCCTTCACCGCGTACCGGGGCGAGGCCGTCGGCCTGATCGGTTCGAACGGCTCCGGCAAGTCCACGCTCCTGCGGGCCATCGCCGGTCTGCTCCCCGCCGAGAAGGGCAAGGTCTTCACCGACGGCCAGCCCTCCCTGCTCGGCGTGAACGCGGCCCTGATGAACGACCTGACGGGAGAGCGGAACGTCATATTGGGCGGGCTCGCGATGGGCATGTCCCGCGAGCAGGTCCGGGAGCGCTACCAGGACATCGTCGACTTCTCCGGCATCAACGAGAAGGGCGACTTCATCACCCTGCCGATGCGGACCTACTCGTCCGGCATGGCGGCCCGGCTGCGCTTCTCCATCGCCGCGGCCAAGGACCACGACGTCCTGATGATCGACGAGGCGCTCGCCACCGGTGACCGCTCCTTCCAGAAGCGGTCCGAGGCCCGTATCCGCGAGCTGCGCAAGAGCGCCGGCACGGTGTTTCTGGTCAGTCACAACAACAAGTCGATCCGCGACACCTGCGACCGCGTGCTGTGGCTGGAGCGCGGCGAGCTGCGCATGGACGGACCCACCGAAGAGGTGCTGAAGGAGTACGAGAAGTTCACGGGCAAGTAACCCGTTTCGCCCAGGGCCCCGCCGGAACTCTCCGGCGGGGCCCTGCGTCTGCAAAGGAAAGGCCAACTCCGGTCGGCCTAGGGAATCTTGACGCCAATCGGTGTGTTCTTGTGATGCGCGGGACACCCCGACGGACTGTGCCGCGTTGTACAACGTAAGCTGTACCGGTGCTGAATCGCGCCAAGTAGGGCGATAATACGCGACACCCGGCACGGCCGCGCTGTGCGGACCTCCGGGTGGCGTGTCCGAAATGGGCAGTGTTGGGTCGGCAGTGTAGAACGGGAGATGTGACGGCAATGGCTACGGTGACTCTCCAGCTCCGCGATGCGTGCGCCGTCCCCGCGCCGGGCGGCCGGCGGTGACCGAAGCCGGTACGGCCCGCACCGGCGATCCGGGGCGCGGCACCCTCGACAAAGCCGCGGACGAGAACTTTCCCGTGGCCCCGTTCTTCCTGCCCAGGGCCTGGCGCGACGACCTGATGGCCGTCTACGGCTTCGCGCGCCTCGTCGACGACATCGGTGACGGCGACCTCGCCCCCGGCGGTGCCGATGCCCGCCTTCTCGGTGTAGCGGCCACCGAGGCCGACGACACATCGGTCCTGCTGGACGCTCTGGAAGCCGATCTTCACCGCGTGTTCGACGCCACCCCCCGCCATCCCCTGCTGCTGGGTCTGCAGCCCACCGTCCGCCGCGCGAGCCTCACCCCCGAGCCCTTCCTCGGCCTGATCGCGGCCAATCGTCAGGACCAGCTTGTCAAGCGGTACGAGACCTATGACGACCTGCTCGCCTACTGCGAGCTGTCCGCGAACCCCGTCGGCCGCCTGGTCCTGTCCGTGACCGGGACGTCCACCCCCGAGCGGGTCCGCCACTCCGACGCGGTGTGCACGGCACTGCAGATCGTCGAGCACCTCCAGGACGTCGCCGAGGATCTCGGCCGCGACCGTGTCTATCTTCCCGCCGAGGACATGAAGCGCTTTCATGTCCTCGAAGCGGATCTCGCCGCCCCCACAGCAGGCGCATCGGTGCGAGCACTGGTTGCATACGAAGCAGAACGCGCCTTGAACCTCCTGAATGAAGGCACCCCCCTCGTGGGTAGCGTCCACGGCAGGCTGAAGCTGCTGCTCGCGGGGTTCGTCGCGGGGGGGAAGGCGGCGATCCGTGCGATCGTCGCCGCCGAATACGACGTACTGACAGGCCCGCCCAAGCCCGGCAAGCTCCAGTTGCTGCGCGAGGTGGGAGTGACTCTGCGAGGAAAGGGGTGATCCGGACCGTGGAGTCGGAACAGCACGTGTCCGCACCGGTACTCGCCGCGTACAGCTACTGCGAGGCAGTGACCGGTCAGCAGGCCCGGAATTTCGCGTACGGCATCAGGCTGCTGCCGACGACCAAGCGTCGTGCGATGTCGGCGCTCTACGCGTTCTCCCGGCGTGTCGACGACATCGGCGACGGCACGCTGGCACCGGACGTGAAGGCGGTACGCCTCGAGGAGACGAAGGCGCTGCTCGCCCGCGTCCGCGCGGGCGCCGTCGACGAGGACGACACCGACCCGGTCGCCGTCGCCCTCACGCACACCGCCGAGTACTTCCCGGTCCCCCTCGGGGGCCTGGACGAACTCATCGACGGCGTGCTGATGGACGTACGCGGCGAGACCTACGAGACGTGGGACGACCTGAAGGTCTACTGCCGGTGCGTGGCCGGGGCGATCGGGCGGCTCTCGCTCGGCGTCTTCGGCACCGAACCGGGAGCCCGCGGCGCCGAGCGGGCACCGGAGTACGCCGACACGCTGGGGCTCGCGCTCCAGCTCACGAACATCCTGCGGGACGTCCGCGAGGACGCGGAGGGCGGGCGTACGTATCTGCCGGCCGACGATCTGGCGAAGTTCGGCTGCTCGGCCGGCTTCGACGGGCCGACCCCGCCTCCTGGCTCCGACTTCGCGGGTCTCGTGCACTTCGAGGTGCGGCGCGCCCGCGCACTGTTCGCCGAGGGCTACCGGCTGCTTCCCATGCTCGACCGGCGCAGCGGCGCCTGTGTCGCGGCGATGGCGGGCATCTACCGGCGGCTGCTCGACCGCATCGAGCGCGAGCCCGAGGCGGTGCTGCGCGGCCGGGTCTCGCTCCCCGGACGCGAGAAGGCGTTCGTCGCCGTGCGCGGTCTCTCCGGACTCGACGCCCGCCACGTCTCCCGGCGCTCCGTCCGGAGGCGCGTCTGATGGACAATATGGGCCAAGGTGACACGACCGGCGAAAAGCGGCACGCAACCCTCCGGAGCCGGACCGCGTCCCTGACTGCAACGGCCTGCCGTGCGTCGTTCGATCACGACGGCGCGGCCCCAGGGGAGGGTGCACGATGAGCGAGGTCAAGGAGTCCACGGACGACTCCGCCCGGTCCGCCGTGGTGATTGGCGGCGGACTCGCCGGGATCACCGCCGCGCTCGCGCTCGCCGATGCCGGACTGCGCGTCACGCTGCTCGAAGGCCGGCCGCGGCTCGGCGGTCTGGCGTTCTCCTTCCAGCGCGGCGACCTCACCGTCGACAACGGCCAGCATGTCTATCTGCGCTGCTGCAGCGCCTACCGCTGGTTCCTCGACCGCATCGACGCGGCCTCGCTGGCGCCTCTGCAGGATCGTCTCGACGTGCCCGTTCTCGACGCGGAGGCCGCTCCCGGGCGCAGACTCGGCAGAATCGGCCGCGACGCGCTTCCGGTGCCGTTGCACCTGGCGCGCAGCCTCGCCACCTACCCGCACCTCTCGCTCGCGGAGCGTGCCAAGGTCGGCCGTGCCGCGCTCGCGCTCAAGGGCCTGGATCTCACCGATCCATCGCTCGACACGCAGAACTTCGGCGACTGGCTCGCGGGGCACGGTCAGTCACGACGTGCCGTCGAAGCACTGTGGGACCTCGTGGGGGTCGCCACCCTCAACGCGGTGGCCGGCGACTGCTCGCTCGCCCTGGCCGCGATGGTGTTCAAGACGGGTCTGCTGTCCGACCCGGGCGCGGCCGACATCGGCTGGGCGCGCGTCCCGCTGGGCGAACTGCACGACACCCTGGCCCGCAAGGCGCTCGACTCCGCGGGCGTGCGTACCGAGATCCGTACACGCGTCACCTCCGTCTCCCCTTACGAGAACGGGCGTTGGAGTGTTCAGGTTCCCGGCGAGCGCATCGACGCCGACGCCGTCGTGCTCGCCGTGCCCCAGCGAGAGGCCCACGATCTTCTGCCGGAGGGCGCGCTCGACGCCCCCGAGCGGCTCCTGGACATCGGCACCGCGCCGATCCTGAACATCCACGTCGTCTACGACCGCACCGTCCTCACCGCACCGTTCTTCGCCGCGCTCGGCTCCCCGGTGCAGTGGGTCTTCGACCGCACCGAGGCCTCCGGGCTCCGCGAGGGCCAGTACCTCGCGCTGTCGCAGTCGGCGGCGCAGGACGAGATCGACGAACCCGTGTCGGCGCTGCGGGAGCGGTACCTCCCCGAGCTGGAACGGCTGCTGCCCGGCGCGCGCGGCGCCGAGGTGAAGGACTTCTTCGTGACCCGGGAGCGCACCGCGACGTTCGCCCCCGACCCGGGGGTCGGGCGGCTGCGTCCCGGTGCCCGGACCAAGGCCCCCGGTCTGTACCTGGCCGGAGCGTGGACCGCCACAGGGTGGCCCGCGACCATGGAGAGTGCGGTTCGCAGCGGCGTCGGCGCGGCGGATGCCGCGCTGGGGGCGCTGGGACGGTCCCGCGATCATCTCCTCGGACTCTTCGAGGAGGCGGCATGACGCTCGAACAGAGCACGACAGGCCCCCGCACCCCCGGTATCGCAACAAGAGGAGAGACTGTGCCCACTGTGCCCCCGGCCGAAACGGCTGCCGACGCGGTGGACGTGACCGCGCTCCTGGAGCGCGGCCGGACCCTGTCCACGCCGGTGCTGAAGGCGGCCGTGGACCGTCTGGCGGCGCCCATGGACACCGTCGCCGCCTACCACTTCGGCTGGATCGACGCCGAGGGCAACCCCGCGGACGGTGACGGCGGCAAGGCGGTGCGCCCGGCGCTCGCGGTGCTCTCCGCGCAGGCCGCGGGCGCCGAGCCCGAGGTCGGCGTTCCCGGCGCGGTCGCGGTCGAACTGGTGCACAACTTCTCGCTGCTGCACGACGACCTGATGGACGGCGACGAACAGCGCCGGCACCGCGACACCGTCTGGAAGGTGCACGGCCCCGCCCAGGCCATCCTGGTCGGCGACGCCCTGTTCGCGCTGGCCAACGAGGTGCTCCTGGAGCTCGGCACCGTCGAGGCCGGCCGCGCCACCCGGCGTCTGACCACCGCGACCCGCGCCCTCATCGACGGCCAGGCCCAGGACATCTCCTACGAGCACCGCGACCGCGTCAGCGTCGAGGAGTGCTTGGAGATGGAGGGCAACAAGACCGGCGCCCTGCTGGCCTGCGCCTGCTCGATCGGCGCGGTCCTCGGCGGCGCCGACGACCTCACCGCGGACACCCTGGAGCGGTACGGCTACCACCTCGGTCTGGCCTTCCAGGCCGTCGACGACCTCCTCGGCATCTGGGGCGACCCGGAGTCCACCGGCAAGCAGACCTGGAGCGATCTGCGCCAGCGCAAGAAGTCCCTGCCGGTCGTGGCCGCGCTCGCCGCGGGCGGGCCGGCCTCCGAGCGGCTCGGCGACCTGCTCGCCGAGGACGCCAAGGCCAGCGACTTCGAGAACTTCTCCGAGGAGGAGTTCGCCGTGCGCGCCGCGCTCATCGAGGAGGCGGGCGGCCGCGACTGGACCGCCCAGGAGGCGCGCCGGCAGCACGCCATCGCCATCGAGGCGCTCGACGCGGTCCCGATGCCCGACCGTGTGCGGGCCGAGCTCGTGGCACTCGCCGACTTCGTCGTCGTTCGAAAGAGATGATCACTATCGGTCGAATACACCTCGCGTAGTCGCCGGCCGGTGCCTCCCCCGGGTTTCGAACCTCGTTCGAGCACGGGATCACCATCGGAACGGAAGCACCGGCCGACGGCGGACCCACAGCAGAGTCGTACCACTGCACGAAGGGGAAGCCATGACAGCGACGACCGACGGAAGCACCGGGGCACTTCCTCCCCGCGCTGCCTCGGCCAGCGAAATCCAGCACGACACTCCCGCGGCGGCCGGGACGGTCGAGACCCGAGACGCCGCCACGCGCGCCATGGCGCGTGCCACGGACTTCCTGCTGGCGCTGCAGGACGACGAGGGCTGGTGGAAGGGCGACCTCGAGACGAACGTCACCATGGACGCCGAGGACCTCCTGCTCCGCCAGTTCCTGGGCATCCGCGACGAGCCGACCACGCGGGGCGCCGCCCTGTTCATCCGCGGCGAGCAGCGCGAGGACGGTACGTGGGCCTCGTTCTACGGCGGGCCGGGCGAGCTCTCGACCACCATCGAGGCGTACGTCGCCCTGCGGCTGGCCGGGGACGCCCCGGACGCACCGCACATGGCGCGGGCGTCCGCGTGGATCCGTGAGCGCGGAGGCATCGCCGCGGCCCGGGTCTTCACCCGGATCTGGCTCGCCCTCTTCGGCTGGTGGAAGTGGGACGACCTCCCCGAACTCCCGCCGGAGCTCATCTACTTCCCGAAGTGGATGCCGCTGAACATCTACGACTTCGGCTGCTGGGCGCGGCAGACGATCGTGCCGCTCACCGTGGTGTCGGCGAAGCGACCGGTGCGGCCCGCGCCGTTCCCGCTCGACGAGCTGCACGCCGATCCCCGTCACCCCAACCCGGCCAAGCCCCTTGCCCGGGTCGCCAGTTGGGACGGGGCGTTCCAGCGCCTCGACAAGGCCCTGCACCAGTACCGCAAGGTCGCGCCGCGCGCCCTGCGCAGGGCGGCGATGAACACGGCGGGACGCTGGATCATCGAGCGGCAGGAGAACGACGGCTGCTGGGGAGGCATCCAGCCGCCCGCCGTCTACTCGGTCATCGCCCTGCACCTGCTCGGCTACGACCTCGAACACCCCGTGATGCGCGCCGGTCTGGCCTCGCTCGACCGGTTCGCCGTGTGGCGCGACGACGGGTCCCGGATGATCGAGGCCTGCCAGTCACCGGTGTGGGACACCTGCCTGGCGACCATCGCGCTCGCCGACGCCGGGGTGCCCGCCGACCACCCACAGCTCGTCAAGGCCGTGGACTGGATGCTCGGGGAGGAGATCGTCCGGCCCGGTGACTGGTCCGTCAAGCGCCCCGAACTGCCGCCGGGCGGCTGGGCGTTCGAGTTCCACAACGACAACTACCCCGACATCGACGACACCGCGGAGGTCGTCCTCGCGCTGCGCCGCGTCCGGCACCACGATCCGGACCGCGTCGAGAACGCCATCGGACGCGGGGTCCGCTGGAACCTCGGCATGCAGTCCAAGGACGGCGGCTGGGGCGCGTTCGACGTCGACAACACGAGTCCGTTCCCCAACCGGCTGCCGTTCTGCGACTTCGGCGAGGTGATCGATCCGCCCTCCGCGGACGTCACCGCGCACGTCGTGGAGATGCTGGCGGTCGAGGGACTCTCCCACGACCCCCGGACCCGCCGGGGCATCGAGTGGCTGCTGGCGAACCAGGAGACCGACGGCTCCTGGTTCGGGCGCTGGGGCGTCAACTACGTCTACGGCACGGGGTCGGTGGTCCCCGCGCTCGTGGCGGCGGGGCTGCCCGGCTCGCACCCCGCGATCCGCCGGGCCGTGGCCTGGCTGGAGAACGTGCAGAACGAGGACGGCGGCTGGGGCGAGGACCTGCGCTCCTACGGTGACGCCGCCGGGTGGAGCGGGCGCGGTGCCTCCACCGCCTCCCAGACCGGCTGGGCGCTGCTCGCCCTGCTGGCCGCGGGGGAGACCGAGTCCAAGGCCGTGGAGCGCGGTGTCGGCTGGCTCGCCGAGACCCAGCTGGCCGACGGCTCCTGGGACGAGCCGTACTTCACGGGGACCGGCTTCCCGTGGGACTTCTCGATCAACTACCACCTCTACCGGCAGGTCTTCCCGCTCACCGCGCTCGGCCGCTACGTCAACGGGGAGCCCTTCGCTACGACAGAGGGGGGCTGATGACCGGTCGGCCCGCTCCGGCTCCGCTGCTGATCGCCTGCGCGCTCGGCATCGAGCACCTCGCCCTGCGCAGCGGCGACCGGAGCGGCGCCGGCGGACCCGTCACCGTGCTGCGTACGGGGATGGGCCCCAAGGCCGCCGAGCGGTCCGTCACCCGGGTCCTCGGCGACCCGGCACTGTCCACGGCGGCCGTGCTGGCCACCGGGTTCTGCGCGGGGCTCGCCCCGGGCATGCATCCCGGCGACCTGGTCGTCGCGGAGGAGACCCGGGACCCGGACGGCACCACGCCGTGTGTGGGAACCGACCTCCTCGTCAAGGAACTGGTGCGGGCCCTGCCCGGCCGCACCGTGCACACGGGGCCGCTCACCGGCTCCGATCACGTCGTCCGTGGTCCCGAGCGGTCGGATCTGCTCGCGACCGGAGCCATCGCCGTGGACATGGAGTCCGCGGCCACACTTCTCGGCGCGGTCCGCGCGGGCATCCGCCCGGTTGCGGCCGTACGGGTGGTCGTGGACGCTCCAGAACATGAACTCGTCCGTATCGGCACGGTCCGCGGTGGAATATCAGCTTTCCGTGTTCTTCGTGCCGTGCTTCCCGCTTTTTTTGAATGGCACCGTTCTTTGTTGCTCCCTCGGAGGTGAGCCAGATGGCCATGCCGCTCCGGCAGTCCATGAAGGTCGCTGCATACCTGTTTGAACAGAAGCTCAGGAAGCGGGACAAGTTCGCCCTGCTCGTCGAGTTGGAACCGCTCTTCGCGTGCAACCTCGCCTGCGAGGGCTGCGGGAAGATCCAGCACCCGGCGGGTGTGCTCAAGCAGCGCATGCCCGTGGCGCAGGCCGTGGGCGCGGTCCTGGAGTCCGGTGCGCCGATGGTGTCCATCGCCGGCGGCGAGCCGCTGATGCACCCTCAGATCGACGAGATCGTGCGGCAGTTGGTGGCCAAGAAGAAGTTCGTCTTCCTGTGCACCAACGCCATGCTGCTGCGCAAGAAGATGGACAAGTTCACGCCCTCGCCGTACTTCGCCTGGGCCGTGCACATCGACGGGCTGCGCGAGCGGCACGACGAGTCCGTCGCGAAGGAAGGTGTCTTCGACGAGGCGGTCGCGGCCATCAAGGAGGCCAAGCGGCGCGGCTTCCGCGTCACCACCAACTCGACGTTCTTCAACACCGACACCCCGCAGACCATCATCGAGGTGCTGAACTACCTCAACGACGACCTGAAGGTCGACGAGATGATGCTGTCGCCCGCCTACGCCTACGAGAAGGCTCCCGACCAGGAGCACTTCCTCGGCGTCCAGCAGACCCGCGAGCTGTTCAAGAAGGCCTTCGCGGGCGGCAACCGGCGCCGCTGGCGGCTCAACCAGAGCCCGCTCTTCCTGGACTTCCTGGAGGGCAAGGTCGACTTCCCGTGCACGGCCTGGGCGATCCCGAGCTACTCGCTGTTCGGCTGGCAGCGGCCCTGCTACCTGATGAGCGACGGGTACGTGCAGACGTACAAGCAGCTCCTGGAGGAGACCGACTGGGACTCCTACGGCCGCGGCAGGGACGATCGCTGCGCCAACTGCATGGCCCACTGCGGCTACGAGCCGACGGCCGTGCTCGCCACGATGGGATCCCTCAAGGAGTCGATCCGCGCCGCCCGTGAGACCTTCGCGGAGAGCAAGGGGTGACGACGTGACCGCCGTTTCCTTGGGCCTCCCCGAGGTGCCGGTCCGGCCGATCGCGGAACGCCGTGTCTCACGGCTCATCCAGGTCGGACCGGTGGCGGTCGGGGGCGGGGCGCCCGTGTCGGTGCAGTCGATGACGACGACCCGAACGTCGGACATCGGCGCCACCCTGCAGCAGATCGCGGAACTGACCGCGTCCGGCTGCCAGATCGTCCGCGTCGCCTGCCCCACGCAGGACGACGCGGACGCCCTCGCGACCATCGCCGAGAAGTCGCAGATCCCGGTGATCGCGGACATCCACTTCCAGCCGAAGTACGTGTTCGCGGCCATCGACGCCGGCTGTGCCGCGGTGCGTGTCAATCCGGGCAACATCAAGCAGTTCGACGACAAGGTGCGGGAGATCGCGCGGGCCGCCGGGGACGCCGGCATCCCGATCCGGATCGGCGTCAACGCCGGTTCGCTCGACCGGCGGCTGCTGGAGAAGTACGGCAGGGCGACGCCCGAGGCGCTCGTCGAGTCGGCGCTGTGGGAGGCGTCCCTCTTCGAGGAGCACGGGTTCCGTGACATCAAGATCTCGGTCAAGCACAACGACCCGGTGATCATGGTCAACGCCTACCGGCAGCTGGCCGCCCAGTGCGACTACCCGCTGCACCTCGGCGTGACCGAGGCCGGCCCGGCGTTCCAGGGCACCATCAAGTCGGCCGTGGCGTTCGGGGCACTGCTCAGCGAGGGCATCGGGGACACCATCCGGGTCTCCCTGAGCGCACCGCCCGCCGAGGAGTGCAAGGTCGGCATCCAGATCCTGGAGTCCCTCGGACTGCGGGAGCGGCGCCTGGAGATCGTCTCGTGCCCGTCGTGCGGGCGTGCCCAGGTCGACGTCTACAAACTGGCCGACGAGGTCAGCGCCGGTCTGGAGGGGATGGAGGTCCCGTTGCGCGTCGCGGTCATGGGCTGCGTCGTCAACGGCCCCGGCGAGGCGCGGGAGGCGGATCTGGGGGTCGCCTCCGGCAACGGCAAGGGGCAGATCTTCGTCAAGGGCGAGGTCATCAGGACCGTACCCGAGTCGAAGATCGTGGAGACCCTCATCGACGAGGCGATGAAGCTCGCCGAGCAGATGGAGAAGGACGGCATCGCCTCGGGCGAACCGGCCGTCACCGTGAGCTGATCAGCACGGACCGAGAGGGGGCCCGACGTGACGATGCTGGAGAACATCCGGGGACCACGCGACCTGAAGGCGCTGTCCGAGCCGGAACTCGGTGAACTCGCCGAGGAGATAAGAGAGTTCCTGGTGCACGCGGTCGCCAGGACCGGCGGTCATCTCGGACCCAACCTGGGAGTGGTGGAGCTGTCCATCGCCCTCCACCGGGTCTTCGAGTCGCCCGTCGACCGCATCCTGTGGGACACCGGCCACCAGAGCTACGTGCACAAGCTGCTGACGGGGCGTCAGGACTTCTCCAAACTGCGCGGCAAGGGCGGCCTCTCCGGCTACCCCTCGCGCGAGGAGTCCGAGCACGACGTCATCGAGAACAGCCACGCCTCCACGGCGCTCGGCTGGGCCGACGGGCTCGCCAAGGCCCGCCAGGTGCAGGGGGAGAAGGGGCACGTCGTCGCGGTGATCGGTGACGGCGCCCTGACCGGCGGCATGGCCTGGGAGGCGCTCAACAACATCGCCGCCGCCAAGGACCGGCCGCTGATCATCGTCGTCAACGACAACGAACGCTCGTACGCGCCGACCATCGGCGGTCTCGCGAACCACCTCGCGACCCTGCGGACGACCGACAGCTACGAGCAGGTCCTCGCCTGGGGCAAGAAGGTCCTGCTGCGCACGCCCCTGATCGGCAACACCGTCTACGAGTCGCTGCACGGCGCGAAGAAGGGCTTCAAGGACGCCTTCGCGCCACAGGGCATGTTCGAGGACCTCGGGCTCAAGTACGTCGGACCGATCGACGGTCACGACCTCGGCGCCGTGGAGTCCGCGCTGCGCCGGGCGAAACGCTTCCACGGGCCCGTCCTCGTCCACTGCCTGACGGAGAAGGGCCGCGGCTACGAGCCGGCGCTCGCCCACGAGGAGGACCACTTCCACACCGTCGGGGTGATGGACCCGCTCACCTGCGAGCCCCTCGCCCCGTCCAACGGCCCTTCCTGGACATCGGTGTTCGGAGAGGAGATCGCCCGGATCGGCGAGGAGCGCGCGGACGTGGTGGCGATCACCGCGGCCATGCTGCATCCGGTGGGGCTCGGGAAGTTCGCCGAGCGGTTCCCCGACCGGGTGTGGGACGTCGGCATCGCGGAGCAGCACGCCACCGTCTCCGCGGCCGGGCTCGCCACCGGCGGCCTCCACCCCGTCGTCGCCGTCTACGCGACCTTCCTCAACCGGGCGTTCGACCAGCTCCTCATGGATGTCGCCCTGCACCGCTGCGGGGTGACCTTCGTCCTCGACCGGGCCGGTGTCACCGGTGTCGACGGTGCCTCGCACAACGGCATGTGGGACATGTCGATCCTCCAGGTCGTGCCCGGCCTGCGGATCGCCGCGCCGCGCGACGCCGACCAACTGCGGGCCCAGCTGCGCGAGGCGGTCGCCGTGGACGACGCGCCCACCCTGGTCCGCTTCCCGAAGGAGTCGGTCGGACCGGCCGTCCCCGCGGTGGACCACGTGGGCGGACTCGACGTGCTGCACCGGGGCGAGCGCCCCGAGGTGCTGCTCGTCGCGGTGGGTGTCATGGCGCCCGTCTGCCTGCAGACCGCGGAGCTGCTGGAGGCCCGGGGCGTCGGCTGCACCGTCGTCGACCCGCGCTGGGTGAAACCCGTCGACCCGGCCCTGCCCGGGCTCGCCGCCGAGCACGCCCTGGTCGCCGTCGTCGAGGACAACAGCCGGGCGTCGGGCGTCGGCGCCGCCGTCGCGCTGGCCCTCGGGGATGCCGAAGTCGACGTGCCCGTAAGGCGGTTCGGCATTCCGGACCAGTTCCTCGCCCATGCCAAGCGGTCCGAGGTGCTGGCCGACATCGGGCTCACCCCCGTGGAGATCGCCGGGCGGATCAGCGCGGGCCTGGCCGTCAGGGACGAACGGGCCCGGGCCGCGTACGAGATGTCGAAGGCCGCCGACGCGCCGGCCCGGAACGAGTCGTCCAAGGAGAAGAAGGAATGACCGACCCAGCGGAGAAGGGGGAGTTCGACCTCGGCGCGCTCCTCGCCGAGCGCGGAGCCGAGCGCTACGAGCTGCACACGAAGTACCTGAACCACCAGCTCCCGCGCATGCTGCACACCATCGGCTTCGACAAGGTCTACGAGCGGGCCGAGGGTGCCCATTTCTGGGACGCGGACGGCAACGACTACCTGGACATGCTCGCCGGGTTCGGCGTGATGGGCCTCGGCCGTCACCACCCCGTCGTCCGGCAGGCGCTGCACGACGTCCTCGACGCCTCGCTCGCCGACCTCACCCGCTTCGACTGCCAGCCGCTGCCGGGTCTGCTCGCGGAACGTCTGCTCGCCCACAGCCCGCACCTGGACCGGGTGTTCTTCGGCAACAGCGGTACCGAGGCGGTCGAGACCGCGCTGAAGTTCGCCCGGTTCGCCACCGGCAGGCCGCGGATCCTGTACTGCTCCCATGCCTTCCACGGCCTGACCACCGGCTCGCTGTCCGTGAACGGCGAGGACGGCTTCCGCGACGGCTTCGCCCCGCTGCTGCCCGACACGGCCGTCCCGCTGGGTGATCTCGACGCCCTGGCGCGGGAGTTGAAGAAGGGCGACGTCGCCGCGCTGATCGTGGAGCCGATCCAGGGCAAGGGCGTCCACGAGGCCCCGCCCGGCTACCTGCGCGCCGCGCAGGAGCTGCTGCACCGGCACAAGGCCCTGCTCATCGCCGACGAGGTGCAGACCGGCCTCGGACGGACCGGGGACTTCTACGCCTACCAGCACGAGGAGGGCGTCGAACCGGACCTGGTGTGCGTGGCCAAGGCGCTCTCCGGCGGCTATGTGCCGGTCGGCGCGACCCTCGGCAAGGACTGGATCTTCAAGAAGGTCTACTCCTCGATGGACCGCGTCCTGGTCCACTCGGCGAGCTTCGGCTCCAACGCGCAGGCCATGGCGGCGGGGCTCGCGGTGCTCTCCGTCATGGAGAACGAGCAGATCGTCGCCAACGCCCGGGCCACCGGCGAACAGCTCAAGGCCCGGCTGACGGAGCTGGTCGACCGGTACGAACTGCTCAGCGACGTGCGCGGCCGCGGCCTGATGATCGGCATCGAGTTCGGGCGGCCCAAGTCGATCAAACTGCGCAGCCGCTGGACCATGCTCCAGGCCGCGCGCAAGGGCCTGTTCGCGCAGATGGTGGTCGTCCCGCTGCTCCAGCGGCACCGCATCCTCACCCAGGTCTCCGGCGACCACCTGGAGGTGATCAAGCTGATCCCGCCGCTCGTCATCGACGAGGCGGACGTCGACCGGTTCGTGGAGGCCTTCACCGCGGTCATGGACGACGCGCACAGTGGCGGCGGGCTGATGTGGGACTTCGGGAAGACCCTGGTGAAACAGGCGGTCGCGAACCGCTGACACTTTTTGCCTCTGGGGCAAGAAAATTGCCCCAGAGGCAATCCTCGGGCTCAATGGACATATGAGCCCTGCCGATCCGGGGACGGCCGACGAGCCGTCCCGCGAGCCGTCCGACGAGCTGCACGCCGTGGCCCCGCAGCTCCGTGCGCTGCGCCGCCGCGCCTCCCTGACGCTGGAGGCCGCCGCCCGCGCCGCCGGGCTCTCCCCGGCGCACCTGTCCCGGCTGGAGACCGGTCAGCGCCAGCCCTCGCTGCCCACGCTGCTCGCCGTGGCCCGGGTCTACGGTACGACGGTCTCCGAACTGCTCGGCGAGACGGTCGCCGACCGTGACGCCGTCGTGCGTGCCGCCGACATGGACCCGACGCCCGCCGGCGGCTGGATCTACCGGCAGGCGGGCTCCTCGGGGCGCGGTATGCAGGCGCTGCGCGTGCACGTCCCGTACGGCTCGCAGGGCGACATCGTGCGGGTCCATCCCGGCGAGGAGTGGCTGTACGTCCTCGAAGGGCGGCTCCGGCTGCGCCTCGGGGACACCGCGCACGTCCTGGAGCCCGGGGACAGCGGGCACTTCGACTCGCTCACCCCGCACCGCATCGCCGCCGCCGAGCGCGCCGGAGCCGAGCTGCTCTTCGTCCACACCCTGCTGCAGAGCCCGACCGCCGCGCTGTGCCTCGGCCCCGCGACGGGCCACCCGACCCCGGGAGAGACGTCATGACCGAACCCACCGAACCGCGCAAGCCGTCCATGGAGGACAAGTTCCCGCGTGCCCTGTGGGTCCGGCTGATCATCTACGTGGCCGTCGGCCATCTCTTCGCGGCCTTCATCTACCTGCTCTTCACGCTGGGCGCGCAGAACCAGTAGCCCGGCCGCCGCGAAGTGTGGGGTGTCCGGCTCAGTCCAGCAGACGCTCGCGCAGGCGGTCGCGCAGCTCCGGGGTCAGCCCCAGCCCCTTCTCCAGGTAGGCGTCGACTCCGCCCCAGGTCTCCTCGATCGTCTCGAACGCCGCCGTCAGATACTGCGCGCGTGCGTCGAAGAGCGGGCTGAGCAACTCCATGACCTCGGGGGAGTACGCGGAGGCGGCGGAGCTGGTGCGGTGCACCTTGTAGCGGCGGTGCGTGGCGTTCGACTCCAGGTAGTCGGCGACGATCGCGTCCCGCTCGACGCCGAGGGCGAGCAGGGTGATCGCTATGGACAGCCCCGCGCGGTCCTTGCCTGCCGCGCAGTGCATCAGCGCGGGCACGCCGTCCTCCGCCATCGAACGCAGCACCCGGGAGTGCTCCGCCGTGCGCTCCTTGATGATCGCGCGGTACGAGCCGATCATGCGGGCGGCCGCCTTGCCGTCGCCGAGGATGCCGCGCAGCTGGTCCAGGTCGCCGTCACGGACCATCTTCCAGAACTCGCTGCCGTCCGCCGGGTCGGTCAGCGGGAGGTTCACGTTCCGCACGCCCGGCAGCTCGACGTCCGGGCCCTCCAGCTTCTGGTCCGCCGCGTTGCGGAAGTCGAAGATCGTGTGGAGTCCCAGGGAGGAGAGGAACGCGGCGTCCTCCTCGGTGGCGTGCGCGAGGTGGCCGCTGCGGAACAGCTGTCCCGGGCGCACGCGCCTGCCGTCCGTGGTGGGCAGGCCGCCCACGTCGCGGAAGTTGCGAACTCCGCCGAGCTCGGGCTCGGTCGACGGGACCTGCTGCGTCACGGGGGCTCCTCATCTTCGGCCGCGGGCCGGCCGGAGAGGGTCCGGTCGGCGCCCGGCGGCTGGTGTCTTCGGTCGCGTTCCCGACGATACGACATGGGTTCCTGGGGCAATGAGTTGTCCACAGGCGTTGCCTCGCGCCCCCGACTGGCCTGATGATGTTGATCCCTGATCGCACCTGTTCGTATCTGTGGGGGATTGATGATCGAGATCGGCGCGGCCGGCCGGACCTGGCTCCTCACCGGAACGACCAGCGGCTACGCACTGCACCTCACGGAACGCGACGAGCTGCTCCACCTGCACTGGGGCCCGCGGATCACGCTCGCCGACGCCGAGGCCCTGGCCGCCCGGCCCGCGCCGCCGTACCGGCCCTTCGACTCCCCGCTCGACGGGCGCGAGGAATACCCCGTCGAGGGCGGCCCCCGCTTCGTCCGCCCCGCCCTGTCCGTACGGACCGACGAGCGGCGCGGCACCGAATGGCGCTTCGAGGACGCGGCGACCGAGGGGGACGAGCTGCGGCTGCGCTTCTCCGACGCCGGGCTCGGCATCACCCTGCACTACCGGCTGCGCGGCGACGTCGTCGAGCGCCGTGTCACGCTCGCCAACGACGGAAACGAGAGCCTGGAGCTGCTCCGCGCGGACTCCGCGACCTGGACCCTTCCCGAGCGGGACGGCTGGCGGCTGTCCCAGCTGCACGGCCGGTGGGCCGCGGAGTCCCGGCTGGTGCGCTCGCCCCTCACCTACGGCGAGAAGATCATCGGCAGCCGCCGCGGCCACACCGGACACCAGCACCTGCCCTGGGTGGCCCTCGACAGTGAGGCCACCGAGGAGAGCGGCGAGGTGTACGGATGCGCGCTCGGCTGGTCCGGCTCCTGGCGGATCTCCGTCGCCCAACTGCCCGACGCGCGCGTGCAGATCACCGGCGGGGCGGGACACGACGACTCCGGGCTGCTGTGCCTCGGGCCGGGGGAGACCTTCACGACGCCCGTCTTCGCCGGGCTCTGGAGCGACGGCGGGTTCGGCGGCGCGAGCAGGACCTGGCACGCCTACCAGCGGGCGTACGTCGTCCCGGACGCGGAGCGGGACCGCCCGGTGCTGTTCAATTCCTGGGAGGCCACCACCTTCGACATCGCGGAGGAGCAGCAGCGGGCGCTCGCGCGACGCGCGTCCGCGATGGGCGTCGAGCTGTTCGTGGTCGACGACGGCTGGTTCGGGGCCCGCACCGACGCCCACGCCGGACTCGGGGACTGGACGCCCAACCCGGACCGCTTCCCCGCCGGGCTCAAGCCGCTCGCCGACGACGTGCACGCCCTCGGCATGCAGTTCGGCATCTGGGTCGAGCCCGAGATGGTCAACCCCGACAGCGACCTCTACCGCGCGCATCCCGACTGGGTGCAGTACCAGTCCGGACGAACCAGGACGGAATTCCGTAATCAGCTCATACTGAACCTCGCTCGGCCCGACGTTCAGGAGTACCTCTGGGAGCGGCTCGACACCCTGCTCTCCGGAGCGCCGATCGACTACGTGAAATGGGACTTCAATCGTTCCTTCACGGACGCCGGCTGGCCCGGCGAGCGCTATCCGCAGAAGCTCTGGGTCGCCCACGTCGAGGCCTTCTACGCCCTCCTGGACCGGCTGCGCGCCGCGCACCCCGGCGTCGCCTTCGAGTCGTGCTCCGGTGGCGGCGGCCGGATCGACCTCGGCGTGATGGCCCGTACCGACCAGGTGTGGACCTCGGACAACACCGACCCGCTCGACCGGCTCGCCATCCAGCACGGGTTCAGTCAGATCCATCCGGCCCGGATCATGGCCGCCTGGGTCACGGACAGCCCCAACAACCTGCTCAACGGCCGGGTCAGCTCGTTGCGCTTCCGCTTCGTGAGCTCGATGGCCGGGGTCCTCGGTGTCGGCGGCGACCTCACCACGTGGAGTGCGGAGGAGCTGGCGGAGGCGCGGGACTGGGTGGAGCTCTACAAGGAGATCCGGCCGGTCGTGCAGCAGGGTGACCTCTACCGGCTGCGGCCCCCGGAGGGTGGCCTGAGCGCCGTCCAGTACGTGCTCGGCGACGAGGCCGTGGTCCTCGCCTGGCTCCAGGCGCAGCACCACGGAGTGCGGCCCGCCCCGCTCAGGTTGCGCGGACTCGACCCGATGGGTGTGTACGAATGGGTCGGAACGGGCGAAGTGCACCGGGGTGCGGTGTTGCTGCACCACGGCCTGGACGCCGGACTGCGGGGCGATCTCGATGCGACGGTTATCCGGCTGCGTCGCATCTGACTGTTCTGCCCGAAATGGTGCCTTCATTACAACTGGCCCTGGAATAAGGTGCCGTGAGTCGGGTCGCGTGAGCAGCGTCATATTCGTGACGATGTGTTGCCGTCGGGGATTCGTGACCGGCCTTTGTTTCCGGGCGGATTGAAAGCCCGGAAAGATCGTCATTCCACGGAGGGTGACGGCGAATTCCTCATGGATCAAGAAAGGCGAGCACACAGAATCCGCACACAGTTGTCGGCGTGCTCGCATCTCGCTTACGTTCTGCCTCAATCCGGACGGACGCCCAATCCTGCCGCCGCCCGGAATCCGCACTCACCCGTACACGGCAGGAGCGGGGGACCCACAGGTTCCGCGCCTGGTCCGGTCTCCGGAACAGGCTAGGGGTACAGCCATGCAGCCGCGTGGCCGGGCATCTCCAGCCCGCACCCGACAGCTCACCTCGCAGGCGCCGGAGAGGAAATCGCCATGCCCGCGAAGGGTAAGCACCGCCGTCCCAAGTCCCTGCGTCTCACTCGCTCGATCGCCGTGGTCGGAACC
The DNA here is from genome assembly GCF_040607345.1 of Streptomyces sp. NPDC005302. Lineage (NCBI taxonomy): Bacteria > Bacillati > Actinomycetota > Actinomycetes > Kitasatosporales > Streptomycetaceae > Streptomyces > Streptomyces sp. NPDC005302. The sequence continues at coordinate 47,897 of NZ_JBEXGN010000028.1, forward strand.
GGTGGCGCCGCACTCGCGCTGCCGCTGATGGGAGCCACCGGCGCCCACGCCGCGACCCCGGCCGCCGCCGTCGCGCAGCACACGGAGAAGTCCGCGTCCGTCGCCCCGGCAGCCGCGAAGGCCGGCACGTCGAAGACGTACGCGGTGAAGGCCGGCGACTATCTCGCCAAGATCGCCGACGTCCAGCACGTCAGCGGCGGCTGGAAGAAGATCTACTCGGACAACCGCTCCGCCATCGGCAGCGACCCGTCGCTGATCCACCCGGGTCTGAAGCTGACCCTCGGCGCGAAGGCCGTCGCCCCGCAGGCCTCGGCGCCGGCGAAGCCCTCCGCCGCCAAGCCCTCCGCCGCCAAGCCCTCCGCCGCCAAGCCGGCCGCCGCCAAGCCCGCGGCCGCGAAGGCCGACACGGCGAGCACGGTCACCAAGACGGCCGCCACCAGCAGCAGTTCGGGCTACACCCTCCCCGTGGACGGCGCCACCATCGGCACCAACTACAAGGTGGCGGGCAGCATGTGGTCCAGCGGCTACCACACCGGCACGGACTTCGTCGTCCCGACCGGCACCACCATCAAGTCCATCGCCGCTGGCACCGTCGTCTCCGCGGGCTGGGGCGGCGCCTACGGCAACCAGGTCGTCATCCAGCACGCCGACGGCCGGTACTCGCAGTACGCCCACATGTCGTCCCTGTCCGTCTCGGCCGGCCAGACCGTGACCGAGGGCCAGCAGATCGGCCTCTCCGGCGCGACCGGCAACGTCACCGGACCGCACCTGCACTTCGAGGTCCGCACCACGCCCGACTACGGCTCGGACATCGACCCGGTCGCGTACCTGCGCTCGCACGGTGTCGCCGTCGGCTGACACCGCCTCCGCCCGACCTGCTCCTGACGGCAGGCCTGCCTCCGAAGGCCGGACCCCATGATCCCCGGGGTCCGGCCTTCGGTGTTCGCCGTGTCCGCCGGGACCACTGGTCGCAGCGGCTGCCTCAACAGCCATGGCGAGAGCCTTATTCCATGGTTGACCATTACTTGACGAGTGGCTTATCTCACCGTTCGTCAACCCTTCCCTACGGTCGCGTAGCTCACATCGGAAGGTGAATCATGGGCCGACGTGGCAGACGATGCGAAGAGTGACGACAGATCAGTGATCGGGTCGTACGTGGCGGTGGGGGACAGCTTCACCGAGGGCGTCGGCGACCTGGGGCCGGACGGGGCCTTCGTCGGCTGGGCGGACCGCTTCGCGGTTCTGCTGGCGGACCGGCGACCCGAAGGCGACTTCGACTACACCAACCTCGCGGTGCGCGGGAGACTGCTCGACCAGATCGTCGAGACGCAGCTCGTACGTGCCAAGGAGCTCGGCCCGGACCTGGTCTCCTTCTCCGCGGGCGGCAACGACATCATCCGGCCCGGCACCGACCCCGACGAGGTCGCGGAGCGCTTCGAGCGAGCCGTCGCCGACCTCACCTCAGCCGTCGGCAAGGTCATGGTGACCACCGGCTTCGACACCCGTGGCGTGCCCGTGCTCAGGCATCTGCGCGGCAAGATCGCCACGTACAACGGCCATGTGCGGGCCATCGCGGACCGCTACGGGTGTCCGGTCCTCGACCTGTGGTCGCTCAAGACGATCCAGGACCGGCGCGCCTGGGACGGTGACCGGCTGCACCTCTCGCCCGAGGGGCACACCCGGGTGGCGCTGCGCGCCGGTCAGGTGCTCGGCCTGGAGGTGCCGGTGGACCCGGACCAGCCCTGGCCGCCGCTGCCGCCGCGGGGCACCTTCGAGGTGCGACGCGACAACATCCACTGGGCCCGTGAGTACCTCGTCCCGTGGATCGGCCGGCGCCTGCGCGGCGAGTCCTCCGGCGATCACGTGGCCGCCAAGGGCGCGCTCTCCCCGGACGACATCAAGACGCGCATCGAGTCGGTCGCCTGACCGGGAACCACCCCGTTCACCGCGCCCCGGGTCCCTTGGGCCCGGGGCCGACTTGTCGGCGAACTCCGAAGGTGTCCCTGGTGGCGACGGGTCGGCTGCCCGTAGAGATCTTCGATCTGGCGCTCGGCGCGCGGGCACGCGGCCATCATCCCGTTCGGCGTCCGGTAGCTGCTGGTCGGATGTTCCGCAAAGTCGTTCACGCCGTGCCACGAACAGCCGCCCCGCCTCCCCACCGTTCCCTCACGGTGCAACTGTGCGTCGAAGGCGTACTTCGTGATGGCCACGAGAGCTCCCGGGGTGCGTGAGGCCGACGACCCGACGTTGGCGAGCACAGGTGGCTACGAACAGCCCCGCTTCGGAGCCTTATCGCACGCCTGCCACCAACTCGGCCCTCTCCAGGCCCAGTTCGCGGGCCAGGGCCTCGTCCGCCCATTGCTGGGTCCGGGCTCGGGAGACCGTGCCGCCGTAGGCGGTCATCTGGACGGCCAGGCCGTCGAGGAGGGCGGTGAGGCGCAGGGCCGTGCCGACCGGGTCGGGGCAGTGGAACTCGCCCGCGGCGACGCCCTCGGCGATCACTTCGGTGAGGGCCGCCTTCCACTGGCGGTCGAGGTCGCGGGTGACCTCCAGCAGGGCCGGCTCGCGCAGTGCGGCCGCCCAGCCCTCGATCCACAGGCGCCAGCCCTTGGCCTGGCCGGTGGGGGCGTACCAGCGGACGGCGGTCCGCAGACGCCGCAGCGCGGTCGTGCGGCGGCCGAGCAGTTTGCGCAGGTGGGCGAGGTCGTCCTCGGCCGCGTAGGTGAACGCCGCCGCGACCAGCTTCTCCTTCGTCGAGAAGTGGTACAGGACGAGCGCGTTGCTGACACCGAGGGACGAGGCCACGTCGGCGATCCGTACCGCCGCCACGCCCCGCGCCTCGATCTGTTCCACTGCGGCCCGCAGCAACTCCTCGCGCCGCTCCGCCACGCTCAACCGCACTCTCGCCACGCGGCAACCCTACACAGCGCGGCCCCCTGCGGTCGGACACGAGTTCGCGTCATCGGTACCAGCCGAACCGCTCCGCGATGACCGGCAGCCGGTCGGTGACGATGGCGTGCGCGGCGGCCCGCGGTGTCGTCCCCTCGGCCTCCGCGCGGGCGAGCGTCTGGTCGATCAGGGCGCGCATGGAGCGGCGGATGTGGGCGAACGCCTCGTCCGCGTCGGCGCCGATGTCGCCGAAGAGCGTCCACCACCACCAGGCGTTCGTACCGGAGTTGACCACCACGTCCGGCAGGACGACGACCCCGCGAGCCGCCAGCAGCTCCTCCGCGTCCGCCAGGACCGGCATGTTGGCCGCCTCGACCACCCAACGCGCCCTGATGCCGGCCTGGTTCGCGGTGTCGACGGCGTACGAGACCGCGGCGGGCACCAGGACCTCCGCGTCGACGGACAGCCAGGCGTCGCCCGGGAGTTCACGGTCGCCGGGGCGCAGCGCGGCGCGGTCGACGGTCCCGTACGCGTCCCGTGCCGCGAGCAGTGCCTCGACGTCGAGGCCGTCCGGGTTCGCGAGCGTCCCCTTGACGTCGGCGACGGCCACCACCTTCAGGCCGGCGCGGGTGAGGAACCGTGCCGTGGCCCCGCCCATCGTGCCGAGCCCCTGGACGGCGACCCGCGTCCCCGCGTGGGCGACCCCCGCCCGGTCCAGCGCGGCGAGCACCGACTCGGCGACGCCGCAGCCGCCGGCCAGTTCGTCGAGGCCGATGCCGTCGACCTCGACCGCGAACGCGTCCGCGAGCCGTCGCCGGGCCGCCGTCTCGTCGTCGAGGAGCGCGTAGACCGCCTGGATGGACGAGACGAGCCCGGCCTCCTCGGCCGCCCGGTCGACCAGGTCCTGGGAGAGGCCGAGATCCTCGCCGGTCGTCCAGAAGGACTCGATGTACGGACGCATCGCCCGCAGGTAGCGCACGAGCAGGCCCTGCGCCCCCGGGTCCTGGGGATCGCAGTCGATGCCGCCCTTGGCGCCGCCCAGCGGGACGTACCGGCCGTCCGGGTCGTAGTGCAGCGCCTCCTTCATGGTCATGCCCCGGGCGAGGCCGGTGACCTCCTCCAGCGTGCAGCCGGGCCGCATCCGCAGGCCCCCGCTCGCGACGCCGCGGACGAGACGGTCGACGACGAGGAAGCCCTGGCGGCCGGTGACGTGGTCCGTCCAGGTGAGCGACATGAGGGGGGTGGTCATCGGGTCTCCTCGGGGAACGGCTGTCACGGTGGTGCGCGGGTGAAGGGGGTGGTGCTTCCGCACGGGAATCCCGGATCAGTACTGAATCACTGTTCAGTATCGAAACCGGTGCGGCGTCCTGTCAACGCGCTAGGGTGCCCGGCGGTCGGGCGTCGGGCCGGGCGGCGGTGCCGTCCGCCGGGCCGTGGCGGTGGAAACGTTCTCCCCCCGGACGGAAGAAGCGGGTCCGTGCCGGGGTTGAGCAGACACAGGCCCGGACTGACGGACATCGCGTCGTGACCGGGGCGACGCGGCGCCGTCAGAGGCGACGACCATAATGAAACCCTGACCGACTCCTTCTGGAGGTACCCGTGACCGGATTCCGTACCCTGAGCTCCGGGCTCCGCTCGCTGCGGCCCGCCGCCTTCGGCGCGGATCCCGGTGGTGCGCGCATGGAGCGCATGCTCAGATCACCGAACTTCGCGGACGGCGTCTTCCAGAACCCGGAGACCGCCCGGACCCGCCCCGACGGCTCGATGCTGGAGTTCGCGAAGGTCTTCTTCCGCAAGGAGGAGCGCCTGAACCGCTCCCCGGCGGGGACCGTCCCCGTGCACCCGACGACGGTCGCCGACCTGGCCAGGCCCGCCGCGACCGGTCTGCGGCTCACCTGGATGGGGCATTCCAGCGTCCTCGCCGAGATCGACGGGCACCGTGTGCTCTTCGACCCCGTCTGGGGCGAGCGCTGTTCCCCCTTCGCCTTCGCCGGCCCCAAGCGGCTGCACCCGGTGCCCCTGCCGCTGGCCGCGCTCGGCCCGGTCGACGTCGTGGTGATCTCCCACGACCACTACGACCACCTCGACATGCCCACGATCAAGGCCCTGGCCGGCACGGACACGGTGTTCGCCGTCCCGCTCGGCGTCGGCGCCCATCTGGAGCGCTGGGGCGTCTCTGCGGACCGGCTGCGCGAGCTGGACTGGAACGAGTCGGCCAAGGTCGGCGGGATCACCCTGACGGCCACGCCGGCCCGGCACTTCTGCGGCCGGGGTCTGCGCAACATCCAGCAGACGCTGTGGGCCTCCTGGGTCGTCGAGGGCGACGCCCACCGGATCTACCACAGCGGTGACACGGGCTACTTCCAGGGCTTCAAGGACATCGGCGCGGCCCACGGGCCCTTCGACGCCACGATGATCCAGATCGGCGCGTACAGCGAGTACTGGCCCGACATCCACATGACGCCCGAGGAGGGCATGCGCTCCCACCTCGACCTCCAGGGCGGGCAGCCGTCCGGCGTGATGATGCCGATCCACTGGGCCACCTTCAACCTGGCGAACCACACCTGGGCCGACCCGGGCGAGGGCACCGTGGCCGCCGCCCGCGCGGTCGGCGCGACGGTCGCGCTGCCGCGCCCCGGCGAGCCCTTCGAGCCCACCGCGGAGACCGTTCCCGCCGAGCCGTGGTGGCGCGGGGTCGCCCGTACGCCCGAGGGCGGCTGGCCGGACGTCGAGGAGGCGGCCGCCGACACGCCGGGTGACGTCGCCGACCGCTCGACGGAGGGCACGGGAGACCCGGAAACGGTGCCCGCGGGCTGACGAACACGTCGACGGCGAGGGCCGAGGAGCGCGATGCTCCTCGGCCCTCGCCTTTTGTTTGCGACCGGTTCTGACCAGCTCCGATCGGATCCGGACGCGGTGCGAACGCGTGTCCCGAAGGGTTATCGGTCAGCCGTACGAAGCCTCATACCAGAGCGGGACGCTGACCGGGAGAGTTTGTCAACAGCCCATCGCAGCTGATGCGTTGACGACTACTGTCAGTTGCCGTCGGGCGACGCAGGGCCGAATTCTTCGGTTCTGTCGACCGGCATCGCGATGGCGCATGCCCGAGTCGCGCAGACCCGCGGGAGCCCTGTGCCCCGACGCATCCAGTACGAGGACGCCGATGTCTCACCTTCGCGCACCGGCCGCACGCGCAGACCGCCGTGAGGGCGGGCGACACGGACGACCCGTCGTCCGCGCCACGCCCTCACCGCCCGAGACGCACCTGCGGCCCCAGCTGCTGCGCCTCGCGGTCCTGCCGCCCACGGCGGTGGCCCTCAGCGCGTGCGCGGCCGTCCTGTTCGCCGTCCGCTCCACGGGCGCCCGGCCCGGCCCCGCCCTGTGGGCGGTCCTGGCCGGAGCCGTGGCCGTCGCCATGGCCGGCATCCTGATCGCCGCCGTCGCCGCAGACCGCGCCGCCCTGTCCGTGGGGGAGCGCATAGCCGCCCTGCGCCGGGCCAGCGCCCGCACCGAGGCCGACCTGCACACGGTCGTCGAGGGCCTGCGGCGCGGTGAGAACCCGCCCGCGCGCAGCTCCCGCCGGCAGCCTCCCGCGGACGCCGACGACTTCGAACTGCTCGCCGCCGACATGTCCCGCGCCCACGACGGCGCCGTCGCCGCCGTCGTCCAGGCCGCGCGGCTCTCCGGCCACACCGGCAGCGACCAGAAGGTCGAGGTCTTCGTCAATCTCGCCCGGCGCCTGCAGTCCCTGGTGCACCGGGAGATCTCCATCCTCGACGAGCTGGAGAACGAGATCGAGGACCCCGATCTCCTCAAGGGGCTCTTCCACGTCGACCACCTCGCCACCCGTATCCGGCGGCACGCGGAGAACCTGGCCGTGCTCGGCGGCGCCGTCTCGCGCCGCCAGTGGAGCAACCCCGTCCCCATGACCGAGGTGCTGCGGTCCGCGATCGCCGAGGTGGAGCAGTACTCGCGGGTCAAGCTCGTGCCCCCCATCGAGGGCACGGTGCGCGGCCACGCGGTCGCCGACGTGATCCACCTGCTCGCCGAACTCGTCGAGAACGCCACGGTGTTCTCCGCGCCGCACACCCAGGTCCTGCTGCGCGTCAACCTCGTCACCTCGGGACTGGCCATCGAGGTCGAGGACCGCGGGCTCGGCATGCAGCCGGGTGAGCAGAACAAGATGAACGCCCTGCTCACCGACCCCGACCAGGTCAACGTCGCCAGCCTGCTCCAGGACGGGCGCATCGGTCTGTTCGTCGTCTCGCAGCTCGCCCGCCGGCACGGCATCCACGTACGACTCCAGAGCAACATCTACGGAGGCGTCCAGGCCGTACTCGTCGTCCCGCAGGAGCTGTTGGGCCCGGCGCCCGGTGTTCTCACGGACGCCGCGGGCCAGCGGGAGACCGGCGGCGGACAACTGCCCCCCGGCGCGCCCCCGCGGCCGGGACCGGGACAGACGCCGGCGGCGTCCGCGGGCCGCCCGGTGGCGCCCGTACCGCGCCAGGCGCAGCGGGAACTCACGCGGGGAGAGTCGCCCCCGCGGGTCCCGCCACGAGGGCAGGCGCCCGGGTACGACCCGGCGACGGGCGGCGGTCCCGCACCGCTCCCCACCCGCGCCACCCGTGCCGGACGACCCAATCCCGCCGAGGCCGTCCCCGGCATCCGGCCCGCCGACCGGATCGCCGCGGCGGAGAACGCGGGGATGCCGCCGACGCCCCGAGCGGGCGCCGTACGGGGAACCATGGGCAGGCCCCACCTGCCCAAGCGGCGAGCCCAGGAACATCTCGTCCCGCAACTGCGCGAGGGCCCCACACCCCGGCAGGACACGGCGGACGTCGTCGGCCACGACCCGGGGCTCATGGCCGCTTTCCAGCGGGGCATCGGACTCGCGGAGGCGGCCCACGCCCGGGCGGCGGGCGGACCGAGCGCGCACCTGGGCCCGATGGGCGAGACGCCGGCCGGTCTGCCGGCCGCGCCGGTCGCCGGCCCCGCGGATCCGGTCCGCGCCGACCTGCTTCTGCCGCCGAGCGGCGTCGGCCCGGACCTGCCCCGCCCCGGCACCGGTCACTTCGGTGGTGGCCTCCTGGAACAGGACCACGGGATGCGTGGCCTGGGCGAGCCGGCCCCCCTGGCTCCGTGGCACCTGGACGACTTCTCCGCCGGCCACGGTGAACGCGGCCACGGCGAACCCGCCCGTGACGGTCTCGGCAGCCGGGACCTCGGCAACGCCGCTCCCGGTCGGGACGGCACGAGTCCGGTCGGCACGGGCCACGACGACCTGGCTCACCCGGCGCCGGGCGGCCCGCTCCCGCGCCGGCCGCGTCCGGAGGCGCTCCGCACGGACAGGGCCGGCCGCGCCGACGGGACGCCGTCGCCGGGCGACCCCTCCGACGGCACGGACCCCGTCGCCGTACCCCTGACGAACGGGACACCGACGCCGTACCCGGGCGACGCGCACACCACGTACGCGCCGTCGCCGCACGAGCACCGGGACAGCGCGCCCGGACACGACCGCACCGGCCGGCACGACGGGAGCGCACCGGCCGGATGACCACCCCCACGACCACCCCCACACCGCCCCCCACCGCTCCCGCGGACCCTCGTACCTCAAGGAGTCGATCCCCCATGGCGAGCGATGCGCCGACCGGCCACGTTTCCGACCTCGACTGGCTGATGAGCGGCCTCGTCCAGCGCGTACCCCACACCACGAGCGCGGTGCTGCTCTCCTGCGACGGGCTCGTGAAGTCGGTCCACGGCCTCGACCCGGACAGCGCCGACCACATGGCGGCGCTCGCGTCCGGCCTCTACTCCCTCGGGCGCAGCGCGGGCGTGCGCTTCGGGGACGGCGGCGACGTCCGGCAGGTCGTCGTCGAGCTCGACTCGACCCTGCTGTTCGTCACCACGGCCGGCTCCGGCACCTGTCTCGCCGTGCTCGCCGGCCGCGAGGCGGACGCCGCGGTGCTGGGTTACGAGATGGCCATGCTCGTCAAGAGCGTCCGGCCCTACCTGGTCACCGCGCCCCGGCAGCACGCCGTCGAAACCCCGGCGATGAGGTCGTGAGCGTGGCCACGGCCGGTGACGGGCCCTGGCTCGACGATGCGGCGGGGCGCCTGGTGCGCCCCTACACCGTCAGCAACGGCCGGACCAGGCCGTCGACCGCTCTCGACCTCCTCTCGCAGGTCAGGGCCACCGGAGCCACACCCCTCGGCTACCTGGGGCCCGAGCACAGCCAGGCACTCGAACGGTGCAGGGCGCCGGTCTCCGTCGCGGAGATCGCCGCCCACCTGAAGCTGCCGGCGGCGGTCACCAAGGTGCTGCTGTCCGACCTCGTCGACTGCGGGGTGCTCACCACGAAGCCCCCGGAGTTCCACCACAACCCCACTGACCGGTCTCTTCTGGAGGCAGTGCTCGATGGACTACGACGACAGCTCTGACCCGTTCCCCACCGCACTGAAGATCTTGGTGGCGGGCGGGTTCGGAGTCGGCAAGACGACCTTCGTCGGCGCGGTGAGCGAGATCGCGCCGCTCAGTACGGAGGAACTGCTCACCACGGTCAGCGCCGCGACCGACAACCTCGACGGCATCGAGAACAAGGTCGAGACGACCGTCGCCATGGACTTCGGCCGGATAACCCTCGACCCGGAACACGTGCTCTACCTGTTCGGCACCCCCGGACAGGAGCGGTTCTGGTTCATGTGGGACGAACTCTCCGAGGGCGCGCTCGGCGCGGTGATCCTCGCGGACACGCGCCGGCTGGAGGACTGCTTCGCGGCGGTCGACTTCTTCGAGCAGCGCGGCCTCGGCTTCATCGTCGCGGTGAACGAGTTCGACGGGTCGCACCGCTACAGCCCCGACGAGGTCCGCGCGGCCATCGACCTCGACCCCGAGATCCCGGTCGTGCCGTGCGACGCGCGGATCTCCAGTTCGGGCGTGCAGACCCTGCTCACCCTGGTCCGCCATCTGCTCGCGCACGCGCCGGTCCGCGCGCCGGGCCAGGGAGCGCGGACATGAGCTACGACCCGCCCCGGCCGTCCGGCCGGCTGCTGCTGACCCCGGAGGACAAGGACGCCCCGGCCCGGGTGCGGCGGCTGCTGCGGCTCGGGCTGGGGGAGCGGGCCGAGCCGGTCTTCGACGCGTTCGCGGACCGACTGGCCGAGGTCGCGGCCGCCCCGTACTCGAAGGTCACCTTCATCGGTGAGGAGCAGCAGTTCTTCGCCGGCCTGCACACCCCGGACCGGGGCGGCCGAGCCGGGGCCGGTGCCACGGCGGAGGACGACGGCGCGCGGCCGGTGGGCCGCCGGATGGGCCGGGAGTACGGCTTCTGCCCGCACGTCGTGGTCCGCCGCAAGGCGCTCGTCCTGGAGGACGTCCGCGACTATCCGCGATTCGCCGGCAATCCGCTCGTCGACGAGATCGGCGTGCGCTCGTATCTGGGCGCTCCGCTGATCGACAGCACCGGTATCGCGCTCGGCACCATCTGTGTCGAGGACGTCGAACCGCGGCCGTGGGGAAAGGCGGGCCTGGAGACCATCAAGTCGATGGCGGCGGAACTGGCCGGACAACTCGAACGGCGGGAAGGGGCCCAGGGCTTCTGAACGTCGATGCCGGGACGTGGGACGGCGGCCCACCGGCCGGCCCGGCCCGGCCCCGGCCCAGGTGACGAGCCCCGGTGGCACCGGGCCGAAAGGCGGATTCCGGGTGCCGGGAATCCGAGGAGAGGGAATCGCGGAGGGGCGGGAAAGGCGCCGGAGAAATCCCGGGCGTGAAGCAGAGCTGGGGCCGCGCTTAAGAAATCCTCGATGGACCGGAGGTACCGTCGTAGGGCAGATTCCTCAGGGAATTCACCCCTCTCCCCGGCACGGGCTGCCTTCGGCGCGCCTTTTCCCGGGACCTCACCCACAGGAGCCGTCGCGTGAAGGCGCTGGTCAAGGAGAAGGCGGAGCCCGGGCTCTGGCTCACGGACGTCCCCGAGCCGCAGGCAGGCCCCGGCGACGTGCTGATCAAGGTCCTCAGGACCGGCATCTGCGGCACCGACCTGCACATCCGCAACTGGGACGGCTGGGCGCAGCAGGCCATCACCACGCCTCTCGTCCTCGGCCACGAGTTCGTCGGCGAGGTCGTCGAGACCGGCCGCGACGTCGCCGACATCACCATCGGCGACCGGGTCAGCGGTGAGGGCCATCTCGTCTGCGGCAAGTGCCGCAACTGCCTCGCCGGACGCCGCCACCTCTGCCGTGCCACCGTCGGCCTCGGCGTCGGCCGCGACGGCGCGTTCGCCGAGTACGTCGTGCTGCCCGCCGCCAACGTGTGGGTGCACCGCCACCCGGTCGACCTCGATGTCGCGGCGATCTTCGACCCGTTCGGCAACGCCGTCCACACGGCCCTGTCCTTCCCGCTGGTCGGCGAGGACGTCCTGATCACCGGAGCCGGACCGATCGGCCTGATGGCCGCCGCCGTGGCCCGTCACGCGGGCGCCCGCAACGTCGTCATCACCGACGTCAGCGAGGAGCGCCTCGAACTGGCCCGCAAGATAGGGGTCAGCCTCGCGCTCAACGTCGCGGGCTCGACGATCGCGGACGGCCAGCGCACCCTCGGCCTGCGCGAGGGCTTCGACATCGGCCTGGAAATGTCTGGCCGCCCCGAGGCCATGCGCGACATGATCGCCAACATGACGCACGGCGGCCGGATCGCGATGCTGGGCCTGCCCTCCGAGGAGTTCCCGGTCGACTGGTCCCGGATCGTCACCTCCATGATCACGATCAAGGGCATCTACGGCCGCGAGATGTTCGAGACGTGGTACGCGATGTCGGTCCTGCTGGAGGGCGGCCTCGACCTCGCTCCCGTGATCACCGGGCGGTACGGATTCCGCGACTACGAGGACGCGTTCGCCGACGCCGCCAGCGGCCGTGGCGGCAAGGTCATCCTCGACTGGACCCTCTGAGGACTTTAAGGAACTGATGATGTTCGACTCCGTCCGTGACGATCTGCGCACCACCCTCGAAGAGATCACCGCCGCCGGCCTGTACAAGCCCGAGCGGGTCATCCGCAGTCCGCAGTCCGCGACCGTGAGCGTCACCGCGGGCGGCCGCCCCGGTGAGGTCCTGAACTTCTGCGCGAACAACTACCTCGGTCTCGCCGACCACCCCGAGGTCGTCGCCGCCGCCCACGAGGCCCTCGACCGCTGGGGCTACGGCATGGCCTCCGTGCGCTTCATCTGCGGTACGCAGGAGGTGCACAAGGAGCTGGAGGCGCGGCTGTCCGCGTTCCTCGGCCAGGAGGACACGATCCTCTACTCCTCCTGCTTCGACGCCAACGGCGGTGTCTTCGAGACTCTGCTCGGCGCCGAGGACGCGGTCATCTCCGACGCCCTCAACCACGCCTCGATCATCGACGGCATCCGCCTCTCCAAGGCCCGCCGCTTCCGGTACGCCAACCGCGACATGGCCGACCTGGAGGCGCAGCTCAAGGAGGCGTCCGACGCGCGCCGCCGGCTGATCGTCACCGACGGCGTCTTCTCCATGGACGGCTACGTCGCCCCCCTCAAGGAGATCTGCGACCTCGCGGACCGTTACGACGCCATGGTCATGGTCGACGACTCGCACGCCGTCGGCTTCGTCGGCCCCGGCGGCCGCGGCACCCCCGAGCTGCACGGCGTCATGGACCGCGTCGACATCATCACCGGCACCCTCGGCAAGGCCCTCGGCGGTGCCTCCGGCGGTTACGTCGCCGCCCGCGCCGAGATCGTCGCCCTGCTGCGCCAGCGGTCCCGCCCGTACCTCTTCTCCAACACCCTCGCCCCGGTGATCGCCGCGGCCTCCCTGAAGGTCCTCGACCTGCTGGAGTCCGCCGACGACCTGCGGGTGCGGCTCGCCGAGAACACCGCCCTGTTCCGCTCCCGGATGACCGCGGAGGGCTTCGACATCCTCCCGGGCGACCATGCCATCGCGCCCGTCATGATCGGTGACGCCTCCGTCGCCGGCCGGATGGCGGAGCTCCTCCTGGAGCGCGGCGTGTACGTGATCGGCTTCTCGTACCCGGTCGTCCCGCAGGGGAAGGCCCGTATCCGGGTGCAGCTGTCCGCCGGACACTCCACCGAGGACGTCAACCGTGTCGTCGACGCCTTCGTGGCGGCGCGGACGGAGCTCGACGCCGCCTGACGCGGTCGCGCGCCCCGCGGTCCCGGGACGGCCTGGGCCGCTCGGCGGACGTGGGGCGCCGGGGCGGCCCGCGCCCCCGCACACCTGCCGGGCTCCGGTCCGCCTGATGACCGGAAAACCCGTGTGACCTGAGAGAATCGGTCGCATGATCGAAGCGCGGCGGCTCCACATCCTCCGTGCGGTGGCCGACCACCGCACGGTGACCGCGGCAGCCGCCGCGCTGTATCTCACCCCCTCGGCGGTCTCACAGCAGCTGACCGCCCTGGAACAGGAGACGGGCCACCGGCTCGTCGAACGCGGCGCCAAGGGCGTACGGCTGACACCCGCCGGAGAGATCCTGCTCAGCCACACCAACGCCGTCCTCGCCCAACTGGAGCGAGCGGAAGCCGAGTTGGCCGCGTACAGCTCGGGGTCGGCCGGTACGGTCACGGTGGCCTCCTTCGCCACCGGCATCGGCCTTGTCGTGGGCCCCGCCCTGTCCCGTCTCGCCGTCGCCGCCCCCGGAATCCGTCTCCGGGTCCAGGACGCCGAGGGCGACGCCAGCCTGCCGATGGTGCTCGACCGGCAGGTCGACATCGCGGTGGCCGTCGAGTACCGCGGGGCGCCGGCCGCGGACGACCCGCGGCTGACGCACGTGCCGCTCTACGCCGAGCCGTTCGACGCGGTCGTCCCGGTCACGCACCGGCTGGCCGACGCCGAGGAGGTGCCGCTCGCCGAGCTGGCCAAGGATCCGTGGATCGGCCCCTACCCGGGCAACCCCTGTCATGACGTGGTGGTCCTGGCCTGCGAGAACGCCGGGTTCCAGCCGCGGCTCGAACACTCCTCGGACGACTTCCGCGCCGTCGTCGCCCTCGCCTCCGCCGACGCCGGTGTCGCCCTGGTGCCCCGCTCGGCGTTGCGCGGCATGGAACTCGCGGGCGTCGTCGTCCGCCCCGTCGACGGTGTCGCACCCACCCGCCGTGTCTTCGCCGCCGTCCGCCGCGGTGCGGAGGACCACCCGCTGATCCGGCCGGTACTGGAGGCCCTGACGTACGCGGCGACGGCCGACTGAGACCCGGATTTCTCATATCTGGGATAGCATCCCGAATATGGGAAGCAGTGAAGTCGATGCGGCCGACGCGGCCGACGCGGTCGATGTGCGGCTCGGTGCGCGACTGGCCGAGCTGAGAGCCGAACGGGGCTGGTCCCTCGGCGAGTTGGCGCAACGCAGCGACATCAGCCGCTCGACCCTCTCCCGCGCCGAGCGCGCCGAGATCAGTCCGACGGCCTCCCTCCTGAACCGCCTCTGCCATGTGTACGGGCGGACCATGTCCCAGTTGCTGAGCGAGGTCGAGGCGGAGCCGGCGCTGCTGGTCCGCGCCGCCGATCAGGCGGTCTGGACGGACCGGGCCTCCGGCTTCGAGCGGCGGTCGGTGTCCCCGCCGCACGCCGGACTGCGGGGCGAACTGGTCGAGGGGAGGCTCGCGGCCGGCGCCGACATCGCGTACGACCGGCCACCCGTGCCCGGTCTGGAGCAGCACATCTGGGTCCTCGACGGATCGCTCGACGTGACCGCTCAGGACGTGGAGCACCGGCTCGGCCCCGGCGACTGTCTCCGGCTGCGGGTGTGGGGCCCGACGCGCTTCCGCTGCCCCGGACCCGAGGGCGTGCGGTACGCGCTGGCGGTGGTGCTCCCGTGACCGGCCCCGCGATCACCGTGTCCCGGCTCACCGCCGCCGAACTCCTGGCGGCGGCCGTCGAGTTGGCCGAACTGCTCAGCGACACCGTGGCCGGCGGCGCCTCGATCGGGTTCCTCGCGCCGCTCGATCGCGCGGACGCCGTCGCCTGGTGGCAGGAGCGCGCGAGCGCCGTCGCGGCGGGCCGCCTCGACGTCTGGACGGCCCGGCGCGGCGACCGGCTGCTCGGCACCGTCGGCCTCGTCCGCCCGGACAAGCCCAACAGCCGCCATCGCGCGGAACTCGTCAAACTCATGGTGCACCGGGACGGCCGCGGCCAGGGCCTCGGCCGTACGCTCCTGACCACCGCGGAGACCGGGGCCGCCGCCGCGGGCGTCACCCTCCTCCACCTGGACACCGAGACGGGCAGCCCCGCCGAGTCCCTCTACCTCTCGGCCGGCTGGACCCGCCTCGGGGCGATCCCCGACTACGCGGCGACGCCGACGGGCGAGCTGCGTCCGACGACGATCTTCTACAAGCGCACGGAAGTGGACGCGGGAAACGGCGCCTCTCCGGCCGGGCCGCGCACGACCGCCCTCTGACGTGGTGCTTCTGTCCGCCGATGTCAGTGCCGTTGGCTAGCGTGCGTCCCATGCCGGATGCCGAAGACGTACGACGGATCGCCCTCTCTCTGCCGGACACGACGGAGAAGATCGCCTGGAGCATGCCCACGTTCCGGGTCGCGGGGAAGATGTTCGCCACGATGCCCGAGGCCGAGACCTCCATCGCCGTGCGCTGCCCGAAGGAGGAGCGCGACGAACTGGTCCTGGCCGAGCCGGAGAAGTTCTGGATCGCCGGCCACGAGGCCGGTTTCGCCTGGGTCCGGGCCCGGCTCTCCGCGCTGGAGGACGACGACGAACTCCGGGACATCCTCGCCGACTCCTGGCGCCAGGCGGCCCCGCCCCGGCTGATCGAGGCCCACACCGAGTTGGGGCGCCCGTCCGCCGACTGAAACGCCTCCGGCGTTGTCGGTGCCCCGTGGCATGATCCGGAAACAGGAGTGGGGTGCGGGACGGGCGACTTCGTGGGGGAGTCGTGGGGCAGGGGCCAGGGGAGGGGTGCGAGCAGGATGACCAGGATGTCATCGGGTGAGGAGCCGCGGTGCGCGGGGCCGTCGGGCAGCGTGGCACAGGGGTCCGCCACCGAGGACCGGGGCACGCCGCCCCCGGCATCGCGAGACGCCCGCGGACCGTCACGGGGCGGGCCGCTGCCGCCGGGTGAGCCTCCTGAGCGGCCGGTCGGCGTTCAGGGTTCCCCGGGCGCCGGCCCGCTCCGGGCCGACATCGTTGCCGGCCGGCCGCCTCGGGCCGTCTGGTCGCGCGACTTCGCCCTCTTCTTCGTCGCCCGTGCCCTCGCCCGGCTCGGCGACACCATGCTGCCGGTGGCCCTCGCCGCCGGACTCCTCCAGTACGGGTACGGGGTGGGCGCCGTCGGCCTCGCCATGGCCTCGTCGGTCGCCTCCTTCGCCGGACTGGTCATCTTCGGCGGCGTGATCGCCGACCGGTTCAGCACCCGCAAGCTGATGATCGGTGCCGACCTGGTGCGGCTCGTCGCGCAGTCCATCGCGGCGGCGCTCTTCTTCACCGACCATGTCGTCCTCTGGCAGATCTGCCTGATCGGCGCGGTCAATGGCGTCGCGGGCGCGGTCTTCCAGCCCGGTGTCGCCAGCACCGTGCCGCGCCTGTCCGCCGATGTGCAGGGGGCGAACGGCGCCATCCGCATCGCCGAGTCCGGTGCGCAGCTCGGCGGCCCGGCCCTCGCCGGCCTGCTCGTCGCCTTCGCCTCCGCCGGCGGGGTCTTCGTGGCCCACGCGGCGACCTTCGCGCTCAGCGCCCTGTGCCTGTTGCTGCTCCGCCTGCCGCCGGCCGCTTCCGGAGGCCGGACGCACGGCGCCGGTTTCCGCGCCGATCTCGCCGAGGGCTGGCGGGAGTTCAGAGCCCGCACCTGGCTGTGGAGCGTCATCGTCATCTGGTGCGTCTACATGATCGCCGTCTGGGGTCCGACCGTCCCCCTGGTCGCGACCGAGGTGGTGCAACAGCACGGCCCGCGCGCCTACGGGCTGATCAACTCCGCGCTCGGCGCGGGCACCGTCATCGGCGGGCTCGTCGCCCTGCGCATGCGTCCGCGCCGCATGCTGCGCGCGGGTTCGTTCGCCCTCTTCGCCTTCGCGTGCTTCCCCGCCTCGGTCGGCGCCGGGCTGGGCGTGGGGGCCATCTGCGCCGGAGCGGTGACGGCCGGCGCGGGGATGTCCGTCTGGGGTGTCATGTGGGCGACCAGCGTGCAGACGCAGGTCGCACCCGACGTCCTCAACCGCATCCACGCCTACGACGTCGCCGGCTCCCTGGCGATGATGCCCGTCGGCCAGGCGCTCGCGGGACCCGCGGCCGCCGCGCTCGGCGCCGACCGCGTCCTGCTCATCGGCGGGGTCATGAGCCTCGTCGTGGCCGCGGCCCTGCTCTCGGTGCCGGCGATCCGCGAGCTGGTCCGCGTCGACGGCCCCGTGCCCCGGCTCGGAGCCACCGCCGTGCTCGCCGCACCGGCCCGGAAGGAGAGACGCCGAGCCGGCTGATCGGAGGGACGCGGCCCGAGCGTGAGCGGCGGGCGCCGCAGACCCGCACCCGGGCCTGCGGCGGACGGCGGGTGCCTCAGACCCGCACCCGGGCCGCGAGGAAGGCGTCGATGCGCTCCCGCAGGGACCGGGCGTCCAGACCGTGCGCGACCAGGTGCTCCTCCACCGTTCCGTAGCGCCGCAGTTCACGGCGGCCGACGCCGAGACCGAGGACGCGGTGGGGCACGTCGGCGAGGGCGTCACCCGCGGCGGCCGTCGAGGTTCCGGCCAAGTAGGGCTCGACCAGGACGACATCCGTGCCCGCCGCCTCGGTGGCGCCGCGCAGGGCGGCCGCGTCGAAGGGGCGGACGGTGCTCGCGTAGAGCACGGTCACGTCGCGTCCCTCGGTGGCCGCGAGCACCGCGTCGAGCATCGGCCCGACGGCGACCACCACACCCTCGCGCCCCTCCCGGACGGTGCGGAAACGGGATCCGTCGACCCCGAGCGGGCGCGCGTTCGCCTGGACGGACAGCCGGACGTACACCTTGTCGTCCCCGGCGGCGACGGCGTGCCGCAGCAGCGTCTCCGCCTCGTCGGGGTGCCCCGGAACGTGCACGGTCCAGCCGTCGAGCGTGTCCAGCAGGGCCACGTCGCCCGGCGCCATGTGCGTGAAACCGCCCGCGGGCCAGTCGAAGGAGGCCGCCGCGCTGACCAGGACGGCGCCCGCGTCCTGGTGCCCGAGGTCCAGCTTCACCTGCTCGAAGGGCCGCTCCACCAGGAAGCTCGCGAAGGTGTGCACCACGGGCCGCAGGCCGGTCAGCGCCAGACCCGCGCCCGTTCCGATCAGCAGCTGCTCCCGGATACCGACGTTGATCACCCGGTCCGGATGCCTGCGCCGGGCCTCCGTGAAGCCGTCCGCGCCGATCTCGGCGAGCACGACCGCGACGCGCGGGTCCTCGTCGAGCAGACGCGAGACGACAGGGGCGAAACGGTCACGCATGGTGTCCATGAGTACGGGTCCTTTCCTGGGGGCGGTGAGGTGACGGTCGCCGGTGGCCGGCCGCTCCCCGCGGGGCGCGGGACAGGGGCCGGGTCCGGGGGGAGCGGCTGCGGAGTGAGCGGCCGGCGGGAAGCCGGGCGAGGAGATCGCCGGAGCCGGGGCGGTCACGGGTTCTTCGGTTCGACCTGGGCCACGACCACCCGTGGCCGGCCCGGATGCGCGGCCGTGAAGGCCGCGTACAGGGCCTCGTGATCGCGGCCGTCCACGGTGGCGGCGGACCAGCCGGCCGCCTCGAACCGGGCCGCGATCCCGCCCGGGCGGGCGTGACTGGCCGAGGAGTTGTCGATCACGACGGTGTGCAGCCGGTCCAGCCCGGCCGGTCCCGCGTACGCGATCGCCTCGTGATTGCTGCCCTCGTCCAGTTCCGCGTCGCCGATCAGCACCCACACCCGCGGGTCGTCGAGCCCCTGCGCGCGCAGCCCGAGGGCCGTCCCGACCGCGATCGGCAGTCCGTGGCCGAGCGACCCACTGCCGATCTCGGCGCCGGGCACCAGCACCCGGTCCGGATGGTGCCCGAGCGGCGAGTCGAAGGAGCCGAAGCCGGGGAGCCACTCCACCGGCAGGAAGCCCTTCGCCGCGAGCACCGCGTAGTAGGCCATCGGACCGTGCCCCTTGGACAGGAGGAACCGGTCACGTCCCGGGGCGTCCGTCCCTTCGGGAGTCACGCGCAGGACCCGGTCGTACAGGACCCACAGCGCGTCCAGAGTGGAGGTCGCCGCCGGGCCGTGCTTCTCGTCGCCCGTCATCAGGCCCATCAGTCGGGGCAGGTCGGCGTAGGTGCGGCTGTGCTTCGCGGTGATCGTCATGAAGCCGATCGTGCAACCTCAACCAAACTTCAGGTCAAGCGTGGGCCCGGACTCCCCGAACGTTTTCGGACGCCGCCGTGCGGCCGCCCCGCGCGAAACGGGTGCGCGACCACGGGTGCGAGTGCGGTATTGTTTCGGTGCACGTCCGGCCAGGGGAAACCCCAGGTCAGACGGGCACCGGGACGTGGCGCAGCTTGGTAGCGCACTTGACTGGGGGTCAAGGGGTCGCAGGTTCAAATCCTGTCGTCCCGACTCGATGAGTCGTGGTTCGAAGGCCGTTTTCTCAGCGATGAGGAAGCGGCCTTCGTCGTATCCGCGCGCCGTCGCACCCCCTCCCCGCCGCGCGACCCCGCAGCGCCGTGCCGTGCCCCGATGGCCGAGAAAAACGCGTGGACCGCCCGGAGGCCGCCACGGGACACTGAAGCGGCCGGCCGGCCCGCACCGCACTGCGCACGGTCCCTTCATGCACCGGCAGCTCCCCCGCGGACGCGCTGACAGGGCTGCCCACGACGACACGGGGTTGGGGATGGCATCACCTGAATCGCGCGGCGCGTTACCCGGCAGGGGCCCGGTGCTCCTCGCCCTCCGTCACTACGGACGGGAGCTGCGCCGGCTCCGCCGGCTGACGGGACCCGCCCTGCTCCTGCCCGCGCTGGGCAACATCGGCATCAACTACGTCGCGCCGCTCATCGTCGCGAAGCTCGTGGGCCGCATCGCCGAGGACCAGGCCGTCTCCGTCGGTGCGGCACTGCCGTACGTCCTCGGATTCGGCGGCGTCCTGCTGCTCGCCGAGGCCCTGTGGCGGCTCGGCCTGCACTGTCTCAACCGCCTGGACGCCCTCGGCATCGAGCACCTCTACGTGATCGGCATGGACGAACTGTTCGCGAAGGACGCCTCGTTCTTCCACGACAACTTCGCCGGGTCGCTGACCAAGCGGGTGCTGAGCTTCGCCTCCCGCTTCGAGGACTTCATCGACACGATGACCTTCCAGGTCGTCGGCAGCTTCGTACCGCTGGTGTTCGGCTCGGTCGTGCTGTGGCGCTACGAACCGCTGCTCGTGGTCGGACTGCTGGCGATGATCACGTTGACGGGGCTGTGCGTGGTGCCGCTCATCCGCCGCCGGCAGGCCATCGTCGCGCAGCGCGAGGAGGCCATCGCCCGGGTCTCCGGTCATGTCGCCGACAGCCTGATGAACATGGACACCGTCCGCGCCTTCGCGGCCGAGGAGCGGGAGGCGGCCGAGCACCGCTCGCGGGTCGCCGCGTCACGCCGGCTCACCCTGCGGTCCTGGGACTACGGCAACCTGCGCATCGACACCCTGGTCGCGCCGATGTCGGTGCTGACCAACGCGCTCGGCCTGCTGCTCGCGGTCGCCCTCGCCGGGGGCGGGCACGGCGTGGAGGCCGTCGTCGTCGCGTTCACGTACTACGCCAACGCGACCCGGATCATGTTCGAGTTCAACCAGATCTACCGGCGTCTGGAGAGCTCGATGACGGAGGCGGCGCAGTTCACCGAGCTGTTGCTGACGCCGCCGACCGTGCTCGACCCGGTCGCGCCGGAACCGCTGCGGTCCCGGGCCGCCGACGTCCGCTTCGAGCGGGTGAACTTCACGCACGGAGGGGCGAAGCCGCTGTTCGCGGGGCTCGAACTGGAGGTGCCGAGCGGTGCGAAGGTCGGACTGGTCGGCCGGTCCGGGGGCGGCAAGACCACGCTCACCCGGCTGCTGCTGCGGATGACCGACATCGACGCGGGCCGCATTCTGATCGGCGGCCAGGACATCAGCAGGCTGCGCCAGGCGGACCTGCGCAGCCTGATCGCCTACGTACCGCAGGACCCCGCGATGTTCCACCGCACCCTGCGGGACAACATCGTCTTCGCGCGACCGGACGCCACCGAGGCCGAGATCCGCCGTGCGGCCGAGGCGGCGCACGTCACGGAGTTCGCCGACGCGCTGCGTGAGGGCTTCGACACGATGGTGGGGGAGCGGGGCATCAAGCTGTCGGGCGGGCAGCGCCAGCGGGTCGCGCTCGCCCGGGCGATCCTGCGGGACGCGCCGATCCTGCTGCTCGACGAGGCGACCAGCGCCCTCGACTCGGAGAGCGAGATCCTCGTCCAGGAGGCGCTGTGGCGGCTCATGGAGCGGCGCACGGCGCTGGTGGTGGCGCACCGGCTCAGCACGGTGGCGACCATGGACCGGCTCGTCGTCCTGGACCACGGACGCATCGTCGAGCAGGGCACCCACCAGGAACTGCTCGCGTCCGAGGGCGCCTACGCCAAGCTGTGGCGCCACCAGTCGGGCGGCTTCATCGACGACGGTCCGGCTCCGGCCGATGTGGCCGCACCGGCCGAGGCCGGCACAGCACCGGCCGAACGACGCTGAACACCGGGCGGCCGTGCGTGCGCGGCCGCCAACTGGGCTTTTCCGGGAGGGGGGTTGCACGCTCCCTGGCGCCTGGAGTCGACCCCGCCGTACAGGGACACCGGCTCGTCCCCGATCGGGGTCGCGGTCCCCCGCGAGTCCGGGACGCCGGTCCTTCGCGGGGACGATCCCCGGTTCGACGATCCGGTCCGGCGTCGAATCGGTCCCCGTCTCCGGCCGCGGGACGACGCCCCGCCCTCTCCCGAACGGCCGGAGACGAAGCGCGACTTACGGCAACTCCCGTTTCCGTGCGGCCTGTTCACCCCGTCGGCGGCTGCCCGGCCGGGTGCGCGAGCCGTGTGCCGTCCGCACCGGGCCGGGCGACCGTCGGTCCCCGGCCACCCGGCGTCCGGCCGGGTCGCCGGGAGGCGGTCACCGCGGCACCCTCTGCGGATCGTGGCCGAGGGTCATCAGCCGGTGGCGCACGCGTTCGTCGGCGGTTCCCGCGTCCGGGCCGTCCGCCTCGGCCTCCACGGTGTCGATCACCTCGTACATGGTCGCGACGTCCTCCTCGCTGAGATCGGCGCGGCGCTTCTGGAGGATCGCGAGGACCAGCAGGCCGGTCGGCGTGCCGGGCCGGCCGGGTGGCGGCTCGCTCCCCATGGCGGTCTCGCCGGTCTCTCCGGCCCGCAGCCAGGCGGCGAGCTCCTGGGAGGTCATGTTCACCACGCGGTGGAACTCGTCCCACAGCGCGTCGAGCTCGACGGTGTCGGTCATCTCGGTGCCCCTTCGGTGCTCCCGCCGGTCTGTCTCGTGGCGCGGGCGGCGGGCGGTGTCCCGGCGCGCCGTCCCGATCCACCGCCTGCCCAACGTCGCCCGCTCCATGCGGGCACCGGGCGCCGGGACGGATGGGCGGATACCGGCCGCCGGCGGATCTTCCCAAGGGCCGGGTGGCGGTCTATAGTCCAAAACTAGCAGTGCTAATTAATGTCGTTGTCCGTCAGGAGTCCTGTCG
This sequence comes from Streptomyces sp. NPDC005302, assembly GCF_040607345.1. NCBI lineage: Bacteria > Bacillati > Actinomycetota > Actinomycetes > Kitasatosporales > Streptomycetaceae > Streptomyces > Streptomyces sp. NPDC005302. The sequence continues at coordinate 70,449 of NZ_JBEXGN010000028.1, forward strand.
TGCGTCCCGTCCACTTCGCGGCCGCCCGCCGCACGCCCATCGGCAAGCTGCGCGGAGCCCTGTCCTCCGTGCGGCCCGACGACCTGGCCGCGAGCGTCATCCGCGGCCTGGTCGCCGAGGTGCCCACGCTCGACCCGGCCCGCGTCGACGACGTCTACTGGGGCGCCGCCAACCAGGCGGGCGAGGACAACCGCAACGTCGCCCGTATGGCCGCGCTGCTCGCCGGGCTGCCCGACAGCGTGCCCGGCGCCACCGTCAACCGGCTGTGCGCCTCCGGCCTCGAAGCCGTCACGACGGCCGCCCGTGCCATCGCCTCCGGCGAGGCCGACATCGTGCTCGCCGGCGGTTCCGAGTCGATGAGCCGCGCTCCCTTCGTCCTGCCGCGCCCGGACGAGGCGCTGCCGCACCGCATCGAGACGGTCGACACCCGGCTCGGCTGGCGGCTGGTCAACCCCGCGATGAAGGACCTGCACGGGGTGCTGTCGATGGGAGAGACGGCCGAGGAGGTCGCCGAACGGTACGGGGTCTCGCGCGAGCGGCAGGACACCTTCGCGCTCCGCAGCCACCAGCGCGCGGCGGACGCCCGCAAGAACGGTCACTTCGACGCCGAACTGCTGCCCGTGGAGCGCCCCGACGGCGTGGTCGTCGACCGCGACGAATGCGTCCGTGAGGACACCTCGCTCGACAAGCTGTCCCGCCTCAAGCCGGTGTTCCGCGCGGGCGGCACCGTCACCGCGGGCAACGCCTCGCCGATGAACGACGGAGCGGCCGGCGTGCTCCTCGTCAGCGAGGAGGTCCTGAACGAACTCCACCTGGAGTCGCTGGGCCGGTACGTCGCCGGAGCCTCCGCCGGAGTCGACCCGGACGTCATGGGCATCGGCCCGGTGCCCGCGACCCGCAAGGCCCTCGCGCGCGTCGGCTGGAGCGTCGACGACATCCAGGAGGCCGAGTTCAACGAGGCGTTCGCCGCCCAGGCCCTCGCCTGCGTCGACCTCCTCGGCATCGACCCCGACCTCGTCAACCCGACCGGCGGCGCCATCGCCCTCGGCCATCCCCTCGGCTGTTCGGGCGCCCGCATCCTCACCACCCTGCTGCACCGCATGCGCCGCACCGGCGCCGGGCGCGGCCTGGCCACGATGTGCGTCGGGGTCGGGCAGGGCAGCGCGGTCCTGGTCGAGCGCCACTGACACCGGCCGCCTCCGCACGCCCGGGGGCCCGGGCCGACGTACGCCGCGGCGTACGGGCGCCGGGCCCGCCCCGCCCTCTCCGGTCCAGAGCCGCACCAGCAAGAAACGGAGCCACCCGCCATGGCAACCCTGTCCCTCGCCGCGATCCTCGCCGAGAACGCCCGGCGCCGCCCCTCGAAGACGGCGCTCGTCGAGGGCGGCCTGCGTCTCACGTTCGGCGAGGTGTGGCGGTCCGCGCTGGCCCAGGCCGGCGCGCTCACCGGTCTCGGCGTGCGGCCCGGGGACCGCGTCGCCCTGATGGCGCCCAACACGGCGGAGTTCCCGCACGCCTACTACGCGATCGCGGCGGCCGGCGGCGTGGTCGTCCCCGTGCACCTGCTCCTGTCGGCCCCCGAGGTCGAGCACGTACTGAAGGACAGCGGGGCCATCCTGCTGCTCTGCCACCCGGCCCAGGAGGCGACGGGCGCGGCCGCCGCGCGGGCCCTCGGGGTCCGGGTCGTCACGCTCGGGGCCGAGTTCGAGGAGCTCGCGGCGGACGCCGAGCCGCTCACCTCCTACGTCACCCGGGACGCCGACGACCCCGCCGTGGTCTTCTACACCAGCGGCACCACCGGTGTCCCCAAGGGCGCCGTGCTCAGCCACTTCAACCTGGTGATGAACGCGACGGTCAACGCCTTCGACGCCAACGACATCCGCCCCGACGACATCGCCCTCGGGGCCCTGCCGCTCTTCCACGCCTTCGGCCAGACCGTGTCCCTCAACTCCACCTGGCGCGCGGGCGCCACCCTCGTCCTGCTGCCGCGTTTCGACGCGGCGCGCGCGATCGAACTGATGGTGGAGGAAGGCGTCAACACCTTCCACGGCGTCCCGACGATGTACGTCGCCCTGGCGGCAGCGGCGGCGGGCGCGGCGGTCCTGCCCGACCTGCGCGTCTGCATCTCGGGCGGCGCCTCGCTGCCCGTCGCGGTCCTGGAGCGCTTCGAGGCCGCGTTCGGCGCGCGGATCTACGAGGGCTACGGGCTGTCGGAGACCTCGCCGACCGCCTCCGTCAACCAGCCGCTGTTCGGCACCAGGCCCGGCACCATCGGCCACCCCCTGTGGGGCGTCGACGTGGAGATCGCGCGGTCGGAGGTCGAGGGACGGATCGAACTGCTGCCCCCGGGTGAACTGGGCGAGGTCGTCATCCGCGGCCACAACGTCTTCTCCGGCTACCTCGGCCGGCCCGAGGCCACCGCGGAGGCCGTGGTCGACGGCTGGTTCCGCACCGGTGACCTCGGCACCAAGGACGACGACGGCTTCCTGCGGATCGTCGACCGCAAGAAGGACGTCATCATCCGGGGCGGCTACAACATCTACCCGCGCGAGGTCGAGGAAGTGCTGATGCGGCATCCCGCGGTCGCCCAGGTCGCGGTGATCGGCCTGCCGGACGAACTGCACGGCGAGGAGGTGTGCGCGGTCGTGGTCCGCGCCGAGGGCGCCACGGCCGACGCGGCCGAGATCGCCGACTGGTCCAAGGACCATCTGGGCCGTCACAAGTACCCGCGCCGCCTGGAGTTCGCCGACGAGATGCCCCTCGGCCCGAGCATGAAGGTCCTCAAGCGGGAGCTGCGCACGCGCTACACGGCCTGAACCGGCGCCCCCGTTCCGCCCGGCCCCAGGGCCCGCGGTCATCTGCCGAGACGCTCCTTACGCGGGCGAGTTGCGTGGGCATAGCATCGGTCACCGCATGAACACGATGACGCTCTGGCACATATCCAGTTGGGAGTTCGCCGCCCTGGCCGCCGCGGCCGTGCTCGTCGGCTTCTCCAAGACCGCCGTCAGCGGGGCCAACACGGTCAGCCTGGCGATCTTCGCCGCCGTGCTGCCCGCCCGCGCCTCGACCGGCGTCCTGCTGCCCATCCTGATCGTCGGCGACGTCCTCGCCGTCCTCACCTACCGGCGCCACGCCCACTGGCCCACCCTGTGGCGGCTGTTCCCGGCGGTCGCCGCCGGAGTCGTCCTCGGCACGGTCTTCCTGGTGTGGGCGGACGACGCGGTCGTCCGGACCTCGATCGGCGCCATCCTGCTGCTGATGGCGGCGGTCACGGTGTGGCGCCGCAGGGCTGCCGTCCAGGACGACGAACCCGACGCCGTCGTCACGCGCGCGGGCCGGGTCAAGGCCCGCTCCTACGGCGTGCTCGGCGGGTTCACCACCATGGTCGCCAACGCGGGCGGCCCGGTGATGTCGATGTATCTCCTCTCGGCGGGCTTCCGCAAGCTCGGCTTCCTCGGCACCTCCGCCTTCTTCTTCCTGATCGTCAACGTGTCCAAGCTGCCCTTCAGCGCGGGACTCGGTCTGATCGACGGCCACTCGCTGCTGCTGGACGCCGCGCTGGCCGTCTTCGTCGTACCGGGCGCGTTCCTCGGGAAGTGGGCCGTGAACCGGATCAACCAGCTGCTCTTCGAACGTCTGGTGATCGCCGCGACGGTGGTGGGCGGAATCCAACTGCTCCTGCGCTGAGTCAGGCCGCCCCGCCGGGGCAGTCGTGACTCGTCGGCCGCCGAGGAACGCGGCCGATCTTTCCGACTCCTGCTTCACGTCTCTTCCGAAGCGCTCTGGGAAGGCGCCTCCCGCCCCGTTGACCCGACGCGGCGCGCCCGCTCACCGTGGCCGCGTCCTGCCCTGCCGACGTCTGAGAGAAGGGCCGCATCCATGGCGGACATCCAACCGCCGCCCGCCTGGCTGGCGGACGCGGTGATGTACCAGATCTACCCGCAGACCTACGCCGACACCGACGGGGACGGCATCGGGGACCTGCCCGGCGTGCTGCGCCGGCTGGAATACCTGGAGTGGCTCGGCGTCGACACCGTCTGGCTCAGCCCGCTGTTCGCCTCGCCCTTCGCGGACGCCGGATACGACGTCAGCGACTACCGGACCGTCGCACCCCGCTACGGCACGAACCACGACCTGGACACCCTCGTCGAGCAGGCCCGCTCGCGCGGCATCCGGGTCATGCTGGACCTGGTCGCCGGACACACCTCCGACCAGCACCCGTGGTTCAGGGCCTCGGCCGACGATCCCGGCGACGACCGCTACATCTGGGCCGGCACCCCCGAGGCCCCGAGCCCCGCCTGGGTCCCCTCACCGGGCACCCGGCCCGGGTACTACCTGCCCAACTTCTATCCCGTCCAGCCCGCCCTCAACTTCGGCTACGCGCGCCCGGACCCGGCCGAGCCGTGGCGCCTGCCGGTCGACGCCCCGGGCCCGCGGGCCAACCGGGCGGCACTGCGCGAGATCATGGCGTACTGGTTCGACCGCGGTGTCGCGGGCTTCCGCGTGGACATGGCGTTCTCCCTGGTGAAGGACGACCCCGACCGCTCGGCCACCGCCGCCCTGTGGCGCGAGACGCGGGCCTGGATGGACGAGGCCTATCCGGACCGGGCCCTGCTCTCCGAGTGGGGAGACCCCAAGACCTCCGTACCCGCCGGGATCCACGCCGACTTCTTCCTCCACTTCGTCGGCCGCCCGCTGCGCTCGCTGTGGGGCAACGCCCAGGGGAGCCACAACCCGGTCTGGGGCGAGGACCCCTGCTTCTTCGGGCCCGACGGAGACGGTTCGATGCGGGAGTTCCTCGACGCCTGGCGCGAGGCCGACACGGCCATCGCGGGAGCGGGATACGTGGCACTCCCCACCGCCAACCACGACTTCTCCCGGCTGGTCTGCGGCACCCGCACCCGGGACATGGTGGCGCCCGCCTTCGCCTTCCAGCTCACCTGGCCCTCGCTGCCCGTCATCTACTACGGCGACGAGATCGGCATGCGGTATCTGCCGGGGCTGCCGGGCAAGGAGGGCAGTCAGCTCGGCGACGAGGCACGCCAGGGCTCCCGTACGCCGATGCAGTGGGACGACGGACCCAACGCGGGCTTCTCCACGGCGCCCGAGGGGGACCTGTACCTGCCCCTCGACCCGGCCGCCGACCGGCCGTCCGTTGCCGCGCAGCGGGACGACGCCGGCTCCCTGCTGCACCAGGTGCGCGCCCTGATCCGGCTCCGGCGCGAACACCGGGAACTGGGCACGCACGGACCGGTCGACGTGCTCAACTCCGGCTATCCGCTGGTCTACACGCGCGGTGACTCGTATCTCGTGGCCGTCAACCCCAGCGGGCGTCCGGAGAGCTGCACGCTCAGTGGTGTGACCGTCGGCCCGGCTCTGCTCGCGCGCGGCGTCGAGGCACACGCCGACGGAACGATCACCACCGCGCCGTTCTCCTACGGGGTCTTCCGCCTGGCTCCCTGACTCGCGACGACGGGGGCGTGCCCGGGACCGCCGGCGCGCCCCAGCAGGGCTCGGGCCACGGTCAGCCCGTCGAGGCCGGTTCCAGCTCCCGCGACCGATCGGGCAGCCCCTGGGTGAGATCCTCGACCAGCAGGCGCTTGGCGATGGTGTCGACGGCGGCGCGCAGTTCTGTACCGGACGGCCGGCCGACGTCCTGCTCGACGCGTTCCGCGAGCCACATGCCCCAGGCCTTGCCGATCACGCGTGCCTCGCGCTCACCGGCCGCCGTGTGGGAGAAGAGCGAGCCGTGCCGGGTGAGATAGCCCTCCTCGACCATCCGGCTGAACACCGGCACGAGGACCTCGGGCGGCAGATGGCGCCGGCCGGCGATCAGGTTGAGGTTGGCGTGGCCGACCATCCGGGTGAACAGCTCCACCTGCATCACGGCCCAGGCGCCCGCCACGTCCAGCCGGGTGTCCGACTCGTCGACGATCCGGCGGGCGGTCGCCATCTCGGTGCTCCCGATGATCTTCCCGACGGACGCCTCCAGCACCCGCTGGGAGTCGGTGCCGGCCGGCGACGCGAACCCCTCGCCCATGTCCGTCGAACCCAGCCGGGCGCTGTCCCGCAGCTCCACCTGCTTGAGGAAGAGCGCGACCACGAACCCGAGGAGCGCCACCGGAACCGTCCACAGGAACACCGTGTGGATGGTGTCGGCGTACGCCTCGATGATGGGCCGCGCCGCCCGGGCGGGCAGCCTGTGCAACGCCTCCGGGCTCTGCGCCGCCCGGGCGACGACAGCGGGCGGCGCCGCGCCGGACGCCGCGGCCGACCGTACGCCGTCGGCCAGGTTCGGCTTCAGCGCGTTGGTGTAGATCGTCCCGAAGACGGCCGTACCGAACGAGCTGCCGAGCGTACGGAAGAAGGTGACACCGGAGGTCGCCGTGCCGAGGTCGGTGTACTCCACGGTGTTCTGCACGGCGATCGTCAGGACCTGCATGGACAGTCCGATGCCGGTGCCGAGCACGAACATGTACAGGGACTCCAGCCAGGTCCCCGTGTCCGGGCCCATCAGGGACATCAGATACAGCCCGAGCGCCATCACGAGGGAACCGACGATGGGGAAGATCCGGTACTGCCCGGTCTTGCTGACCACGTTGCCGCTGAAGATCGAGGCGATGAGCAGTCCCACCACCAGTGGCAGCGTCCGGACACCGGAGATCGTGGCCGAGTCCCCGTCGACGTACTGCAGATACGTCGGCAGGAACGTCATCGCGCCGAGCATCGCGAAGCCCACGATGAAGCTGAGGATCGAGCACACCGTGAAGACGGGGTTGGAGAACAGCCGCATCGGCAGCATCGGCTGGGCCGCGCGCGTCTCCACCCAGCAGAACAGGCCGAGCGCGACCAGACCGCCCACGAACAGGCCGATGATGGCCGGCGATCCCCAGGCGTACTGGTTGCCGCCCCAACTCGTCCCGAGGATCAGCGCGCTCGCGCCGACCGCGACGAGCGCGATGCCCAGGTAGTCGATCACGGGCCGGGCCGCCGACTTCACCACGGGGATGGTGCGGGCCGCCGCGATCACCACGAGGATCGCGATGGGCACGTTGATGTAGAACGCCCACCGCCAGGTGAGGTGGTCCGTGAACAGCCCGCCGAGCAGCGGTCCGATGACCGTGGCCACGCCGAAGACCGCGCCGATCGCACCCTGGTACTTGCCCCGCTCGCGCAGCGGGATGACGTCCGCGATCAGGGCCATCGCGGTCACCATCAGACCGCCCGCGCCGATGCCCTGCAACGCCCGCCAGGAGATCAGGAGCGTCATGTTCGTGGCGAGGCCGCACAGGAACGAACCGGTGATGAAGATGATCGCCGACGCCTGGAAGACCACCTTGCGGCCGAACAGGTCACCGAACTTGCCGACCAGCACCGTCGCCACGGTCTCGGCCAGCAGATACGCCGTCACCACCCACGACATGTGCGCCGCGCCGCCCAGGTCCGACACGATCGTCGGCAGCGCGGTGCCCACGATCGTCTGGTCGAGCGCGGCGAGGAGGATGCCCAGCACGATCGTCGCGAAGACGATGTTGCGGCGCCGGCCGTCCAGCACCGGCGGTCCGGGCGCATCCGCCGCGGGTGGCGCCGTATCCTCGGTGATCGTCACACCCGCCACCCTCACACCGGTGGGCTCTCCGTGCATGCGGGATCACCCGCCCGGCGTACGGGCCGTGGCAGGAGCGTCCCGGCCCCCCGCACGCCCGTCCCGCCGCCTGATCCGAAACGACGGGCGTCGGCCGAACGACGGGCCCTAGTCCCGCGGATTCCGGCGCAGCAGGTAGGTGTCCATGATCCAGCCCTTGCGCTCCCGGGCCTCGGCGCGCAGCCGCTCGATCCGGGGTGCCGTCTCGGCCAGCGGTCCGGACGCGAGGATCTCGTCGGGGGTGCCGATGTAGGCGCCCCAGTAGATGTCGACGTCCTGGTCCGCGTACCGCCGGAACGTCCGCTGCGCGTCGAGCATCACGACCACGTCGTCGACGCCCTCGGGGAAGCCCTCCGCGAGGCGCCGTCCGGTGGTGATCTGCACGGGCCTGCCGACCCGGTTCAGACCGGTCCGGTGCCGGGCGACGAGCGCCGAGACACTGCTGATGCCGGGCACCACGTCGTACGAGAACGCCACGGTCTCCCGCTCCTGGATCTCCTCCAGGATGCCGAGCGTGCTGTCGTACAGCGCGGGATCACCCCACACCAGGAACGCGCCGCTCTCGTCCTCGCCCAGTTCCTCGGCGATCAGCCGCTCGTAGATGGCGCCGCGGGCGCTGCGCCAGTCCCCGACGGCCGGCGAGTACGCCGCACCGCCCGCCGTCCGGTCGCGGTCCGGGTCACGCGCCTCGACCAGGCGGTACGTCCCCTCCGGCACGTGCGCCTCGAGGATGTCGCGGCGCAGCCGGACCAGGTCGGACTTCACCTCGCCCTTGTCCAGGATGAAGAACACGTCCGTGCTCCTCAGCGCCTTGACCGCCTGCAGGGTGAGCTGCTCGGGGTCGCCCGCTCCGATGCCGATGACATGAATCTTTCGCACCCCCGGAGTCTGCCCCACGCCCGGGACGCCGGACGCACCGCGTCCGGCTCCGCGTCAGCCGGCCGGCCCGCGCAGCCGCGGGGAGGACGCCACCGCGTCGACCGGGCCGCCGTCGCGCTCCACCGAGTCCGCCAACTCCCGTGCCCAGCCGACGAGTTCGGTGAGCCGCAGATCGTGGGGCCGGACCCGGCCGGACTCCGTACCCCACTCCTCGACGGCCCCGGCGCCGCGCCGCAGCAGCCGGGCGCCGCCCGTCGTGTTCCCGCGGGCCGCGTGGGTGAGCCCCACGGCGAGCTGTGCCAGCCCGCGCCAGAGCCCCCGCTCGTCGTCCGGACCGGACTTCCAGGCGTCCTCGAACACCTCGTGCGCGTGGAAGGGCCGTCCCGCGTCCAGCAGGGTCTGGGCCTCGGTGACCGACTCCTCGGGTGCGCGCACGACGCCCTCCGGCTGGCGCTCCACCCCGGCCGATCCGTACGGCAGGGGGCGGCCGAGGCCGTCACGGGGCCGTGCGTTGCGCGCCCGGCCCTCGGGGTCCCGGTCTCGTCCGCCGGCCCGCGGTGTCCGTGGTGTCGGTGATGGTCCGCTCATGCTCCGATTGTCCCGCTCTCCGCGCCCCCTGCGGGGCAGCCCCCGACGTGGGGTAAAGTTCTGTTCGCACGATCGCGCGGTTCACCGCGCGGGAACGCACCGGGACGTGGCGCAGCTTGGTAGCGCACTTGACTGGGGGTCAAGGGGTCGCAGGTTCAAATCCTGTCGTCCCGACCAGCTCTCGAGCAGGTCGGAGGCCGTTTTCTCACTCACGAGAAGACGGCCTTTTCCGTTTCCCCGTCGCCCCGTGTCCCCGTGCCCCTTCGTTCCGGGTGTCCCCGTGCGCCGTCGCCGTCCGGTGGGCCGGATCGGGACCGATACCGGCCCCCGGTCGGGAACGGGCGCCCGCGGATGTCAGGACAGGCAGCCGACGTGGGCGAGAGCCTGCCGCAGCAGCACTCCGTGGCCGCCGGGCATCTCGTCCGCGACCATCGCCGAAGACGCCTCCTCGGGGCTGAACCAGACCAGGTCGAGCGCGTCCTGCCGGGGACGGCAGTCGCCGGTCACCGGGACGATGTAGGCCAGCGACACCGCGTGCTGACGCGGGTCGTGGAACGGCGTGACACCGAGCGTCGGGAAGTACTCGGCGACCGTGAACGGCTGCAGGGAGGCGGGAACCCGGGGGAGCGCCACCGGGCCGAGGTCCTTCTCCAGGTGGCGCAGCAGCGCGTCGCGGACCCGCTCGTGGTGCAGCACCCGGCCGGAGACGAGGGTGCGGCTGACCGTCCCGTCCGGACCGATGCGGAGCAGGAGCCCGATGTGGGTGACTTCGCCGTTGTCGTCGACGCGCACCGGCACCGCCTCGACGTACAGGATCGGCATGCGGGCGCGGGCCGATTCCAGTTCGTCGCGGGACAGCCAGCCGGGCGTGGTTTCGGTCAAGTCAGACATTGCTTGATCATACTTTCCGTGCGTCCGGTGCGTGCGTGTTGCTCGGGTCAACCATGCCTTACGGAAAGGGTGATCACGTATCCAGCGCGTCGGCCCGGCTTGTCGGGGCCCGCACGCGGCCGTCGTGGGGCGGACGGCCAGGACACCGGCGACGGGTGCGCCGGCTCGGCGCTTCCGGCCCGGACGGCCTCTAGCCTGTGCACGTGCCTGGCAGTACGACCGAGGGACCGGACCATGGGAGCGGCATGGCGGACGACTTCAGCAGGGGTGTCAGTACGGACATCAGTACGGACATCAGTACGGACGTCGGTACGGGCGTCGGTACGGACTTCACGACCGAGATCACCGAAGCGGTCGTCGACAGCTTCGCGGGCACGGCCGACCCGCGGCTGCGCGGGCTGCTCGGCGCGCTCACCCGTCATCTCCACGACTTCGTCCGGGAGACGCAGCCGACCATGGAGGAGTGGGAACAGGCCATCGGCTTCCTGACGACGACGGGGCGCACGTGCACCGAGACCCGGCAGGAGTTCATCCTCCTGTCGGACGTACTCGGGGTCTCCATGCTCGTGGAGACCCTGAACGGCCATCGGGACCCGCGCGCGACGGAGTCGACGGTGCTCGGCCCGTTCCACATGACGGCGTCGCCGCCGCGTGAACTCGGCGCGGACATCGACCTGACGGGCACCGGCGAGCCCTGCGTGATCGAGGGCCGGGTGCTGGCGGGCGACGGGACTCCGCTGCCCGGCGCGGTCCTCGACGTGTGGCAGGCGAACGGCGAGGGGTTCTACGACGTCCAGCAGCCGGACGTCCAGCCGCCGGGCAACGGGCGGGGGCTCTTCACGGCCGACGCCGAGGGCCGTTTCCGGTTCCGCACCTGTGTCCCGAGCCCGTACCCGATCCCCACCGACGGCCCGGTAGGCGCCCTCCTGAAGGCCACCGGCCGTCACCCCTACCGCCCCGCCCACATCCACTTCATCGCCTCGGCCGCGGGTCACGCCCCCGTCACCACGCACATCTTCGTGGCGGGCAGCGCGCATCTCGGGTCGGACGCCGTCTTCGCCGTCAAGAAGAGCCTCGTGCAGGACTTCACCGAGACCGACGACCCGTCGCTGGCACGGGAGTTCGGCGTCGCGAACCCCTTCCGGCACGCGCACTTCGATCTTGTACTGGAGCCGGAATGAGCACCCGCCCCGACAGCCCGCTCGACTTCTCCTACGAGACCCGGCCCGCCCGGGTGGTGTTCCGGGCCGGCGCGGCGGTGACCGCGACGCCGGGCGAGGCCGCGCGACTCGGTCTGCACCGGGTCCTGGTGGTGTGCGGCAGCCGGGGCGAGGACGTCGCGCGGTCGGTGGCGGACGCCCTCGGCGACAGCTGCGCGGGAGTGCACGCGGGTGCCCGGATGCACGTCCCCGTGGAGGTGGCCGACCGGGCCGTCGAGGCGGCGCGCGAGGTGGGTGCGGACGGCTGCGTCGCCGTCGGCGGCGGCTCCGCGATCGGCCTCGGCAAAGCGGTCGCGCTGCGCACCGGCCTGCCGTTGATCGCCGTGCCCACCACCTACTCCGGCTCCGAGATGACGTCCGTGTGGGGCCTCACCGAGCACGGGGCCAAGCGCACCGGGCGCGACCCGTCCGTACAGCCGCGCTCCGTCGTCTACGACCCCGAACTCACCCTCGCCCTTCCGGTGGCGCTCTCGGTGACCAGCGGCGTCAACGCCCTCGCGCACGCCGTCGAGGCGCTGTACGCCCCCGACGCCTCCCCGCTCGTCTCCCTGATGGCCGAGGAAGGCGTCCGCGCGATGACCTGCGCCCTGCGAGGGGTGGCGGAGGCGCCGGCCGACCCGGAGGCGCGCGGGCGTGCCCTCTGCGGCGCCTGGCTCTGTGGCGCCTGCCTCGGCGCGACCACCATGGGCCTGCACCACAAGCTGTGCCACGTGCTCGGCGGCACCTTCGGACTGCCGCACGCCGAGACCCACACCGTGGTCCTGCCGTACGCCCTGGCCTACAATGCGTCCGCCGCGCCGGGGGCGATCGCCGCGCTGTCGCGGGCGCTGGACACCGATGACGTGCCGCACGCCCTGCGGCAGTTCGCGGGGGACCTCGGCGCGCCCCGCACGCTCGCCGAGATCGGCCTGAGGGAAGCCGACTTGAGCCGAGCGGCGGCCGAGGCGGCCGCGGACTCGTACCCGAACCCGCGCGAGGTGACGGCCCACGGCGTCCTGGGGCTGCTGACGGCGGCGTACGAGGGATGGGAGCCGCGGGCCGCAGGCGAGTAGCGGCTCCGGGGGCGGCGGTCGTCGGTTCCGGGCCGCCCCTGCCCCGGCGGCGGTTCGACAGCAACTGGGCTGTGGAGTGGGCGAGTTGGATGCTCGCGGTGTCCGGATCACCCCAAGAGTCCGGCGCGGGACCCGCATTGGCTGATCCTTCATCGCTCGGACACCCGCGGGCTCTGGCGTTTTCCGGGCACGCCCGGAAAGCTGATCCGGGCATGCCAACCTGACCGCGTGGTGTGCCCCGCCCCCACGCCGCGGTCCATCTGGAGGACGCAGTGAAGAGAAGCTCGCGGATCCGCAGGGTCTCGCTCGTTTTCGGCAGCGCCGTCGCGCTCGTGGTCGCCCTTCCGGGCACCGCCCTCGCCGACCCGCCCAAGGCCCTGCCCGCGAACGCGGACGGACTGGAGCAGACGTTCCAGCCGGCCTTCGACTACGACACCGACGGCTGCTACCCGACGCCCGCCATCGGCCCCGACGGGACGGTCAACGGCGGCCTCAACCCCTCCGGCGCCCTGAACGGCCAGTGCCGCGACTCCTGGGACCTCGACAACACCAACGGCTACTCCCGCGAGAAGTGCAACAACGGCTGGTGCGCCATCATGTACGGCCTCTACTTCGAGAAGGACCAGGCCGTCGCGGGCAGCGGTCTCGGCGGGCACCGCAACGACTGGGAACACGTCGTGGTCTGGGTGCAGGACAACGAGGCCAAATACGTGTCCACCTCGGCCCACGGCAACTTCAACGTCTACGGGCGGGACCAGATCCGCTGGGACGGCACGCACCCCAAGGTCGTCTACCACAAGGACGGCATCGGAACGCACTGCTTCCGGCCCGCGAACACCAACGACGAGCCGCCGGAGAACCACCAGCACACCTGGCAGTTCCCGTCCCTGGTCGGCTGGAACGGCTACCCCGCCGGGCTGCGCGACAAGTTGAGCGCCTACAACTTCGGCAGCGCCGTGTTCGGCCTCAAGGACGGCAACTTCAACGCGCACCTGGTGAAGGCGAAGCCGGCCGGCATCACCTTCGACCCCAACGCCTGACGAGCGGCCCGGTGACCCCCGCTGTGCTGGGACGATGACGGTGCGTGCGGAGGCACCCACCGAGGTGCGGTAGGGTTCGGATGCGCGATCACACGGGACACCGGGTGACGGCGCATCGGGACGTGGCGCAGCTTGGTAGCGCACTTGACTGGGGGTCAAGGGGTCGCAGGTTCAAATCCTGTCGTCCCGACTTTACGAAGTCGTCGGCCGGAGGCCGTATCGGGTGACCGATACGGCCTCCGCCCGTTTCCGCGCCCGCCGAGGCGCGGTCCGTACGAGGATCAGCCGCAGTCCAGGACCGTGGTGAGCGCCTCCCGCAGCGCCGCGGCGGGGTCGTCGGACGTCCCCGCGGACCGCCAGGCGACGAACCCGTCGGGGCGGACCAGCACCGCGCCGTCTCGTGAGACGCTGTGCAGCTCCGCCCAGTCCGTGTCGCCGGCCGGTGCCAGCTCCGCCTCGGGCCTGCCGCCGACCCGGTAGGAGTCCAGCGGGACGTCGAGCCGCCGTGCCACGTCCAGGGCCGCGTCGTGCCAGCCGCCGCTGCCGTCCGCCGAGCTGAGCAGCACCATGGACCGCTCGTACAGGTCGAGCGTGGAGACCCGCTCGCCCGCCCGGGTCAGCCACTGGTGCGGCGCCCGCGTCCCGGGTTCACCCGTCAGCCGTACGCCGTCGGGCACCACCGGAGCCGTCTGATCGGCGCCCACCACGGCACCGCGCGGGTAGCGGTAGGCGAGTGCCACGTTGAGGATCCCGCCCTTCCTGCCGCCGGGACCCCCCGGCCGCCCGGAACCGCCGGGACCGCCCGGACCGCCGGGACCGGAAGCAGCGCCCGGACCGGCGGGAGCCCCGGTACCGGCGGGGCCGCCCGCGGCGAGAGACGGCGTGTAGCCCGGGTGGCTGTGTTCGACCGAACGCGACGAGGCCCGTGCGCTCGTCGCCTCCGCCACCGGCCGGCGCTCGGCGTCGTACGACGCGAGCAGTCCCTTGCCGGCCCAGCCCCCGATGACCGCGGACAGCTTCCAGGCCAGGTTGTGGGCGTCCTGGATACCGGTGTTGGAGCCGAACGCGCCCGTCGGGGACATCTCGTGCGCCGAGTCGCCGGCCAGGAACACCCGCCGGTCCGCGTACCGTTCGGCGACCCGCTCGGCCGCGTGCCAGGCCGCCCGTCCGGTGATCCGCACGTCCAGGTCCGGCACGCCCGTCGCCCGCCGGATGTGCTCCACGCACCGCTCGTCGGTGAACTCCTCCAGGGTTTCCCCCTGTTCGGGATGCCAGGGGGCGTGGAAGACCCAGTGCTCCTTGTTGTCGACCGGCAGCAGCGCGCCGTCCGCCTCCGGATCGGTGAGGTAGCAGACGATGAACCGGCGGTCGCCCACGACCTCCGCGAGGCCGCGCGAGGTGAACGTGACGCTCACGTTGTGGAACAGGTCGCCCGGCCCGGTCTGTCCGATGCGGAGCGCCTCACGGACGGGACTGCGCGGTCCGTCCGCCGCGACCATGTAGTCCGCGCGGATCGTGGTGTGCTCGCCGGTCTCGCGGCTCTTGACCTTCGCGGTCACCCCGTCGGGGTCCTGCTCGAACGACATCAGCTCCGTGGAGAACCGCAGATCGCCGCCCAGTTCCCGGGCGCTCTCCAGCAGCACCGGTTCGAGGTCGTTCTGGCTGCACAGGCACCAGGCGCCCGGGCTGAAGCGGGCCAGGCCGCCGCCCGCGTCGATCTCCTTGAAGAGCCACTCGCCCGCGTCGCCCACCAGGGTCGGCGTCTGCAGGATGCCGTGGTTGTCCGCCAGCACCGAGGCGGCCTCCTCGATGCGCCGCTGCACCCCGGCCGCCCGGAAGAGCTCCATGGTGCGCACGTTGTTGCCACGCCCGCGGGGATGGATCGAGGTGCCCGAGTGACGCTCCACGAGGATGTGCGGCACGCCGAGACGGCCCAGGAAGAGCGAGGTGGAGAGCCCCACCAGAGAGCCGCCGACGATGAGGACGGGCGTGCGGTGACCGATCTCGCCGGCCCCTTCGAATCGGTTCATTGACTGCCTCCATGCGTCGCCTGCGACGTGATGGGAGATGAGGATGCCGATTCCATGCCCTGTGGGGACCGGTTCGCGCGTCGGGGGCACCCGGATGGCGCGCGGTTCACTCGTCCGACCCGTGGGGCTCGCGCACTCGGGACGTCGCGTCAACGATCAGCTCATGGCGGCCCCGGCCTTTTCGGACACCGCGGTCGTTCCTCGCTTTCCGTGACCAAGAGGAGAGGTGTGCCGGAATGACCATCTCGGGACGTATCTCGCAGTCGGCCTTCGACGGCTCCAGGCTTCGGGTGATTCTGCTGCTGGACCTGTACGAAGGGGCCCAGGAGCAGTTCCTCGAGGCGTACGAGCTCATGCGCAACCAGGTCGCCTCGGTGCCCGGTCACATCAGTGACCAGCTGTGCCAGTCGATCGAGAACCCCTCGCAGTGGCTCATCACCAGCGAGTGGGAGAGCGCGCCCCCGTTCCTCGCCTGGGTGAACAGCGAGGAGCACGTCGAGACGGTGCGGCCGATGCACAGCTGCGTCCGGGACACCCGGTCGATGCGCTACAGCATCCTGCGCGAGACCCACCCGGCCCAGGCCCTCACCGGCCGGCCGGCCTCGCCGGCCCCGCAGGTGGAGGCCCGCGTCGGCGACGGCGTCGCCCGCCACGCCCTCACCTTCACGGTGAAGCCCGGCTCCGAGTCGAAGGTCGCCGAACTGCTGGCCGGCTACACGTCGCCGCAGGCCCAGGTCGACGACAACACCCGGCTGCGCCGCACCTCGCTCTTCATGCACGGCAACCGCGTCGTACGCGCCGTGGAGGTGGAGGGCGACCTCCTCGCGGCCCTGCGCCACGTGGCACGCCAGCCCGAGGTGCGGGCGGTCGAGGAGGCCATCAACCCGTACCTGGAGCAGGACCGGGACCTGAGCGACCCGGACTCCGCGCGCGTCTTCTTCACCCGGGCGGCGCTGCCGGCCGTGCACCACGTGGTCTCCGGCCACGAGGAGCCCGCGCGGCTGCGGCGGCACGCGCTGTACTACCCGGCGCGGCCGGGCTGCGGCACGGAGCTGGCCAAGTTCCTCGCCCAGCAGGACGAGACGGCGGCCGACGACCGGGACAGCCCCGTGTACCGCAGCACCGTTTTCCAGCGCGACGACATCGTCGTCCGACTGATCGACATCGTGGGCGAGCTCGACCAGGACCCCGTCGCCTCGCTCGGCCTCAAGGGCCCCCAGAAGGCCGCAGAGCTGGAACGTCTGCTCGACGGAGCCGCGATCGGCGTCGAAGGCGCGCTGTCGACGGAACGCAACACCAACCGTCTGCTGTCGCACGCCGACATGCTGCCCGTCACCGACCGCAGCGCCTCGGACTCCTGAGGACCCCCACCGCCAGCGTCCGCGGACGTCCCACCGGCGTCCCGGCCCCACCCGGAGGAACCAAGCATGATCAACAATCATCCACGCATCGTGGACCTGAGTGAGACGGAGCCCAACCGCAGGCGCGGCGGGGACGTCCGGGCCATGCTCACGCCCGCCACCGCGGGGTCCACCAGCGGTTTCATGGGCCTGGCCATCATGCAGCCCGGCGAGCGCATCAGCGAGCACTACCACCCGTACTCCGAGGAGTTCGTGTTCGTGGTGAACGGTGCCCTCGAGGTCGACCTGGACGGCGAGGCGTTCGCCCTCCAGCCCGACCAGGGCCTGCTCATCCCGATCAACATGCGGCACCGCTTCCGCAACGTCGGCGACACCGAGGCCCGGATGGTCTTCCACCTCGGCCCGCTCGCCCCGCGTCCGAGCCTCGGCCACGTCGACACCGAGGAGACGGACGACAGCCAGCCCGCTCCGCGGTTCGCCACCACCGGGCCGGACCTGTCCGCGCCGGACCACGGACAGCCGTCCGAGCGAAGTGGGGCCATACAGTGACCCGGCGAGTGGCCGTCACCGGCATCGGTGTGGTCGCTCCGGGCGGAACCGGGACGAAGGCGTTCTGGGATCTCCTCGCAAGCGGCCGCACCGCGACCCGCGGCATCACGCTCTTCGACCCGACGGGACTGCGCTCCCGTATAGCCGCCGAGTGCGACTTCGACCCGCTCGCGCACGGACTCGACCCGCAGCTCGTCCGCGACGCCGACCGCTACATCCAGTTCGCGGTCGTCGCCGCCGGGGAAGCCGTCCGCGACGCGGGAATCGACACCGCCGAGCAGGACCCCTGGCGCGTCGCCGTCTCCCTGGGCAGCGCCGTCGGCGGCACCACCCGGCTGGAACACGACTACGTCAAGGTCAGCGAGGGCGGCAGCCGGTGGGACGTCGACCACCGCACCGCCGACCCGCAGCTGCACCTGGCGTTCTCGCCCAGCACGCTCGCCTCGGTCGTCGCCGAGGAGTTCGGGGCCCAGGGGCCGGTGCAGACCGTCTCCACCGGCTGCACCTCCGGACTCGACGCGGTCGGCTACGCCTTCCACACCATCGAGGAGGGCCGGGCCGACATCTGCATCGCCGGCGCGTCCGACTCCCCGATCTCCCCGATCACCATGGCCTGCTTCGACGCCATCAAGGCCACGTCGCCCGACAACGACGACCCGGAGCACGCCTCACGGCCCTTCGACGCCCACCGCAACGGGTTCGTCATGGGCGAGGGCGCCGCGGTACTGATCCTGGAGGAGTACGAGCACGCCAGGGCCCGCGGTGCGCACATCTACTGCGAGATCGGGGGCTACGCCACCTACGGCAACGCCTACCACATGACCGGTCTGACCAGTGAGGGACTGGAGATGTCCCGGG
Source organism: Streptomyces sp. NPDC005302 (assembly GCF_040607345.1). Classification (NCBI taxonomy): domain Bacteria; kingdom Bacillati; phylum Actinomycetota; class Actinomycetes; order Kitasatosporales; family Streptomycetaceae; genus Streptomyces; species Streptomyces sp. NPDC005302. Next base: position 88,562 of record NZ_JBEXGN010000028.1, read on the forward strand.
CGATCGACACCACGCTCGACCAGGCCCGTCTCGACCCGACACTGATCGACTACGTCAACGCGCACGGCTCAGGCACCCGGCAGAACGACCGCCACGAGACCGCCGCCGTCAAGCGCTCCCTGGGCGACCACGCCTACGGCACGCCCATGAGTTCCATCAAATCCATGGTGGGCCACTCGCTCGGCGCGATCGGTGCCATCGAGGTCGTCGCCTGCGTCCTCGCGCTGAAGCACCAGGTCGTACCGCCCACGGCGAACTACGAGACCCCGGATCCCGAGTGCGATCTGGACTACGTGCCGCGCACCGCCCGCCCGCGGAAGCTGAGGAACGTGCTCTCCGTCGGCAGCGGTTTCGGCGGGTTCCAGTCCGCGGTGCTCCTGACCGGGCCGGCTGGGAGGACACGATGACCACGCAGCGTACGCAGCGACCCGGGCGCGCCGCCGTCACCGGCATCGGCGTCATCGCCCCCAACGGACAGACCGCCGACTCCTACTGGAAGTCCGTCAGGGAAGGCCTCGGCGTCCTCGACCGGATCACCCGCGAGGGCTGCGGCCATCTGCCGCTGCGCGTCGCGGGCGAGGTCCGGTCGTTCGAGGCCGCGGACCTCATCGAGGAGCGGTTCCTCGTCCAGACGGACCGCTTCAGCCACTTCGCGATGGCCGCGACCGTCCTCGCCCTCGACGACGCCGGCCTCGGTGACGTCGACCCCGAGGAGGCGTACGACATCGGCGTCGTCACCGCCGCGGGATCGGGCGGCGGCGAGTTCGGCCAGCGCGAACTGCAGAAGCTGTGGGGCCAGGGATCCCGGTACGTCGGCCCGTACCAGTCCATCGCCTGGTTCTACGCCGCCAGCACCGGCCAGATCTCCATCCGCGGCGGCTTCAAGGGACCCTGCGGTGTGGTCGCGAGCGACGAGGCGGGCGGACTGGACGCCGTCGCCCACGCCGCCCGCGGTGTCCGGCGCGGCACCGGCGCGATGGTCGTCGGCGCGGCGGAGGCCCCCCTCGCCCCGTACTCGATGGTCTGCCAGCTCGCCTACCCCGAGCTCAGCACCGTCGAGGACCCCGCTCGGGCCTACCGTCCCTTCACCAAGGGAGCCTGCGGCTTCGTTCCCGCCGAGGGCGGCGCCATGTTCGTCGTCGAGGACGAACACCGTGCCCGTGAACGCGGCGCGACCGTCCGGGCCGTCGTGGCCGGACACGCGGCGACGTTCACCGGCGCCTCCCAGTGGGAGAGGTCGAGGGAGGGACTCGCGCAGGCCATCCGCGGGGCCCTCGCCGAGGCGGACTGCGCACCGGAGGAGATCGACGTCGTCTTCGCGGACGCCCTCGGTGTCCCCGAGGCCGACCGGGCCGAGGCCCTCGCCATCGCCGACGCCCTCGGCGCGCACGGGACCCGGGTCCCCGTCACGGCACCCAAGACGGGCATCGGACGCGCCTACTGCGGAGCGCCCCTGCTCGACACCGCGGCCGCGGTGCTCGCCATGGAGCACGGCCAGGTACCCCCCACCCCGAACGTGTTCGACGTCTGCCACGACCTCGATCTGGTGACGTCGGACGCCCGCCCCGCCGAGCTGCGGACCGCCCTGATCCTCAGCAGGGGACTCATGGGCTCCAACGCGGCGCTGGTCGTGCGCCGCGGTGACTCCGCCCGCTAGTCCGGGCGGCAAGTGAGGAGAACACGCATGATCACCACCGAAGTGACCTTCGACGAGCTGGCCGCGCTGATGAAGAAGGCGGCCGGGATCACCGTCGACCCCCAGGAACTCGCGAACGCGTCCGACGCGCCCTTCGGCACCCTCGGACTCGACTCGCTGGGCCTGCTCGGCATCGTCGGCGAGCTGGAGAACCGGTACAGCCGGCCCCTCCCGCCGGACACCGAACGCTGCAAGACCCCCCGCGAGTTCCTCGACCTCGTCAACGACACCCTCAAGGCTGGAGCCTGACGTGCCCGGACACACCGACAACAGCATCACCATCGACGCCCCTCTCGACCTCGTCTGGGACATGACGAACGACATCGAGAACTGGCCCCAGCTGTTCAGCGAGTACGCCTCGCTCGAAGTCCTCTCCCGGGACGGCGACTCGACGACGTTCCGCCTCACCATGCACCCGGACGAGAACGGGAAGGTGTGGAGCTGGGTCTCGGAGCGCACCATGGACCGCGCCGCGCGGACCGTCCGGGCCCGCCGCGTGGAGACGGGGCCCTTCGCGCACATGAACATCCGCTGGGAGTACGAGCAGACGCCGGGCGGCACCCACATGCGATGGGTGCAGGACTTCGCGATGAAGCCCGAGGCCCCGGTGGACGACGAGTGGATGACGGACAACATCAACCGGAACTCCGCCACGCAGATGGGTCTCATCCGGGACAAGATCGAGCAGGCCGCCCGGGAGCGCCGCAGCGCCCCCGTCAGCTGACCCACGGCACACAGGAAGGACCGTCCGATGCACCACGCCCTGATCGTCGCCCGTATGGCGCCCGGTTCGGCGCCCGCGATCTCTGACGTGTTCGCCGCCTCCGACCGCGGCGAACTGCCGCACCTCATCGGGGTCAACCGGCGCAGCCTCTTCCAGTTCGGTGATGTGTACTTGCACCTCATCGAGTCCGAGCGGGACCCGGCGCCGGCCATCGCGAAGGTGGCGGGACACCCGGAGTTCCGCAACGTGAGCGACGAACTGGCCGCGTACGTGAGCGCGTACGACCCGCAGACGTGGCGGAGCCCCAAGGACGCCATGGCCCAGTGCTTCTACACCTGGGAGCGCAAGCCCGCCTCCTGACCGGGCGACACGGCACATACCCGAGGCCGCCGGCTCCGCGAGAAGCGGAACCGGCGGCCTCGGGTTTTCCGGGTTCTTTCGAGGGCGTCCGGCCGGGTCAGGCGGGGACCGTGCACTCGAAGGCGTGCAGATACGCGTTCACCGGGCGGACCTCGCCGATGACCAGGCCGGCTTCCGTGAGGCGGTCGACCATGCTCTGCCGGGTGTGCTTGGCGCCGCCCACGTTCAGGAGCAGCAGCAGGTCCATGGCGGTCGTGAACTTCATCGACGGGGTGTCGTCCACGAGGTTCTCGATGACGATGACCCGGGCGCCGGGACGCGCGGCCTTGCGGACGTTGGCGAGCGCCCGGCGGGTGCTCTCGTCGTCCCACTCCAGGATGTTCTTGATGATGTACACGTCGGCCTGGACCGGGATGTCCTGGCGGCAGTCGCCCGGAACGATCCGCACCCGTTCGGCCAGCGCCCCGCCGTCGCGCAGCCGCGGATCGGCGTTCTCCACCACGCCCGGCAGGTCGAGCAGCGTGCCGTGCAGGGCGGGGTGCTTCTCCAGCAGGCTGGCCACGACCTGGCCCTGTCCACCGCCGATGTCCGCGACCGAGGTCACGCCCTCGAGGTCGAGCAGCTCGGCGACGTCCCGTGCCGACTGCGCGCTGGACGTGGTCATGGCGCGGTTGAAGACGTGCGCGGACTCGGGTGCCTCCTCGTTGAGGTAGGCGAAGAACTCCCGGCCGTACACGTTCTCGAAGACGTTGTCGCCGGAGCGGACCGCCTCGTCGAGCTGCGGCCAGACCGCCCACGTCCACGGCTCGGTGCACCACAGGGCGATGTACCGGAGGCTGTGCGGGTCGTCCTCGCGCAGCAGCCGGGACATCTCCGTGTGTCCGAAGGTGCCGTCCGGGTTCTCCACGAACACGCCCTGGCAGGACAGGGCGCGCAGCAGCCGGCGCAGCGTGTGCGGCTGGGTCTTCACCGCGGCCGCCAGGTCGTCCACCTCCATGGGGCGGTCGTCGAGCGCGTCGGCAACGCCGAGGCGGGCGGCGGCGCGGACGGCGGCGGCGCAGGCCGCTCCGAACACGAGCTCCCGCAGCCGCATGGGCGGCGGGGGAGTCTGGTCGACCTGTTCGACTGTCGTCATGGGATGCCTCGCTTCTGGTGTCGTGCTGTACGGGGGAGGGAGGGAGACCGGTCCGGTGCCTACGGGGACGGCGGGACCGGGGTCGTGG
>NZ_JBEXGN010000029.1:0-82351 GCF_040607345.1 Streptomyces sp. NPDC005302
GCGGCGGTGAGCGCCACGAGCCCGAACACCACGACCAGGCGCAGCCGCAGACTGGTGAAGCGCAGGCCGGACAGGAGTGCCCTGCGTGCCGCGGCGCCCGCCCCCACCGCCGCCAGGCGGCGGAGACCGCGCGCAGTTCCTCCGCCGTCGCGTGACCGCCCTCCGTGGCGCGCTCCGCGTAGGCCGAGGCCACCGTGCGGTCGGCCCACAGGCCGCTCCACCAGGCCCGTTCGTCCTCGGTGGCGTAGGTCCAGGTGCTCGACGTGGAGGTGATGTCCCGGATGCCGGCGGCCAGCGCCCATGTTTTGAGACGGCGGCCGGCATCCGGCTCGCCCCCGTTCGCGCGGGCCACCCGCCGGTACAGGTCCAGCCACTCGTCCATGCCCGGCATCGACGGATACCAGGTCATGGCCGCGTAGTCCGCGTCGCGGACCGCGATGTAGCCGCCCGGGCGGGTGACCCGGTGCATCTCGCGCAGGGCCTGGACCGGATCGCCGACGTGCTGGAGCACCTGGTGGGCGTGCACCACGCAGAACGTGTCGTCCGGGAAGTCCAGCGCGTGCACGTCGGCCACCGCGAAGTCGACGTTGCGCAGGCCGCGTCCGGCGGCCTCCTGTCGTGCCCGGTCCAGGATGCCCGCCGCGTGGTCGACGCCCGTGACATGCCCGTCCGGAACGCGTTCCGCCAGGTCGGCGGTGATGGTGCCCGGCCCGCAGCCGATGTCGAGGATCTTCATGTGGGGCTTCAGCGAGTCGAGCAGGTACGCCGCCGAGTTGGCGGCGGTGCGCCAGGTGTGCGAGCGCAGCACCGACTCGTGATGGCCGTGCGTGTAGACGGCCGTCTCCTGCGACTTCGACATGACCGGTCCCCTTCGACGTGTACGGGGCCTCGGCGGGGCGGGTACGCACTCCGCGGGGCGATGGCATCACCGTACGCGGTCATGTCGAATGATGAGACCCGCATCTTGCCATGTGGACATCGCAGACGGTGTGGACGGCGTGGAAGAGGGGGAGTTGGGGCCGCCTGAACGACGGCCCGGTTCAATGGGCCGGCTGCGGGCGGTAGACGGTCAGGGCCTCGCGGCTCTTGCGGAGCGTCACCCGGTCGCTCACCTCGGTGACCTCGCCGTCATAGGCGAGGAGGGTGCCGGGGTCGACGCCGTCGATGCGCAGATGGCCCACCCGCACGGCGGCGTGCGCGGGGGAGCGGGTGAGCGGGCCGGCGAAGGCGGCCGCGAGCAGCCGCACCGCGGGATGGCGTCCGCCGTGCACGACGCGGACGTCGAGACGCCCGTCCGCGAGATCGAAGCGGCGGGCGGGTGCGAGGCCCACCCGGTGGTACGTGCCGTTGCCCGCGAACAGCAGCCACAACGGGTGCGTACGGCCGCCCAGTTCGGCCCGCAGGGGATGGTGGTCGGCGCGCAGGACGCGCAGCGCGCCGATCACCCCGGCGGGCCAGCTGCCGATCATCTTCGACCCGTTCTCCCGCTCCCGCACCAGCTCCGGGTAGATGCCCAGGCTGCACGTGTTGAGGAAGATGCCCTCCTGGGCGCCGGACGCGAACCGGCCGACGTCCACCTTGACCGCCTCGCCCTGCTGGAGCGCGCGGACGAGATCGTGGTCGCCCTCCACCCCGAGGTCGTGGGCGAAGTGGTTGAGGGTGCCGCCCGGGAGGACGGCGAGCGGGACGTCGTGGCGCAGGGCGATCTCGGCCGCGGTGTTCACCGTGCCGTCGCCGCCGCACACGCCCAGCACCGTGGCGCGGGCGGCCGCCTTCTCCAACTCCTGCCGTATGTCAGCGGGTTCGCACTCGACGAGCTCCGCGGCCGGCAGCGCGTCGGCCAGCGCGTGGACCCGTTCCGCGCTTCCCGCGCCCTTGTTGGCCACCATGACCAGGCCCGCGCCGTCGGGCAGCGCGGGCGCCTGGACCCGCGGCCGCGCCGGCGCGGTCAGCTGGTCCCGGGTGGGCACCAGAGCACGGACGGCGTACGCGGCGCCCGCGCCCAGCGCCGCACCCGCGATGACGTCGCTCGGGAAGTGGACCCCGGTGTACACGCGGGAGAGGGCCACCGCCGCGGCGAGCGGCGCCACGGCCGCTCCCCAGCCGCGGGACTCCAGCGCCACACCCGTCGCGAACGCGGCGGCGGAGGCGGCGTGCCCCGAGGGGAACGACGTGGTGATCGGCTGGCGCTTCAGCTGCCGGATCGCCGGGACCGGGTCCAGCGCGGGACGGCTGCGGCGCACCGACCGCTTGCCGACGGTGTTGATCGTCGCCGAGGCCAGAGCGAGCGAGGCGAGGCCCCGGGTGGCGGCCCGGCGGGCCCGCGGCGTGCGGCTCGCCGCCACGGCGGCGGCCGTCGCGAACCACAGCAGACCGTGGTTGGCGCTGCGGCTCAGCCGTGGCAGCACGGGATCGCCGCCCGGCCAGTGGCGCGCCGCGACCGACTCGAAGACCCGGAGGTCCACGGACAGGAGACGGTCCCGCAGGCCGTGGCGGCCCGGAACGAGGGCGGTCAGGTCGACGTCTGGGGTGGGGGTCATGCGGCTCCGTCTACCCCGGATCAGGCGTTTTGCTCGCCGCCGTGACGGGCGCCCCGGAGCAAACGCGTTTGCCCCGTACCCCCCGCGCCCCGGAGAATGCCTGCCCATGGGACACCTCGAAGCCGCACATCTTGAGTACTACCTTCCCGACGGGAGGGCGCTGCTCGGCGATGTGTCGTTCCGGGTGGGAGAAGGGGCCGTCGTGGCCCTCGTGGGGCCCAACGGCGCGGGCAAGACGACCCTGCTGCGGCTGATCTCGGGCGAGCTCAAGCCGCACGGCGGCACCGTGAACGTGAGCGGCGGGCTCGGCGTGATGCGCCAGTTCGTGGGATCCGTGCGCGACGAGACGACCGTACGGGAGCTGCTCGTTTCCGTGGCGCCGCCCCGGATCCGGGAGGCGGCCCGGGCCGTCGACACCGCCGAGCACGCGATGATGACCGTCGACGACGAGGCGTCCCAGCTGCGGTACGCGCAGGCGCTCTCCGACTGGGCCGAGGCGCGTGGCTACGAGGCCGAGACCCTCTGGGACATGTGCACCACGGCCGCGCTCGGCGTTCCCTACGAGAAGGCGCAGTGGCGGCAGGTGCGGACCCTGTCCGGCGGCGAGCAGAAGCGCCTGGTGCTGGAGGCGCTGCTGCGCGGCACCGACGCGGTGCTGCTGCTCGACGAACCGGACAACTACCTCGACGTGCCCGGCAAGCGCTGGCTGGAGGAGCGGCTCAAGGACACCCGTAAGACCGTCCTGTTCGTCTCCCACGACCGTGAACTCCTCGCCCGCTCCGCCCAGAAGATCATCAGCGTCGAGCCCAGCCCCACCGGCGCCGACGCCTGGGTGCACGGTGGCGGTTTCGCGACGTACCACGAGGCCAGGCGGGAGCGGTTCGCGCGCTTCGAGGAACTGCGCAGGCGCTGGGACGAGAAGCACGCCCAGCTCAAGAAGCTCGTGCTGAGCCTCCGTCAGGCCGCCTCCATCAGCCATGAGCTGGCCTCCCGTTACGCGGCGGCCCAGACCCGGCTGCGCAAGTTCGAGGAGGCGGGACCGCCCCCCGAGCCGCCGCGCGAGCAGGACATCACCATGCGGCTGCACGGAGGGCGCACCGGTGTACGGGCCGTCACCTGCAAGGGACTTGAGCTCACCGGCCTGATGAAGCCCTTCGACCTGGAGGTCTTCTACGGCGAGCGGGTCGCCGTCCTCGGCTCCAACGGCTCGGGGAAGTCGCACTTCCTGCGGCTCCTCGCGGGCGGCGACGTCGCGCACACCGGCGAGTGGAAGCTCGGCGCGCGCGTGGTGGCGGGCCACTTCGCGCAGACGCACGCCCATCCCGAGCTGGAGGGCCGCACGCTGCTCGACATCCTGTGGTCCGAGCACTCCCAGGACCGCGGCGCCGCCATGTCACGGCTGCGCCGCTACGAGCTGACGGCCCAGGCCGAGCAGCGCTTCGAGAAGCTGTCGGGCGGCCAGCAGGCGCGTTTCCAGATCCTGCTCCTGGAACTGGAGGGCTCCACGGCCCTGCTCCTGGACGAGCCCACCGACAACCTCGACCTGGAGTCGGCCGAGGCGCTCCAGGAAGGGCTTGAGGCGTACGACGGGACGGTCCTGTCCGTCACCCACGACCGCTGGTTCGCCCGCTCCTTCGACCGCTACCTGGTCTTCGGCTCCGACGGACGGGTCCGGGAGACGCAGGAGCCGGTGTGGGACGAGCGCCGGGTGGAGCGGGACCGCTAGGCGGCTCATTCCCGGGCTCCGGGCGGCCGGGGCCCCGCGTTTCCGCGTGCCCGGAGTTCCCGGAGAGGCCCGGACCACCCGATGTTCGTAGAGTGGTGGGTGGAGGTCACGTATCCATGGCTCCCTTCCGGCCGCCTCCGGGCGACGTCCGCCGGGCGGGCGCCCGGACCGCGCCGACGGCCACGACGAGCGGGGTAGCACCATGACCGGAGTCGACCCGGGCCGGCTGGACGACCAGCAGCTGATGAAAGAGCTGGAGGCCATCCACCGCACCCGCCACGACACGCTGCTGCACGGTTCGAACGACGCGCTGCACACCCACAACGAGCGCATGGCCCAGCTGGAGGGCGAGTACCTGCGCCGCCATCCGCGCCGCCCCGTCTCGGCGGGCCGCACCCGCGAGGGCGCCCGCGAACGGGGCCCCGCCGCGGTGCCACCGGCCTGACCGGTCGGCCCGGTCGCTCCGTCGGTGGCGCCTGAACCGTTGCGCGTGGGCGTGCGGGCCGCCCGAGGCGGTCCCGCACGCCCACGTCGCGGCGCGCCGCTAGCTGCTGCCCGCGCCCACGACCGCCCGCGCCAGCTCGTGCGCGTTCGCGTAGTGCTCCTTGTCCGGCAGACGTTCCAGCGAGTCGGCCAGAGCGTCGGGCGCGTTCTTCTCGCGCAGGACGTCGATCAGCGCACGCGGACCCGCGGGGAACGAGGTACGGCCGAGGAACCGCGCCAGTTCGTGGCGCACCGTCTCCAGCGATTCCGGTGCCGTGTGCGGCACCACCGGTCCTCCCGCGATCGCCGGGTCGTCGTCGGCGGCCGGCTCCGGGTCCTGCCACTCCTCGGTCCGGGTGGGGTGCCCTGACCTGAGGAAGTCGCGCAGTTCGTGCTTCATCTCGTCGTCCCGGTGAGCGCTCATCCGGTCACTGCCTCGCTGCATGAAATCCCCTCCAGAGGTTCGAGGTGGGGAGCGCGTACCCGACGTCCCCCACGCGACACGTCGAGAAACGGGTTGTCCGGGAAGGCGTCCACGTGACGGGGCGTCCGCGATCGGGGACGAATCCGGGGGTGTTTGCCCCGCATGGCCCGGGGCAGACGCAGCAGCAGTGCTTCGGACAGGAGGCACGTCCGTGGGAGCGGCGATCCGCGCCACGGGTGTATCCGTCCGGATCACGGATGCGCTCCCACGATGACTGTCCTATACCAGGCACCATCAAGGGAGTTGCGACGCATCATGCGAACTCAAGCGAGCGCGACGCACCATCCGCACGACGACGCCCCCGACACCTCGGAGGCGTTCCGCAGGCTCGCCACGCTCCCTCAGGGACCGCAGCGCGACGCCCTCCGCGAGGAGATCGTCGAGTCCTGGCTGCCGATGGCCGACCGGCTCGCGGGCCGCTTCCGCAACCGGGGCGAGAACTCCGACGATCTGCGGCAGGTGGCGGCGCTCGGCCTCGTCAAGGCCGTCGACCGCTACGACCCCGAACTCGGCAACGCCTTCGAGAGCTACGCCGTGCCGACGATCACCGGCGAGATCAAGCGTCACTTCCGCGACCACATGTGGACCCTGCATGTGCCGCGTCGTGTCCAGGACCTGCGCAACCGGGTCCGGTTCGCCGGCCAGGACCTGTCGCAGACCATCTCGGGGCGCCGGCCCACGGTCGCCGAGATCGCGGAACGCGCCCGGCTGAGCGAGGAGGACGTGCTGACCGGCCTGGAGGCGCTGGAGAGCTTCACCGCGCTCTCACTCGACGCCGAACTCCCCGGCAGCGACGACGGCTACTCGCTCAGCGACGCCCTCGGTTCCGCCGACCCGGCGCTCGACACGGTCATCGACCGTGAGGCCGTCAAGCCGCGGCTGCAGGCACTCCCCGAGCGGGAACGCGCCATCCTCTACATGCGCTTCTTCGACGACATGACGCAGAGCCGCATCGCCGACGAGCTGGGCATCTCCCAGATGCACGTCTCCCGTCTCATCACCCGCTGCTGCTCCCGCCTGCGTGACCAGGTCATGCGCGACGCCGCCTAGCACCTCCTTCCCGGCTCGCCCACGGCACGCGGTCGACGCAGCCGCGGGGCCCGGGGAGCGGAGGCGGCGCGAAGACCGCGCGGCCGAGGGGACCCGCGCGACGGACGAAGCGGCGCGGCCGAAGGAACCGCCGCGCCCGAGGACACCGAGCCCGCCGGGTGCCCCCTCGCCGAGGGGGCACCCGGCGGGCTCCTTCGTGGTCGGCGGACGTGGTCGGCGGAGGCCCGTGGCCGGGCGGCATCACCCGCTCGGGCCCCTGTTTTCCCGCGAATGGTGCCCGGCCGATAGCGCGCCGGGGCGGGGCGGGCTCTGATGGGCCCGAGGGACACGACGGCCGTGGCTCTCGGACCGCAGCCCCGCCGAAGGAGCCCCGCTCATGCGCCGTACCGCCCGTGTCCTGTACGCCACCGCCCTCGCCGGCGCCGCGTTGAGCGTCGCCGCGTCGGCCGCGTCCGCGGATCCGGCCGCGGAGGTCAGCCCGGGCTCCGTCGAACCCGGCGGCACCGTCACCATCAGCGTCACCTGCGACGGAGTCGGCGGTGCCCCGCCCGAGGCCATCGACGCCAGCTCCCAGGGGTTCCAGGAGGGCAAGGTGCAGCTGCACCGCGTCGAGGGCGACGGCGCCCACGCCGCGGGCGCCGCCGCCTATCGCGGAACGGCCCACATCCCGACCGGCGCCCCCGACGGCGCCGGCGGCCCGGCCCCGTCGGTCGCCGGTTCGGGGGAGGGCTACGAGGAGACCGGTGTCCTCGACCGGACGCTCTCCTCCGTGGCCGGCACGACCGACGCCGAGAACGGGGACGTGCCGCCCGCCGCCCCGGACTCCGGCGGCTCGGACACGGTCGCGCCCGACGCGGTGGAACCGCCCCCCGTCGCCACCGACCCCGAACAGCCCGGCTCCGGGTACCCCGACCCCGTGACCCCCGACGACGTGGGTCCGGACGCCGTGGGCCCGGACACCGTCCCCGAACCGGCGGCGCCCGACACCGTGCCCGAGCCCGTGGGCCCCGACACGGCACCCGCCGCCCCGGTGGCCCCCGAAGCCGGCGGCGCGGCCCGCGGCGAGTGGGGCGTGGACGGTGTCTGCCCCGCGCCGCAGGGCGGCCACGGGAAGCAGTGGAGCGCCTCGTACTCGGTCGCCAAGGGCGCCCCGGCGCACGAGCCGAGCACCGGAACGGGCGCGGGAACCGGAGAGCGTCCTCCCACCGTTCAGCAGGGCGTGCAGGCCGGCCGCGGCGGCGCCTTCACCGACTCGGTGCCCGCGCTGGTCGCCGGCGGCCTGCTGATCGCCGGTGCCGGGTGCGCGGCCGTCCACCGTCTGCGCAACCGCCGCGCCTAGCCGGCGGACGGCACGGCGGAGGCACTCGGTGGCGCGGGTGACGATGCGACAGGTGTGACCCCGAGGGCACGCGTGGGACGGCGTGCCGCCGGGTACCGACAGGCCGGCGGCCCGGTACGCCGGGCCGCCTGAGCCCGGCCGTAGGAACCGAGCCGTAGCGGGGGACGCGGGCCCCGGAACGTACGGCCGGCAAGGCAACAGGACAGGACAGGACAGACGGGACTGGCTGGACAGACAGGACTGGACAGACAGGACTGGACTGGACAGGTCGAGGCAGGTCAGGGCAGGGAACGCAGGGCACCACCCACGGCGCGGAGGCACACATGCGGCGGACGGATCCGGAAGGCCGCGGACCGGTCCGCTACGGTCCGCCCCTGCCCGACCAGGGCCTGCCCGTGCTGCCGGAACTCCGTGCGGAACTGGCCGCCGCCGCGGGCCGCGCCGACACCGAACTGTTCGGCGGCGGCCCCGCGTTCCTCGACGCCGCCTGCGGCTACTGGACCCGCCGCGGACTCCCCACGGCCGCCGACCGCGTGGCCGTCGCCCCCGGAGCCGCCGCCCTGTTGCTCGCCCTGACCGGCGCGCTCGGCGGCGACGTCCTCGCGCCCCGGCCCTGCGCCGCATGGTGGGCGCCCCAGGCCCGTCTCCTCGGCCGGTCCGTGTTCCGGGTGGCGACGCCCGCCGAATGCGGTGGCGTCCCCGATCCGTACGCCCTCCTGGAGACCCTCCGCAGAGTCCGCGAGGAGGGCGGCGACCCGCGGCTGCTCGTGCTCTCCGTCGCCGACGACCCCACCGCCACCGTCGCGCCGCCCGAGCTGGTGCACGAGGCCGTCGAGGCCGCCGTCGGCGAGGGTCTGCACGTCGTGAGCGACGAGACCTGGCGCGACACCCTGCACCGGCCGCACGACACGGTGCTCCTCAGCCCCGCCGAGATGGCCCCCGACGACGTCACCGTGATCACGGACCTCGCCGGCGCCTTCCTGCCCCAGGGCTGGCCGGCCGCCGTCGCCCGATTCCCCTCCGGTGAGGCGGGCGCCCTCCTGAGATCCCGCGTCCTCGACGTGCTCACCGCGGTCGGCGCACGCGTCGCGGAACCCGTCGCCGCCGCGGCCGCCTACGCGCTCGACGAGCCCGCCGCGGTCAGCGAACGGCTCGCCGCCGCCGCCCGCCTGCACGCGGACGTGGCCGGCGCCGCCCACCGCGCGGTCACCGCGGCCGGTGCCGTGGCGCGCCCCCCGCAGGCCGGCAGACATCTGTACGTCGACCTCGGGCCGCTGCGCTCCGCGCTCGGCGCGCGCGGTGTCGGCGACGCGCAGGACCTGGAGGACCACCTCTCCGCCCGGCTCGGCATGCCCGCGCCGGGCGGACACCGCTTCGGCGACGACCTCGGCGCGCTGCGCGTCCGGCTGGGCACCGGACCCCTGCTCGGCGGCACGGACGAGGAACGGACGCGGTCCCTCACGGCGTCGACGCCCCTGGAACTGCCGCATGTGCAACGCGCGTTGACCCGGTTGGGGTCGGCCTTCGACGACCTCCGCGACGACGCTCGGTGATGGGAGCCTCTCGATGACGCAGCAGTCCGAGTCGACCGCGAGCACGACGGCGCAGGACCCCGAGGGTCTCGCGCCCCCGGCACCTCCGGCGGCGGAGCACCCCACCGTCGTCCCCCCGCCCCTCGCCGCGCCCCGCCCGCTCGGGGAACGCCGGGTGTGGCCGCGCTCCTTCGTGGACCGGCTGACCGCGCCGCTGCCGGGGCTGCGGGCCTTCGCCCGGTTCGCCCGGGAGGGCGCGCTGCGACCCGGCGCCGACGGGCTCGCCGACATCCCCCTGCTGCCCTTCGAACCGGAACCCCTGCCCCGTGTGGACACCCGCACGGTCGCCGTCTCCTGGGTGGGACACGCGAGTTGGGTGATCCGGATCGGCGGGCTCACCGTCCTCACCGACCCGGTCTGGTCCCGCAGGATCATCGGCACCCCGGCCCGGATCACCCCGGCCGGTGTGGCCTGGAGCGCGCTGCCCCGCGTCGACGCGGTCGTCATCAGCCACAACCACTACGACCACCTGGACGCCCCGACCCTGCGCCGACTCCCGCGCGACACACCGGTGTTCGTGCCCGCGGGCCTCGGACCCTGGTTCAGGCGCCGCCGGTTCACCCACGTCACCGAACTGGACTGGTGGGAGGCGGTCGAACTGGAGGGCGTCCGCTTCGACTTCGTCCCCGCGCACCACTGGTCCAAGCGCGGCCTCACCGACACCTGCCGCACCCTGTGGGGAGGCTGGGTCCTCACCTCCCCCGAGGGCCTGCGGGTGTACTTCGCGGGCGACACCGGCTACGGCCACTGGTTCGCCCGCATCGGACAGCACTACCCCGGGATCGACCTGGCGCTGCTGCCCGTCGGGGCCTACGACCCGCGCTGGTGGCTGAGCGACGTGCACTGCGACCCGGAGGAGGCGGTGCGGGCCGCCGTCGACCTGCGGGCCCGGCGGATGGCGCCGATGCACTGGGGGACGTTCGTCCTCTCCGCGGAGCCGGTGCTGGAGCCGCTGCGCCGCGTCCGGGCCGCCTGGGAACGGGCGGGCCTGTCGCGCGAGGACCTCTGGGACCTGCCGGTGGGAGCGTCCCGGGTCCTCGGCTGAGCCCGGTGCCCCGGGGACCGGACCGAGCGGGCCTCTACGCGAACGGCCTTTACGCGAACGGCCTTTACGAGAGGTCCTCCGCGCGACGGCTTCCACACGACCGCTTCCACGAGGCGACTCCTACGAGGCGGCCGGCCTGCGGATCCTGCGCCACAGGCCCGGCACCGCGCTGATCGCCAGGGTCAGCGCCACCGCGGCCACCACGCCCTCCCACGGTTCGCTGAAGAGCGAACCACCGAGGATGCCGATGACCTGGTAGGTGGCCGCCCAGGCGAGGCAGGCCGGTACGTCGCCGCGGGCGAAGGTCCGCAGCGGCATCTTCGCCATCAGGCAGGCCAGCATCACCGGGATACGGCCGGCCGGGACGAGCCGGGACAGCACGAGCACGGCTATGCCGTGGTCGTGCAGCTTCTCCTGCGCCTGCGTCAGCCGGTCCTCGGGCGCCCGCTGCCGGATCGCCTCCAGCCAGCGCGAGCCGTTCTTCGAACCCATACCGCGCCGGCCGAGCCAGTACAGCGCCATGTCCCCGAGGAACGCGGCGAGCGAGGACACCAGGAACACCGTCAGCAGCGCGAACGGCGCCGTCTGATGGAACGCCACCACGGCCGCCGAACTCACCAGCGCGCCCGTCGGCACGACCGGCACCAGCGCGCCGATCAGCACCAGCAGGAACAGGGTCGGATACCCGATCGCCTGCTGCGCCGACTCCTGCGATCCCCGCGTGGCCGCGGCGGACAGCAGGAGAGAGGGGACCGCGGCGGACCAGGGAGTCACCGAGTGACCTCCGGACGCACACACTCGCCGTGGTCCAGGCGGTGCACCGACACGTCCGGCGCACGCTCGGCGGCCAGGCGCACGAACTCCTCACCCGGCGCGTGGAATTCATGGGGGCGCACCGCGTCCATGCCGATGGGCCAGAACGTGCCGTAGTGCACGGGGACGGCGCTGCGCGGCCGCAGTTCGGCGAGTGCCTCGGCGGCCCGCCCCGCGTCCAGGTGCCCCTCACCGAGATAAGGCCCCCAGCCGCCCACCGGCAGCAGTGCCACGTCGACCTCCCCCACCTCCTCGGCCATCTCCGGGAACAGCCCGGTGTCCCCGGCGAAGTACGTCCGCGCGTCGCCCTCGATCACATACCCCACGGCGGGGGAGCGATGCGGCCCGACCGGCAGCCGTCGCCCGTCGTGCCGCGCCGACACGGTCCGTACGAGGAGGTCACCGACCTGGGTCCGGTCGCCGGGCGTGACCTCGGTGAGCCGCAGATGGTCCAGCCGGCGCAGTCCTGGCACCGCGCGCGGGGCGCCCCGGGGGACCAGCAGCCGGGTGCCCGGAGCGAGCCGGGCGAGCGAGGGCAGGTGCAGATGGTCGGCGTGCAGATGGGAGACCAGGGCGACATCGGCGACCGCCGCCGGGGGAGGGGGCGGCGCCCCACGCCGGCGCCGCAGGTGCGCGAGCCGGCGCGCGAAGAGCGGATCGGTCAGCACGCGGGTGCCGGAGTCCTCCAGCGTGCACGTGGCATGCCCCCACCAGGTGATCTCCACCGGCACCTCTTTGCCTCCTTCGCGCGACTCCCCCCGAGCCTACGGGCAGGAGTAGGGTCGGCGGCGAAACCCGGAGGTGAGGGGGGACACGCATGGCAGACGCGGGCGGTGCCTCCGGCACGCACACCCCGGAGCGCCCGTACGGACCGGGCGGCCCCGCGCCCCGGCCCCCGGCGCTGCGCGTCACGGCGATCGCCAGCCTGACGCCGCTGGAGGAACTCGACGCGGACCCCTTCCTCGTCGACTCCCGCAGCCAGCACGCGATGTGCGCCCGCTGGGCCGCCGAGCACGGCTACGTCGTCACCCGGGAACTCCTCGTCCGCGCCCTGCGCCCGGACCACCGCACCCTGTGGGCCGACGTCGAGGCCGGACTCGTCGACCTGTTCGTCGCCCCCAGCCGCCGGGTGCTGGAGCGCGCCCTCGCCTCCGTCGACGAGTTCACCGCCGAGTGCGCGCGCCGCGGGGTGCGGGTCGAGACGGTGGGCAGCGCGGAACCGTTCTACGACGCCCGGATGAAGGCGCAGGTGCACCGCCGTCTCTCGATGCCGACGGCCGGCTACGACGGCCGCTGACCCGGCTCCCGGGCAGGTCCGGTGGGCGGCGGGAGGGCGGTCCGGGGGACTTCCGGGCACTTCCGTGCGTTGTGACAGGGTGGGGAGCAGGCCGCGCGGACCGGGCGGGCCCGGACGTGAGGTGGCAGGACGTGGACGCAGGACGGTGGCGGCGCGTCGCCAGCGGGGTGGGGCGGAGCGTCGCCGTGTGGGCCGTGTCCACGGTCACGATGCTCGTCCTCGCCGGTGTGCTGCCCGATTTCCAGCTGCAGTCGGACAGCGGGGACAGCGCGACCCGGATCGCGGTCACCGCGGCGGCCGGTGCCGGCGTCTTCGGACTGCTGTCCTCGCTGGTGTGGCCGCTGCTGGTGCGGGCGCTGCTGCTCGTCCCCGCCCTGGTGCTCGCCGTGCTCGTCTTCTTCCTGAACGGCTCGCTGCTGCTGCTCGCCCTGTGGATCAACCCCTCGGGGCGGGGTGAGGCGGCCCCCGAGACCGCCGTGGTCGTTGCCGCCGTGATGTCCGCCGTCGCCTCGGCCACCGGCGGTGCCCTCGCCGTCCGGGACGACGACGCCTACCGGCGCCGGCTCTACCGGCTCGCCGACCGGCGCCGCAGACGCGTGGCCGGGCGAGCCGGCCCCTCCACACCCGGAGCGCTCTTCCTCCAGCTCGACGGGGTCGGGTACGACGTGCTGCGGGACGCGATGGCCAAGGGGCTGATGCCGACCGCGGCCCGGTGGCTCGGCGGAGCGCGCCCCACCCACCGGATCGTTCCCTGGCGCACCGACTGGTCCAGCCAGACCGGTGCCAGCCAGCTGGGCATCCTGCACGGCAGCAACCACGACGTCCCGGCCTTCCGTTGGTACGAGAAGGAGAGCCAGGAGGTGATGGTCTGCAACCGGCCGAACAGCGCCGCCGAACTCCAGCGCCGGGCCGTCGAGCGCACCGGTGACGGAGGCCTGCTCACCCTCGACGGCGCGAGCCGCGGCAACCTCTTCAGCGGCGGCGCCGACGAACTCGCCCTCGTGCTGTCCGTCGCCGCCCGCAGAGGCCGCGACAACCGCTCGCGCGCGGGCTACTTCGCGTACTTCTCCGACCCCGCCAACGCCGTCCGCACCGCCCTGTCCTTCGGCGCCGAGGTCTTCCGGGAGATCGGCCAGTCCCTCGCGGCCCGGATCGGGCAGCGCCGGCCGCGGGTCAAACGCGGCGGGCTGTACCCGATGGTCCGTGCCTTCGCGACCGTCGTCGAGCGGGACGTCGTCGTCGCCGCGGTGATCGGCGACATGCTCGCCGGGCGCAGCGCCGTCTACGCGGACCTGGTGGCGTACGACGAGGTGGCCCACCACTCCGGGCCGCGCAGCCGGGACGCCGAGAGGATCCTGGAACGCCTCGACCGGTCGCTCGCGCTGATCGCGAAGGTCGCCGAGCACGCCCCGCGGCCGTACCGGATCGTCGTGCTCTCCGACCACGGCCAGAGCCCCGGCGAGACGTTCCTGACCCGCTACGGCCTCACCCTCGGCAACCTCGTCCGGGCCGGCTGCGGCCTGCCCGTCCCCCGCGGGGCACGGCGCACCCACAGCGGCGCGGAGGCGCGGACCGCCGTGCGCGCCGCCCTGCGCCGTCCCCTGGAGGAGCGCGCGGAGCGGGCCGAGCGCCAGGAGCGGCTGCGGCCGTCGGGCCGCCACTCGGAACCCGTCGTGCTCGCCTCGGGCAACCTCGGCCTGGTCTCCTTCCCGGACGTGCCGCACCGGATGACCCGCGAGGAGATCGACCGCCGGCACCCCGCGCTGCTGACCACCCTCGCCAACCACCCCGGCATCGGATTCCTCCTGGTGCGCAGCGAGGAGCACGGCGGAGTGGTGCTCGGCGCGCACGGCGTCGAGGTGCCGCTCGACCGGCTCGACGACGAACACCCGGGCCCACTCGCCGACTTCGGCCCCGGCGCGGCCGACGCCGTACGGCGCACCCACTCCTTCCCGCACACCGCCGACATCATGGTCAACTCCTGGTACGACCCCGCCGAGGGCGAAGTCCTCGCCTTCGAGGAGCAGATCGGCTCGCACGGCGGCCTCGGCGGCGCGCAGGGCAGACCCTTCCTGCTCTCCCCGGTGACCCTGTCCGCACCGGCCGGCGAGGGCGCCGGCCCGGTCGGGGCGGAACAGATCCACCAGGTGCTGCGCCGCTGGCTGCGCGAGTGCGACGGCCCCCAAGTGCCCCTGGACATGGGCTCGGACGAGCGGGCGGCCTGAACCCGGCCGTGCGGCGCCCGCCCCGCGCCCCGTAAATCGGAGGCGGTGCGGGGGCCCGCGCGCCCACACTGTCCGCACCGGGCGCCGCGTCCCAGCGCGCCCGCGCCGGACACCCCCGAGGAGCTCGCCTGTGCAGGCAGCCGTCACCGTCACGCCCGCCCGTATCCCGGAGCTGCTGCTCGGTCTCGCCACCGTGCGGCCCGTGTTCCTGTGGGGTGCCCCCGGCATCGGAAAGTCCTCCCTGGTCAGGGAGTTCGCCGACTCGCTCGGACTGGAGTGCGTGAGCCTGCTCGGTACGCAGCTGGCGCCGGAGGACCTGATCGGCGTGCCGCAGATCCGTGACGGACGCTCCGTCTTCTGCCCGCCCGAGGCGATCGCCCGTGACGAGCCGTACTGCCTGTTCCTGGACGAGCTGAACGCGGCGAGCCCCGACGTCCAGAAGGCCTTCTACTCGCTGATCCTGGACCGGCGCATCGGCGACTACGAACTGCCGCGGGGTTCCATCGTGATCGGCGCCGGCAACCGCGCGACGGACAACGCGCTGGCCCGGCCGATCGCCTCGGCGCTGGTGAACCGGCTCACGCACGTCCACCTGGAGGCCTCCCCCCGGGACTGGCTGGCCTGGGCCGCCGTGAACGACATCCACCCCTGGGTCCTCGACCACCTCACCGACCGTCCCGACCACCTGTGGTCGAAACCGCCGAAGACCGAGGAGCCGTTCTCCACGCCGCGCTCCTGGCACATGCTCTCCGACGCGCTCGGCTCCTTCGGGCCCGGGATCGACGAGGAGACCCTGAAGGTGATCGCGCACGGCACGCTGACGCCCGCGCACGCGGTGGCCTTCTGCGGCTACGTCAAGATCGTACGGAGCCGGTTCGGCATCGAGGCCGTCATCAAGGGCGACGCCCGCTGGCCCTCCCGCCCGGAGGACCGCGACCTCCTCTACTACCTCGCCGAGTCGTTCCGCGGACGGCTCGTCAAGGAACTGCCCGCCGGCAAGGAGCACCTCTCGGCGAACACCCGGCAGACCGCGTACCGCGCCAAGTCCCTGCTCGTGCAGCTCGCCGAGATCTCCGTCGAGGTCGCCCAGAGCGTCATCGCCGCCGACGCCGACGGCAACCCCGTCCTCCCCGCCTGGTTCCTGGTGGAGGCGGCCCGCGACATGCCGCGCCTGGTGGAGGCACGCCAGTGAGCCCGCGTGCCGGGACGCCCGCACCCGCGCGCGCCGGGGCCGCGCGATGAGCCGGACCCGCAAGGCCGGCGCGGAGACCCGCCCCGATCCGGCGGCCGAGGCGTTCGCCGAAGGGATGCGGCTGGTGCGGGCCAACCGGGCGCTCGCCGCGATCGGGTTCAGCACCTGCCGGCAGAAGGACTGCGCCGGCGCGCCGCGCGAGGGACTGGTCGCCGTCGACTCCGACGGCGTCCTGCACGTCGACCCCGCCCGGCGGGCCGAACCGGCCGCCTGGGCCTGGGCCGTCGCGCACGCCGTCATCCACCTCGGCTTCGGCCACGTACCGGCGGCGGTCGGCCCGCGCGTGCAGCCGGACCGCTTCGACCTGGCCGCCCGCTGCACGGTCGTGAACCGCTTCCTGCTCGGCTTCCCGGTCGGCGCCACCCCCGAGGACCTCCCGGCCGGCTATCCCGACGGCGACGAGGAGCGGCTCGCCGCCCGCTGGCGCCGCGACGGTATCCCGCCGCACTACCAGAACTGCGGTACGGCGGGCGGCGGTCCGGACCAGCTGCTGGTGCCCTGGGACACCTGGACCGGCGGCACCCCGCCCGACTGGCAGGTGGCGTTCGCGCACGCCCTCACCCGCACGATGGCCACCGCCATGGACATGGCGGGCGGTCGGCGTGCCTCCATGCGCGGCGGGCCCACCCGGCTCCAGCCGTGGGAGCGGGCACTGAGCTGGTTCATCTCCTCGTACCCGCTGCTCGGCGGGGTGGCGGCCGGCATCACCCTCGTCGCCGACGCCGAACTGGCCCGCGCCCACGGCATCTCCGTCGCCGCGGTCGACACCGAGGCCGCCGAGATCTACGTCAACCCGCTGCGCGAACTCGACGACGAGGAATGGCGGTTCGTCCTCGCCCACGAGATGCTGCACGCCGCCCTGCGGCACGGCGACCGCTGCGGACCCCGCGATCCGTACCTCTTCAACGTCGCCGCCGACTACGTGATCAACGGCTGGCTGTGCGAGATGCGCGTCGGTGCCATGCCCGACGGGCTGCTGTACGACCCGGAGCTGAAGGATCTGTCGGCCGAGGAGGTCTACGACCGGATCGCCGGGGACCTCCGCCGGATGCGCCGGCTGTCCACGCTGCGCGGCAGGGGCGCGGGCGACATCCTCGGCGGCCCGCTCGGCGAACCCCGCGACCACGTCGACCTCGACGCGTTCTACCGCCGCGGTCTCGCCGGGGGACTCGACCTGCACCAGCAGCAGGAACGCGGCTTCCTGCCCGGCGGACTGGTCGAGGAGATCCGCGCCCTCAGCCAGCCGCCGCTGGCGTGGGACGCCCGACTGGCCCGCTGGTTCGACGAGTTCGTGCCCCGGCCCGAACCCCTGCGGTCGTACGCGCGGCCCTCGCGCCGGCAGGCGGCCACCCCCGACATCCCGCGCGCCGGGCGCCGGTTCCCGCCCGAGGAGGTGGCCCGCTGCACCTTCGGTGTCGTCCTCGACACCTCCGCCTCCATGGACCGCACCCTGCTCGGCAAGGCGCTGGGCGCCATCGCCTCGTACGCCGCCTCCCGGGACGTACCGGCGGCACGGGTGGTGTTCTGCGACGCGGCGCCGCACGACGTGGGCTATCTGCCGGTCACCGAGATCGCCGCGAGCGTGCGGGTCCGCGGTCGCGGGGGCACCGTGCTGCAGCCGGGCATCGATCTGTTGCACCGCGCCGACGACTTCCCGCCCGGCGCGCCCGTCCTGGTGATCACGGACGGCTGCTGCGACGTGCTGCGGGTGCGGCGCGAACACGCCTATCTGATCCCGCAGGGCGGCCGGCTGCCGTTCACCGCGCGCGGGCCCGTGTTCCGGGTCCGCTGAACTCCCGGACGCGGCACGGCACCCGCACGGGGAACAGGACCCGGACCGCGCCCCCGCCCGCCCCCTGTTCGCACCCCCGCCGGGGAAATCCCGGACACCGCCCGGCAGGTCGCACCCCCATCCGTGGGGTGCACCGGTCCCGGGTGTGATCGGATGGGAGCACGGACCCCGGCAACGGGACCACACGCGAAAGGAATCACCGTGGCTACCACGCGCACCGCACACACCGAGTGGGAAGGCAACCTGCTCGAGGGCAACGGCGTCGTCACCTTCGACTCCTCCGGCATCGGCCAGCAGCCGGTGACGTGGGCGTCGCGGGCACAGGACGCCAACGGCAAGACCAGCCCCGAGGAACTGATCGCGGCCGCCCACTCCAGCTGCTTCTCGATGGCGCTGTCGCACGCCCTCGCGGGCGCCGGCACCCCGCCCACCAAGCTCCTCACCAACGCCGACGTCACCTTCCAGCCCGGCGAGGGCATCACCGGCATCCACCTCACCGTGGAGGGCACGGTGCCGGGCCTCGACAACGACGGCTTCGTGGCCGCGGCCGAGGACGCCAAGAAGAACTGCCCCGTCAGCCAGGCCCTGACCGGCACGCCGATCACCCTGTCGGCGAAGCTCGCCTGACGTCCCCGCTCCGGTGCCGCGCCTCCCTGAGGGGGCGCGGCACCGGCATGTCCGCCCCCGTCCGGTTGCCACGCGCCATTGACAAGCGGGTACGCGCGGCCTGTGCTGGAGGGCGGAAGAGCGCCCTTGCGGGAGGGGACGGACATGACACGTGCGGTCGGGATCGATCTCGGTACGACGAACTCGGTGGTGGCCGTCCTGGAGGGCGGTGAGGCCTCCGTCGTCACGAACGCCGAGGGCGCGCGCACCACACCGTCGGTGGTGGCCTTCGCGAAGAACGGTGAGGTACTGGTCGGGGAGGTCGCCAAACGGCAGGCCGTGACGAACGTGGAGCGCACCGCACGCTCGGTGAAGCGGTACATGGGCGACGTGAACTGGCGGTTTCCCGAGTCGGGCGGCATCGACGGCACCCGGTACCGCGCGCAGGAACTGTCCGCGCGGGTGCTGCAGAAACTGAAGCGGGACGCCGAGGCCTATCTGGGCGAGGACGTCACGGACGCCGTGATCACCGTGCCCGCCTACTTCGACGACGCGCAGCGCCAGGCCACCAAGGAGGCGGGCGAGATCGCCGGTCTCACGGTGCTGCGGATCGTCAACGAACCGACGGCCGCGGCCCTGGCGTACGGCCTCGACCGCGGCGAGGAGCAGACCGTCCTCGTCTTCGACCTGGGCGGCGGCACGTTCGACGTGTCGCTGCTGGAGATCGGTGACGGTGTCATCGAGGTGAAGGCGACCAACGGGGACACCCGGCTCGGCGGCGACGACTGGGACCAGCGGGTCGTCGAGCACCTCGCCCAGCGGTTCAAGTCCGCGCACGGCATCGATCTCGGCCACGACAAGATGGCGCTGCAACGGCTGCGCGAGGGCGCCGAGAAGGCCAAGATCGAGCTGTCCTCGTCCACGGAGACCACCGTCAACCTGCCCTACATCACCGCCACCTCCGACGGCCCGCTGCACCTCGACGAGAAGCTGACGCGCGCCCAGTTCCAGGAGCTGACGGCGGATCTGCTGGCCCGCTGCCGGACGCCCTTCCACCAGGCCGTCAAGGACGCGGGCGTGAAACTGGCCGCGGTCGACCACGTCATCCTGGTCGGCGGCTCCACCCGGATGCCCGCCGTCACCGAGCTGGTGAAGGAACTCACCGGCAAGGAACCGCACAAGGGCGTCAACCCGGACGAGGTCGTGGCCGTCGGCGCGGGGCTCCAGGCCGGGGTGATCCGCGGCGACGTGAAGGACGTCCTGCTCCTCGACGTCACCCCGCTGTCCCTCGGCATCGAGACCAAGGGCGGCATCATGACCACCCTCATCGAGCGCAACACCACCATTCCGACGCGGCGTTCGGAGATCTTCACGACGGCCGCCGACAGCCAGCCCTCGGTGGGCATCCAGGTCTACCAGGGCGAGCGCGAGATCGCCGCGTACAACAAGAAGCTCGGTGTCTTCGACCTCACCGGGCTGCCGCCCGCGCCGCGCGGGGTCCCGCAGATCGAGGTCGCCTTCGACATCGACGCCAACGGGATCATGCACGTGTCCGCGAAGGACCTGGCCACCGGGCGCGAGCAGAAGATGACCGTGACCGGCGGCTCGGCGCTGCCCAAGTCCGACATCGACCGCATGATGCGCGAGGCCGAGCAGTACGCGGAGGAGGACCGGGGCCGCCGGGAGGCCGCGGAGACCCGCAACCACGGCGAACAACTCGTCTACCGGACGGAGCGGTTCGTCGGGGAGAACGACGAACGCATCCCCGCGGAGACGAAGACGGAGGTCGCGTCCGCCGCCGCCGAACTGAAGCAGCTCCTGGACGACTCCTCCACCGACACCGCCGCGCTGCGCACCGCGATCGAGCGACTGGCCACCGTCAGCCAGCAGATGGGCCAGGCCATGTACGCGAGCACCGAGCAGCGCACGCCCCCGCAGGACGAACCGGCCACCGAACAGGCCGCGGGCGAGGACGAGGGCGTGGTGGACGCCGAGATCGTGGAGGACGACCGGGAAGCGGGCCGGGCACAGGACCGGGACCGGGGGACGAGGGACGGCGCCGCGTAGTCGCCTGCCGTTCCGCACGGCGGCCGCACCGGGAGCGTGCTCAGAAGCTCCGGCGGCACTCCTCCAGGATCTCCTTGGTGCGCTGCGCGGAGGCGGCGTGCGCCGTCATATGGTCCAGCACCTCCAGGTGCAGGGCCACTTCCTCCCGCGCGTCGAGGTAGAGGGCGCCCGTCACGTACTCGCTGTAGACGACGTCCGGGAGTTCGGGCTCGGCGAACCGGAAGAGCGTGAAGGAGGTGTACGTCCCCGGGTGCGGGCCGTTCGCGAACTCCGCGACCTGGAGCGTCACATGGTCGAGGTCGACCCATTCGAGGAGCCGTGCCATCTGGTCGCGCATGACCTCGCCCCGGATGCTCACCGGACGCAGCAGCGCCGTCTCGTCCATGATGATCCACAGGTGCGGCGGGTTCGCGCGGGTCAGCAGCGCCTGCCGTTTCATGCGCAGCGCCACGTGCCGCTCGATGGCCTCGGGTCCGGTCTGCCCGACCGTTCCGGCCTCCAGCACCGCCCGCGCGTAGTCCTCGGTCTGGAGCAGTCCGGGCACGAAGTGCGGTTCATAGGAGCGGATCAGCTGGGCGGCGCCCTCCAGGCTGACGTGCATGCTGAACCAGTCGGGCAGCACGTCGTGGTACCGCTGCCACCAGCCGGGCCGGTTCGCCTCCTCGGCCAGCGTGACGAACGCGGCGGTCTCGTCGTCGTTCACGCCGTACGTCGTCAACAGGACCTGTACGTACGGGATCTTGAGGGCGACCTCGGCCATCTCCATCCGCCGTACGGTCGCCGGGGCGACCCGCAGAACCCGGGCCGCCTCCTCACGTCTCAGGCCGGCCGCCTCGCGCAGTTCCTGCAGCCGCCGTCCCAGCACCACCTGTCCCACGGTGGGCGCGGGTCGCCGCTCACTCACGCCACGCCTCCCCACGCGCCGAAGTATGCGTGCAGTGTGCCATGCCCGTGAAGAACCATCACGGTTCGGCCTCAACGGGGTCGGGCGCGGTCCGCCGTCCCGTGCGCGGCACGGGAAGCCGCGAGTCCCGGTGGGTGAGCCGCCGTCAGGGCGACAGCGCGTGAAGGTACTTGACCGTCGCCGGGTCCGCCGGGAGGAACGTCTCGATGGCGAGTTCGGCGACCGTCACGTCCATCGGGGTGTTGAACGTCGAGATGGAGGAGATGAACGACAGCAGCCGCCCCTCGTGCTCGATCCGCATCGGCAGCGCGAAGGAGGGGGCGGTACCGGGGAGTTCCTCGCCGCCGGCCGGCTCCGGGTCCGTGTCCGGGACCGGATACGCGGCCACCTCCTCGTAGAGCGCGCGCAGCGGTTCCGAGCGGCGCAGCGCGATCTGCCGGTCCATCTGGGCGAGCAGATGGTCCCGCCAGGCGCGCAGGTTGCGGATGCGCGGGGCGAGGCCCTGGGGGTGCAGGGTCAGCCGCATCGCGTTCAGCGGCGGGACCAGAAGACGGTCGGGGACACCTTCCAGCAGCATGGCGATGCCCCGGTTGGCGGCGAGGACGTCGTACGTGGCGTCCACGACCAGCGCCGGATACGGCTCGTAGCCCTGGATCAGCCGCTCCACCCCCTCGCGCAGGGCGTCCATCGACGGGTCGCCGAGCGGTGTCTCCGGATAGTGCGGGGCGTAACCGGCCGCGAGGAGCAGCGCGTTGCGCTCCCGCACCGGCACATCGAGGTGCTCGGCGAGCCGCAGCACCATCTCCTCGCTGGGCCGCGAACGGCCCGTCTCCACGAAGCTGATGTGACGCGCCGAGGAACCCGCCCGCAGGGCGAGCTCCAACTGGCTCACCCGCCGCTGCTCCCGCCAGCCGCGCAGCAGCGGGCCGACGCCGCTTCCCGCGGGGGCACTTGAAGGGCCGGCGGCAGCGGGCGGGACAATGCTCATACGAGGACCGTAGTCGAGGGGTGGCACGTGAACGAGCTGGGGAACCTGTCCTGGGAGGCGGAGGCCCGATACCGGGCGCGCGTCCGCGGCTGTCTGCTGGGCGGCGCGGTCGGTGACGCCCTCGGCTACCCGGTCGAGTTCGACGCGCTGGCCGGCATCCGGGCGGCGCACGGCCCGCGCGGGGTGCGGGGCCCGGTCGCCGACGGCACCGGCGCCGTCGGCCTGGTCAGCGACGACACCCAGATGACCCTGTTCACCGTGGAGGGACTCCAGCAGGCGCACGCGCGCGAGCGGCACAAGGGCATCGGCGGCGGCTGGTCCCGGCTCGTGCGCATGGCGTACGGACGCTGGCTCGACACCCAGACCGCGCCCGGACCCGCCCCGGACGCGCGCGGCGGACTCGCCGCGCAGCCCTGGCTGTACGCCCGCCGGGCACCCGGCAACGCCTGCCTCTCCGGGCTCCAGGAGCGCGAGTACTGCCCCGACCCGGCGAGCGAGCTGGGCCCGCCCGGACCCGTCAACCCGGACTCCAAGGGATGCGGCTCGGTGATGCGCTCCGCGCCCTTCGGGCTCACCCGGACCTCGGCCGGGTCGGCGTTCGCCATGGCCGCCCGCTGTTCGCAGATGACCCACGGCCACCCGACCGCCTCCTACGCGTCCGGCGCGCTCGCCGCGATCGTCAGCCACCTCGTCGCCGGGGACTCCCTGGAGGGCGCGGTGCTGCGCGCGCTCCGGCTGCTCGCCCGTCACCCGGCCCACGAGGAGACCACGGCGGCGCTGAACCGCGCCCTGGACCTCGCCTCCGAGGGCGCCCCGAGCGCCGAGAAGGTCGAGTCCCTCGGCGCGGGCTGGATCGCCGAGGAGGCCCTCGCCATCGCCGTGTACTGCGCCCTCGCGGAGCACAGGGTCACCGACGCGCTGCTGCTGTCCGTGAACCACTCCGGCGACAGCGACTCCACCGGCTCGCTGTGCGGCAACCTCCTGGGCGCCCTGCACGGCGACCACGGGCTGCCGCACGAGTGGGTGGAGCAGGTCGAGGGCCGCGCCACCATCACCCTCCTGGCGGACGACCTCGCCGCGGAGTGCGTCCGCCGCTGAGGCGGGGCGGCCCGGCGGGCCCGCGCGGGTGCCCGGTGGTGCCCGGCCGTGTCCGCGGGGCTGTGGCACGCTGAGGGAACGTCCCCCGCTCCGCCGTACGAAGGGAACCCGCTCATGGCCGTCGAACCGCTGGCGCAGCAGGACATCGAGGAGCGGCTGGCGGAGCTGCCCGGCTGGTCCCTCGACGGCGACCGGCTCGCGCGTTCCTACCGGCTCGCCTCGCACTTCGCGGCGACCGCGATGGTCGTGCACATCGCCCAGGTGCAGGAGGAGCTCGACCACCACTCCGACCTCACGCTCGGCTACAACACCATCTCCCTCACCGTGAACACGCACAGCGTCGGCGGCGCCGTCACCGCCCTCGACTTCGATCTCGCCCGCAGGGTGGAGGACCTCGCGCCGGGCCACGGGGCACACTGACCCACGTGCTGGACTACGACAGCGAAGCCGACCGGTACGACGCCACGCGGGGCGGTGAGCCCCGGGCCGCCGCGGCGGCCGACGCCGTCCTCACCCTGGTCCCCGACGGCGCCCGGACGCTCCTCGACCTGGCCTGCGGAACCGGCATCGTGACCCGGCGGCTCGCCGCCGGGCGGCCCGGGCTCCGGGCCCTCGGCGCGGACGCGGCACACGGCATGGCCCGCCGGGCCGCGACACGTCTCCCCGGCGCCGTCGTCCGCGCCGACTCCCGTCGACTCCCTTTCCCGGGCGGGTCGTTCGACGCGGTCACGGTCGTCTGGCTGCTGCATCTGCTGGACGACGCGCGGCCCGTGGTCGCCGAGGCCGCCCGGCTGCTGCGCCCCGGCGGCGTGCTCGTCACCACCGTCGACAAGGCCGCCGCCCACGACGTGGGCAGCGACATCGACGCGCTGTGCGCGCCCTACCGCGCCGGGTACGCGGCCGACGGATCGGCGCGTGTCGGCGCCTACGCCGCCGAGCACGGCCTGACACCGGACGGGACAGCCCTGTTCCGGGGCCACGGTCAGGGCCGGACCCCGCGCCACGTCGCGCGGCAGGTCCGCTCCGGCGCGCTGTACGCCCTCGGCGGCCACCGGCTCGCCGACCGCGTCGAGGCGCTGCCCGACCCGGACGGCCCCCGCCCGGAACCCGAGTTCACCCTGCGGGCCTTTCGCCGGCCCTGAACCCGCCCTGAACGACGGGGTGACGTGGCTCAGTCGGCCGTCCGCCGGGTGAAGTCCATCGCCCAGTTGGACAGCCAGGTCCTCTCGCCGTCCAGCGAGAACGCCTGCTCCCAGCGGGCAGTGGTCGCCGAGATCCCCGACCACACGTAGCGCACCCGCACCTCCTTGCCGTCGTGGGTGTCGTCCCCGAGGAACACCCCCCGTCCGTCCGGTCCGAACCTCCCCAGCACCGGCGGAAAGAGCCTGCCGCTGCGGCTGGACGACCAGTTCAGCGACCACAGCCCGCTCTGCACGTCGAAGAGCCGCAGGGTGAGTCCCTTCCAGCCCTGGACCGGCACGTCCAGCTCGTCGAGGTTCGCCGCCCCGCCGAACAGGTTCCAGCAGCGGCTGGTCGCCGGGAACCGGACCCAGTCGCTGTCCGGATCGAGGAAGTCCGTACGCCGGGTGTTCAGGACGTCCCAGTCGCCGTGCAGGAAGTCGAAGTCGCGGGGGGCGGCAGCGGTGTCGCGGGCGGTGCTCATGAGCGGCCCCCTGTGGTTCCCTCGTGCAGCGAGTCGGCCAAGTAGCCTTCCAGGTCGGGCACTTCGGGGGCGAGCAGGTGTCGAACCCAGGCGTCCCGCTCGTGCAGGATCGGCGGCAGTTCCCAGACGCAGCCGATCCACGGGAGGTCGGGACGGATGAAACGGGTCGGGTCCCGGTCGGGGCAGCCCAGCACCGGCTGGCCCGCGGCGGCGCCCCGGAAGTGCAGCACGTTGTCCCACACCCAGCTGTAGGCGTTCAGATAGGCGCCGTCGTCCGCGCCCCGGTGCAGGACGACGAACGTGGCCGGGGGAGTGCCGTCGGGCTCGGGCAGCAGCCCCGGCAGCGCCGCGTACGCCGCGCGCTCGACCTCGGGCTCGATGCCGGCCGGGTCGGCGGTGACGTGGTAGCGCTTGATCCACCGCCCCGCCACCTCGATGGGCGGCGGCACGGTCAGGAGCTTCTCCCGGAAGCCGCCGGGGGACCCGGAGGCGGGAGGCGCGGAAGGGGAACCGGCGGATCGGGCGGAGCCGGCTGAATCGGTGGAATCCATGGAGGTCGTCGAAGTCATGGCAGGACGCTAGGCCCGCTTCACTGACATCCTGTGTCAGTGAAGTCCAGCCGTCTCGTCTCGATCCTCCTGCTGCTCCAGACCCGCGGGCGGCTGACCGCGGCCCAGCTCGCCGAGGAGCTGGAGGTGTCGGTCCGGACGGTGTACCGCGACGTCGAGGCACTGAGTTCGGCGGGCGTACCGCTCTACGGGGACGCGGGCCACGCGGGCGGCTACCGGCTCCTCGACGGCTACCGCACCCGCCTCACCGGTCTCACCACCGAGGAGGCCGAGGCACTCTTCCTCGCCGGGGTGCCCGGACCGGCCGCCGAACTCGGCCTCGGCGCCGTCCTCGCGGCCGCCCAGCTCAAGGTGCGGGCCGCCCTCCCTCGGGAGCTGCGGGAGCACGCCGACCGGGTCTCCGGACGCTTCCACCTGGACGCGCCGGGCTGGTACGCGGACGCCGACGCGACCCCGTACCTCGCCGCCGTCGCGGACGCCGTCTGGAACACCCGCGTCCTGCACGTCCGTTACCGCCGCTGGCGCGAGCCCACCGACGTGGAACGCCGTCTGGAGCCGTACGGTCTCGTCCTCAAGGCGGGCCGCTGGTACGTCGTCGCCGGTCCGGGTCCGCGCACCTTCCGGGTCGACCAGATCCTCGAACTCGTCTCGTCCGAGGAGGAGTTCACTCGTCCCGACGGCTTCGATCTCACGGCGTACTGGGCTCGGTACCAGCGGGACTTCCACGACCGCCTGTACCGGGCGGAGGCGGTCGTGCGGATCGCGCCCGGCGCGGACCCCGGCGGCCTCACCGGCCGGGCGGCCGAGGACAACGGCCGCCCGGACGCCGACGGCTGGACGCGGGCCACCGTCCCCATCGAGTCGGTCGACCGGGCCCACGACGACTTCCTGCGCCTCGGCACGGCGATCGAGGTCCTGGAACCCCCCGAACTCCGCGCCCGCCTCGCCGCGACGGTCGCCGAACTGGCCCGGAGATACGCACCGCGTACGTGACGACGTCCCGTCCGCCACCTCCGATCAGGCGACTTGGGAACTTCTTTGCCACTCCGGAAAGTTCTGACAGGGCGGCCGGCGTTGCGTCTGCCGCCAGGGACGACCAGTGCGATGAGTGAAGGAGCGGCACCGGCATGGTGTTCAAACGGCTGCTCGGGGCGATCGGCGTGGGCGGCCCCTCGGTGGACACGGTCCTGGACGGCGGAGCGCTGCCGCCCGGTGGGTCGCTGTCCGGCGAGGTGCGCCTGAGAGGCGGTGGCGCGGCCGCGGAGATCGAGCACGTCGTCCTCGAACTGGTCGCCCGGGTGGAGGCCGAGCACGAGGACGGGGAGAGCGAGGGCCTCGTGACGTTCGAGCGGTTCACCGTCGGCGGCGGTTTCCGGCTCGACGAGCAGGAGGAGCGGTCCGTGCCGTTCCGGGTGACGCTCCCGTGGGAGACACCGGTCAGCGAGCTGCACGGTCAGCCGCTCGGCATCGTCCTGGGCGTGCGCACCGAGCTGGTGCTCGCCGGCGCGATGGACAAGGGCGATCTGGACCCGCTGGCGGTGCGCCCGACGCCCGTCCAGGAGGCGATCCTCGAAGCCCTCGGACAGCTGGGCTTCGTCTTCCGGTCCGCCGACCTCGAACGGGGGCGGATCGGCGGCACGGGCCAACGGCTGCCCTTCTACCAGGAGATCGAGCTGACCCCGCCACCGCGGTACGCGCACGCGGTCCACGAGATCGAGCTGACCTTCCTCGCCACCGGGTCCGCGGCGGAGGTCGTCCTGGAGGCGGACAGGCGCGGCGGCCTCCTCGGCTCGGGACACGACACCCTCACCCACTTCACCGTCGGCCACGACGACATCGCCGGCCGCGACTGGAACGCCGAGGTGGACGGCTGGATCCGGCACCTGGTGGAGCACCGCCAGGCCCACGGATCCGGGTCCTACGGCTCCTACGGTCCGTACGCGGATCCGGACCCGTACGCCGGTGGGCACGACAGCCACGCGGAGCCGCACGGCGGTCACCGGTCGGGACCGGGCATGGGCACGGCGATCGCCGCCGGAGCCGCGGGTGTGGCCGTGGGCGTCGTCGGCGGGATGGTCGCCGCGGAGGTCGTCGACGAGATCGGCGACTTCTTCGAGGGTGAGGACGACGAAGAGGACGAGCACGACGACGACGGGGGAGAGGGGGAGGACGAGGGATAGGGCGTGGTACGCCCCGGATCGACGACCCCGGCTCACGGGCCGAAAGCCCCCAGGCACAATTTGCCTGACGCAGTCCCATCTCGCAGAGGATGATCCACGCATGATGACGCTCACCAAGGAAGACGGCCCGGCGGATCTGGACGGTGTCACCCACCTGTCCATAGGGGTGTCCTGGGACCCCACCTCCGGAAGCAGCGGCGGGGTGCTGGGCGCGCTCCGCCGCAAGAGTGGAACCGACCTCGACCTGATCGCCATCGCCATGCAGGGCGGCGAACCGGTGCGCCTCGCGGGTCTCGACTCCCTCGACCCGATGGGCAACGGCTCCCTGCTGCACAGCGGCGACAACCAGACCGGGCGCGGCGACGGCGACGACGAGACCGTGACCGTCGAGTTCGCGCGTGTCCCGCCGAACATCACGTCCATCGTGTTCATCGCCGCCGCCTACAAGAAGGGCAGCTCCTTCCAGAAGGCGCGCAACATCAGCTTCAAGGTGTACGACGCCACCGGGGGCAGCAGCACGCAGGTCGCCGACATCTGGCCGAGCCTGCTGTCGCAGGACAACGGCTGCGCCGTGGCCAAGGCCCAGCGCGACGGCAGTGCCTGGAAGCTCCAGGTGATCAACCTGACGGGGAAGATCAAGCAGGGCGACGAGAACGCCCTCATGCGGTTCGCCGTCAGCAAGTGACCGACGGGCCGCGGCCCTTGCCGGCCGGCCCGGGCACCGGGGCCGCAGCGCGGCCCGCGGTGGCCGGCCGGACGTCGCCCGCGACGGTGTGAGGCTGCGCGGCCCCTTCGCCGGAGGGGGCCGCCGCCTTCCCCGGAGCCCCGGGCCAGGCGGACAGCTCCCCGTGCCCCACTCGACGATCGCCCCGCCCCCCCCGTTGCGGGTCGGGCGCGCGCCCCGGCCCCCGACGGATCGCGGGAACCTACCGCGCGTAGCCCCCTTCGGCTTGTGGCACGGGCCCCGCCGGAGGCCCCTCTCTCTCCTGGCGTTTTTTGCCGTTCGAGCAAGGCGACTGGCCGTTTCCGGGAGTGACGGGCACGCTGTCGGCATTCCGAGAGAGAGGCTTCCGCCATGGCACAGGACCACGACCACGGCCACGACCCGGCGCACCACCAGGGCACGGCCGGCGCCCCGGCACACCACCACGCGCACGGCCGGGGCCATACCCACGTGGACTTCGCCGAGATGCTTCCCCTGCTCGTGCAGGAGGCGGAGCTGTTCTCCCCGGCCTACACCGAGGCCGCACGGTGGCTGCGCGAGCAGCGGCCCGAGCCCGGACTGGTGGTGGACGCGGGCAGCGGCCCCGGCGTCATCTCCTGTCTGCTCGCCGAGACCTTCCCCGGCGCGCGGGTCGTCGCCGTGGACGGCGCGGAACCGCTGCTCGCGGAGGCCAGGGCCCGCGCCGCACGCCTCGGCGTCGCCGACCGCTTCAGCACCGTGGAGGCCGAACTCCAGGACGGCATCGCGGACGTGGAGTACCCCGCCGACCTGGTGTGGGCCAGCAGGTCGCTGCATCACGTCGGCGACCAGCGCGCCGCCCTCGCGGGATTCGTCCGCGGTCTGGCTCCGGGCGGGACGCTCGCGCTCCTCGAAGGCGGCCTGCCCACACGGTTCCTGCCGCGTGACATCGGCATCGGCCGGCCCGGACTGCAGGCCCGCGTCGACGCCGTGCACGACGAGTGGTTCACGCGGATGCGGGAGGAACTGCCCGGCGCGGTGTCCGAGACGGAGGACTGGCCGGCCCTG
This sequence comes from Streptomyces sp. NPDC005302, assembly GCF_040607345.1. Lineage (NCBI taxonomy): Bacteria > Bacillati > Actinomycetota > Actinomycetes > Kitasatosporales > Streptomycetaceae > Streptomyces > Streptomyces sp. NPDC005302. The sequence goes on from NZ_JBEXGN010000029.1 coordinate 29,464, forward strand.
CTCACCGCGGTCGGCCTGCGCCACACGGCGACCCGCACCTTCCTCGTCGACCTCCCGGCCCCCCTCCCGGACGAGGCCCGCGCCTTCGCCGTCGCCTCCCTCACCCGCCGGCGCGACGGCCTCGCCGAGGGCCTCACCGCCGAGGACATCGCCACCCTGGACCGCCTCCTCGACCCGGACGACAAGGCGAGCGTCCACCACCGCACCGACACGTTCGTCCTGACGGCGATGACGATGCATGTGGGCGTGAAGCCGGAGTAGCGGCCGGCGGGCACCCCTGGCGGGCGACGTTCCGTGAAATGGGGCATCCCCGAGGGCACGGACTTGCGAGACGACGGACCTATCGAACAAGTCCCGTACCGTCGTGGGCACTTGACATCGAGAACGCTCCAAGTGATGGACTCCCCTGGTCCGCCGTGCATCCGTCCGTGTTCCGGATCGGGTCGGTGGACAGGCCGTCGGTGAGGCGGCCGGCCGGACTCCATGGGGGTAGACCATGACCAGCACCGAGACAGACACCGGCATCGACAGTGGCTCCGGCGGTCACGCCGACGCCGGCACCGATGCCCCCGTAGCCCTCATCACCGGAGGGGGCAGCGGTATCGGGGCGGCGGTCGCGCGGCGGCTGCTCGGCGCCGGGCACCGGGTGGCCGTCACGGGGCGCGGGGCGGAGCGGCTGCGCGGATTCGCGGAGGAACTCGGCAAGCCCGAAGGGCTGTTGACGATCGTCGGGCACGCGGCCGAGTACGACCAGGTGCGGGCGGCGGTCGAGGCGACGCTCAAGGAGTTCGGGCGGCTCGACACCGTCGTCGCCAACGCGGGCTTCGCGACGCACGACACGGTCGCGGAGGGCGACCCGGCCGGCTGGTCCGAGATGGTGCTGACCAACGTGCTCGGGCCCGCGCTGCTCATCAGGGCATCCATCGACGCGCTGAAGGAGAGCCGAGGCCGCATCGTGCTGATCGGCAGCGTGGCGGGGCACGTGAACACGCCCGGCAACATCTACGGCGCCACCAAGTGGGCGGTGACGGGGCTCGCCGAGAACACCCGGCGGCAGGTCACGGAGTTCGGGGTGGGCGTGACCCTGATCTCCCCCGGCCGGGTCGAGACCCCGTTCTGGGACAGCTACGGGAGCCTGCCGCCGGGACATCTCCTGACGGCGGACCAGCTCGCCGAATCGATCGTGTGGGCCGTCGGACAGCCGGCGGGCGTCGACGTGAACACGGTGGTGGTCCGTCCGATCGGCCAGCCCGCCTGAGCCCGGCGACCGGTGAGGCCGTGCCGCGCGAACGGCCTCACCGGCTCCGCGGACCGACGGCCGGCCTCTTCCCGCGGGCATGCCGCGGGAAGAGGCCGACGGTGGTGTGGCGTCGGGTCAGTTGTTGGCCAGGAACTGCTGGGCCAGCGAGTTGCCGAGCGTCACGGCCGCGGTGTGGCTCTCGATGGGCGACACCTGCGAGTTCTTGAACAGGATGTACGTCACGCCGGAGTCGGTGCCGCCCGTCTCCGGGTCGGGGTCGATGCCGAGCGCGCTCGCCGTGGCGTACGAGGCCTCGCCGATGATGCTGGTCGGACCGGTGTCGCCGACCACCGCGTACTCGACCTTGTTGTTGTAGACGACGGCGACCACGCCGCCGCCCTTGATGCCCGAACTCGTGTACTTCCAGATGCTGCTGGTGGACGGCACGACGACGTAGGGGAGCGAGTCGGCGCGCAGGGGCTGGCCGTTGGACTGGTGGAACGCCGTGTCGTCCTGGAACCAGGGGTCGGTGTCGCCGCTGCACTTGCTGGTGACCTGGCCGTCGCAGTCGATGTCCATGTCGGCCTTCCAGAACACGGCGCCGTTCTTGCCGCAGACGGGAATCGTGGCCGACGTCTCCTCGTCGGTGCGGTACTTGCCGCTGGAGATCTGTGAACAGGACGTCACCTTGGCGAGCAGGGAGGCCGCGCTGACCGAACCCTCCTGTGCCGAGCGGGGGTTGACGGTTCCTGAAGCCTGGGCCGGGAGGGCGGCGCCGGCGAGGAGCGCGGCGCAGGCGGCCGCGGACAGGGTCAGTGTTCGAGTGCGCACTGTGGGGGAAACCCTTCTGTTAGGAAACTTTCCTTACTGGGTTGCCGTACAAGGTGGCCCTCCTTACATGACCGCGTCAAGAGCTTCCGCCGAGTTGGTCCGGTCCAGGGTGGGAAAACACCGCCGGCCCGGACGCGTCGAAGCGTCCGGGCCGGCGGTGGCGGTGGGTGCGGGCCGGTCAGCCGATCTCGAACGTGGCCGGGTCCGGGCCGAGCCGGCGGTCCTCGTTCAGGGCGGAGATGGCCGCGATGTCCTCGGTGTCCAGGGAGAAGTCGAAGACCTCGATGTTCTCCTTGATCCGTGACGGGGTCACGGACTTCGGGATCACGACGTTGCCGAGCTGGATGTGCCAGCGCAGCACGACCTGTGCGGGCGTGCGGCCGTGCTTCTGGGCGATGGCCACGATCGCCGGGACCTCCAGGAGCCCCTTGCCCTGGCCCAGCGGCGACCAGGCCTCGGTCGCGATGCCCTGCTCCGCGTGGAACTCGCGGGCGGCCTGCTGCTGGAGGTGCGGGTGCAGCTCGATCTGGTTGACGGCCGGGATGACGGACGTCTCGTCGATCAGCTTCGCCAGGTGGTCCGGCAGGAAGTTGGACGTGCCGATGGCCTTGGCGCGTCCGTCGGCGTAGATCTTCTCGAAGGCCTTGAACGAGTCGATGTTCGTGCCGCGGGACGGCATCGGCCAGTGGATCAGGTACAGGTCCACGTGGTCCAGGCCGAGCTTCTCCAGCGAGGCGTCGAAGGCACGCAGCGTGGAGTCGTACCCCTGGTCGCTGTTCCAGAGCTTGGTGGTGACGAAGAGCTCCTCGCGGGGGACGCCCGACGCGGCGATGGCCTTGCCGGTGCCCTCTTCGTTGCCGTAGATCGCCGCGGTGTCGATGCTGCGGTACCCGGACTCCAGCGCGGTGGCGACCGCCCGCTCCGCCTCGTCGTCCGGCACCTGCCAGACACCGAAGCCCAGCTGCGGCATCTCGACGCCGTTGTTCAGGATGATCGGGGGGACCTTGCTCACGAGCTCTCGATCCTTCAGTCGTCGGGTGGTACGCCCATCGTCAACGATCACGGCCCGTGATGCATTCCTGACCGGGCCCGCGGTCCTGTGAAATGCAGATTGGCCGAAAGGCCCACCGCGCCGGCCCACCGCACCGCGCCTGCCCACGCCACCGCCCCGGCCCACCCCGCCGGGCACCGCGCCCGTACCGACCGGCCGCTACGCCCGGTACAGCGCCTCGACCTCCGTCGAGTACGCCTTCTCGATCGCCTTGCGCTTCAGCTTCAGCGAGGGGGTCAGCAGTCCGTGCTCCTCGGTGAACTGGTGGGCCAGTATCCGGAACGTACGGATCGACTCGGCCTGCGAGACCAGCGTGTTCGCGGCGACCACGGCGCGCCGCACCTCGGTCTCCAGATCGGCGTCGCGCACCAGGTCGCCGGCGGCCAGCTGCGGCTTGCCCCGCATCTGGAGCCAGTGCTCGACCGCCTCGGAGTCGAGGGTGACGAGCGCGGCGATGTACGGGCGGTCGTTGCCGACCACGATGCACTGCGCGACGAGCGGATGGTCACGCACCCGCTCCTCCAGCACGCCCGGCGCGACGCTCTTGCCGCCGGAGGTCACCAGGATCTCCTTCTTGCGCCCGGTGATCGTGAGGTAGCCGTCCTCGTCCAGGGAACCGAGGTCACCGGTGGCGAGCCAGCCGTCGTGCAGGGTGGCGTCCGTGGCCTTGTCGTTGTTCAGGTAGCCCTGGAACACGTTGCCGCCGTGCAGCCAGATCTCGCTGTCGTCCGCGATGTGAACGGTGGTCCCCGGGATCGCCTGCCCGACGGTGCCGAAGCGGGTGCGCTCGGGCGGGTTGGCGGTCGCGGCGGCCGTGGACTCGGTGAGCCCGTAGCCCTCGTAGATGACGACGCCCGCGCCCGCGAAGAAGAGTCCGAGCCGCCGGTCCATCGCCGAACCGCCCGACATGGCGTGCTTGACCCGGCCGCCCATCGCGGCCCGCACCTTGGAGTAGACGAGCTTGTCGAAGACCTGGTGCTGCATGCGCAGGCTCGCCGAGGGGCCGGGGCCGATGCCCCAGGCCTTCGCCTCGATGGCGTCCGCGTAGCGCACGGCGATGTCGACGGCCTTCTCGAAGGGGCCCGATCTGCCTTCCTTCTCGGCCTTGCGACGGGCGGCGTTGAACACCTTCTCGAAGATGTAGGGCACGGCCAGGAAGAAGGTCGGCCGGAAGGCGGCCAGGTCCGGCAGCAGCGCGGCCGCGTTCAGCTGCGGCTGGTGCCCGAACTTGACCCTCCCGCGTACCGCGGCCACCTGCACCATCCGCCCGAAGACGTGCGCGAGCGGCAGGAACAGCAGGGTGGTCGCCTCGTCGCCGCGCTTGGAGTGGAAGACCGGTTCCCAGCGCTCGATGACGGTGTCCGCCTCGAACATGAAGTTCTCGTGCGACAGGACACAGCCCTTGGGCCGCCCGGTGGTGCCCGAGGTGTAGATGATCGTCGCGGTCGACTCGGGGGTGACGGCGCGGCGGTGCCGGTGCACCACGTCGTCGTCGATGTGCGCCCCGGCCTCGTACAGCTCGTGCACCGCGCCGGCGTCGAGCTGCCACAGCTGCCGCAGCGACGGCAGCCGGTCGACGACCGTGGCGATGGTCATCGCGTGGTCCTCGTGCTCCACCATGACCGCCGACACCTGCGCGTCGTGCAGCATCCAGAAGACCTGCTCGGCGGAGGACGTGGGATAGACGGGCACCACCTGGGCGCCGACCGTCCACAGGGCGAAGTCGAAGAGGGTCCACTCGTAGCGGGTGCGGCACATGATGGCGACGCGGTCGCCGAAGCGGACGCCCTGGGCGAGCAGGCCCTTGGCGAGGGCCAGGACCTCGTCGCGGAACTCGGCCGCGGTGACGTCGCGCCACTCTCCCCGCTCGTCCTTACGGCCGAGCGCGATGCGCAGCGGATCCTCCTGGGCATACTCGAAGACGACGTCGGCCAGGCCGCCCACCGGCGGCGCCGACGCCAACGGGGGGTTGGTGAACTCGCGCAATACCGCTCCTCGTGGCGCTCCGCACAGCGCCGTGAAAGCTACCCCACCCCGGGACCGGACGGGAGGGGGCTCGAACAGCCGACGGGCACGGCGTCCGCACTGGTCAGCCGAGGAAATGCCCGCACAAGGGGAAGGGCCGGACAGAATTGCCTACGGTTCCGTAGGTTTCGGGTCCGCAATCTCCACGGAATCTGTACGACCCCGGACCAGTCCGCGGAGCCACCCGCGCCGGAGGGGATCCTCCCCGTCCCGCGGCGGTGTGAACCCTCTCCGCGGGCCTCCTGAACCACCGCCCGGCTGCGGCGGCCTCCGGGGCCCGTGGAGGCCCCGTGCGGGGCGCGGGCGGCCCGGCACGGGGCGCGAGGTGCCGGGGCAGTGCGTGCCGAGCCGGTCCCCGCGGTCCGGGACCGGCTCGGGCGGGCGGGTCTCAGCCCTGGGGTGCCGGCAGCTTCTCCGCGGGGGCGCCCGCCGGGCTCGCCGCCGCGCGCGGTGCCCGGACCAGGATCAGGACGAGCGCGCCCGCGACCAGGGCCGTCACCCCGGCCGCCACCGACGCCGTGTCCAGCCCCGAGGCGAACGCGTCCCGCAGCGTGTGCTCGGGGACCCTGCCCCGCAGCGCCCCGGCGCCGCCGCCCGCCAGCGTGTGCGCCGCGTCGTGCGACAGCGTGTCCCGCATCCGGGAGATCAGCACGGTCCCGAAGGCGGCCACCCCGAGCGCGTACCCGAGCTGCCGGACCGTGTTCACCGCGCCGCTCGCCATCCCCGCCCGCTCCTGCGGGACGGAGGCGAGCGCGGCGCCCGCGAGCGCCGGGGCGACGAGGCCGACGCCGATCCCGACGAGCCCCAGACCCGGCACCAGCACCGTCCAGCCCGTGCCCGCGTCGAGAACCGCCTGGCACAGGACGCCCGAGCCGATCAGCAGCAGCCCGCCGCCGATCGTGAGCCACGCCGGGGCCCCGTGCAGCAGCTTGCCGGCGAGGATCGCGACGACCACCGAGGCGCCGGTCATCGGCAGCAGGGTGAGCCCTCCGTGCACCGGACTCAGCCCGAGCACCGTCTGCATCCAGATCGAGAGGTACGGGATGACGCCGAACGCCGCCCCGTTGAAGGCGAGCGCGCCCAGCAGCACGCCGGCGAACGCGGGCTTGCGCAGCAGCGCCAGATCGAGCAGCGGCTGTGCCACCCGCCGCTCGACGAGGACGAAGGCGAGGAGTGACACGGCGGCGACGACGAAGGAGCCCGTGGTCACGGCCGACGCCCAGCCGTCGGACCCCGCACGCACCACCGCGAAGGTCGTCGCTCCCGCGAAACAGGCGAACGCCGCCGTGCCCGCCCAGTCGATCCGCAGGCCGCGCGGGCCCTTGGACTCCGGCACCACCTTCAGCGTCAGCCACACCGCGGCCACGCTCACCGGCAGGTTCACGAAGAAGATCCACCGCCAGCCGGGCCCCTCGGTCAGCAACCCGCCCAGCACCGGGCCGACCGCCGCGGCACTGCCGCTGACCGCGCCCCACACCCCGAGCGCGGTGGACCGGTCCCGCCCCCGGTAGACCGAGCCGAGCACCGGCAGCGTCGTCGCGAGCGTCGCCGCCGCGCCCACCCCCTGCACCACCCGGGCGGTCACCAGCATCTGCGGCCCGGTCGCCAGCCCGCACCACAGCGACGCCGCCGCGAACAGCACGACGCCCGCCACATGCACCCGGCGCCGGCCCAGGATGTCGGCGGCCGACCCCACCCCCAGCAGCAGCGCGGCGAGCGCCAGCGCGTATCCGTCGATCACCCACTGCAGATCGCCCAGCGAGGCGTGCAGCCCCCGCGCCATGTCCGGCAGCGCGACGATCGCGATCGTCACGTCCAGCAACAACATGAACGTGCCCAGGCACACCGCCGTCAGCGGCCCCCACTACGCATGTCCTCATCTCCCTGTACCGCCGGATCCGCGTCCGTCCCCGTGCGTCCCCGAGTCAGGACGCGGGGCGCCGACGCCGATACGGCCGACCCCGCCGGCACCTTCGTGCCGGTCGGCTCGTGCTTCTCCGTACGATGGGGTGGCGCCGGCCGATCGCGGTGGTCGCCGGTCCAAGGCCGACGGAATCCGACAGGGACGGGTCGCATGGAGATGGAATCCCACAGCCTCGACGGTCTCGATCTGCGACTGCTCGCGGCCCTGGAGGTGAACGGACGGGCCTCCTTCAGCCGGATCGGGGAGGTGCTGGACGCCTCCGACCAGACGATCGCCCGGCGCTACCGCCGGCTGTGCGCCGAGGGCGGCCTGCGGGTCGTCGCGGTCCGGGACGCCCAGCGGCTCGGCCAGGACCACTGGATGCTGCGGCTGCGCTGCACGCCCGACGGCGTCGAGGCCATCGCCGACGCCCTCGCCAAGCGCCCCGACACCGCCTGGATCGGCCTGGCCTCCGGCGGCACCGAGGTGCTCTGCATGACCCGGCCGCGCAGCGCCGGCGACCGCGACGACCTGCTGCTCGGCAAACTCCCGCGCACCCCGAGCATCCTGGAGATCCGGGCCCACCAGCTGATCCACCGCTTCTTCGGCGGACCCGACGGCTGGACCGGCAAGTTCACCGCGCTGACCGGCGACCAGATCGCCGCACTGCGCCCCGAGCGGCCGGCGACCGACGGTCCCGCTCGGATCGACCCCGAGGACGAACCGCTGGTCGCCGCGCTCGAACGCGACGGCCGCGCCACCTACCCGGAGCTGCAACGCGCCACCGGACGCTCCGAGTCGGCCGTCAAACGCCGGCTGTCCGCGCTGCTCGCCTCCGGCGCCGTGTACATCGACGTCGAGTACCACTCGGAGATCCTCGGCTACCCTCTCGCCGCCTGTCTGTGGATCACCGCGGCCCCCGCCGCCCTCCACTCCGTCGGACAGGCCCTGGCCGCCCACGACGAGGTCGCCTTCGCCTCCGCCACGGCGGGCCCCTCCAACATCGTGGTGACCGCCGTCGTCCCCGACACGGCCGGCCTCTACGCCTATCTGAGCGGCCCGCTCGGCCGGCTCGACGGCGTCCAGCACGTCGAGACGACACCGTTCCTGCGCCGGGTCAAGCAGCTCACGTACACCCGGCCCCGCTGACCTCCCTCAGCCCCGCCGCCCCCGGTGCAGCCGGTCGCCGCCCGCCAGGACCGCCGCCGCGAGCGCGTCCGCCGCCCCCTGCGCCGACGGCCTCCGGCGCCCGTGCACCAGCACGAAGTCCACCTCGCCCAGCGTGGGCAGGCCCGCCCGCTCCGGGACCCGGGCCAGCCCCGGAGGCACGAGCCCCCGGGAGTGGGCCATCACGCCGAGCCCCGCGCGGGCCGCGGCGATCAGCCCGTTCAGGCTGCCGCTGGTGCAGGCGATGCGCCAGGACCGGCCCTGGCGTTCCAGTGCCTCCAGCGCGAGGGCGCGGGTGATGCCCGGCGGCGGATAGACGATCAGCGGCACCGGGCGCTCCGGGTCCAGGCGCAGCCGCGGGGCGCCGATCCACACCAGGTGGTCGTGCCAGACGAGTTGACCGCCCGCGTCCTCGGGCCGCCGCTTCGCCAGCACCAGGTCCAGATCGCCCGCCGCCAGCCGCTCGTGGAGGGTGCCGGACAGCTCGACCGTCAGCTCCAGGTCCACCTCGGGATGGTCGGAGCGGAACCCCTCCAGGATCTCCGGCAGCCGGGTCAGCACGAAGTCCTCGGAGGCACCGAAGCGCAGCCGGCCGCGCAGCCGCGTCCCCGTGAAGAACGCCGTGGCCTGCTCCTGCACCTCCAGGATCCGGCGCGCGAACCCGAGCATCGCCTCGCCGTCCTCGGTGAGCTCCACCGAGTGCGTGTCCCGGGAGAAGAACTGCCGCCCGGCCGCGTCCTCCAGCCGGCGCACGTGCTGGCTGACCGTCGACTGACGCACCCCGAGCCGCCGGGCGGCCTGGGTGAAGCTGAGGGTCTGCGCCACCGCCAGGAACGTACGCAGCTGCGAAGGGTCGTACATGTCGATCACGTTATCGCGGAACGTGATGACAGTCAGAACGGTGTGAAGGATTCCCGATCGCGGAAGGGGAGAGGACGATGGAGAGGGCACGACCCGGGCCGGTCCGAACGGCACCTCCGACGGCCCCGACCGACGCACCGAACGAGCAGTGGAGCACCGTGAAACGCCTGCAGTGGCCGAGTTGGATGCCGATCGATCCGTACATCCTGCTGTTGCTCGGGACCGTGGGGCTCGCCGCCCTGTTCCCCGCGAGCGGTACGGGAGCGGACGTCGCCTCCGGGGCGTCCACGGCGGCGATCGCGTTCCTCTTCTTCCTCTACGGCGCCCGCCTGTCGACCCGTGAGGCGGTGGAGGGCGTCAAGCACTGGCGGCTGCACACCACGGTGCTCGTGTGCACCTTCGTGGTGTTCCCGCTGCTCGGCCTCGCCGCCCGCGGCCTGGTCCCGGTGTTCCTGACGCACGACCTGTACACCGGTCTGCTGTTCCTCACCCTGGTCCCCTCGACCATCCAGTCGTCGATCGCCTTCACCTCGATCGCGCGCGGCAACGTACCCGCCGCGATCTGCGCGGGCTCCTTCTCCTCGCTGGCCGGCATCGTGATCACCCCGCTGCTCGCCGCCGCCCTGCTCGGCAGCAGCGGAGGCGGGTTCTCCGCCGACTCGCTCGTCAAGATCGTGCTGCAGCTGCTGGTGCCGTTCGTCGCCGGGCAGGTGCTGCGGCGCTGGATCGGCGCGTTCATCACCCGGCACAAGAAGGTCCTCGGTTACGTCGACCGCGGTTCGATCCTGCTCGTCGTCTACACCGCGTTCAGCGAGGGCATGGTGCAGGGCATCTGGCACCAGGTCAGCGCGGTCCGGCTGGCGGGACTGCTGGTCGTCGAGGCGGTGCTGCTCGCCGTGATGCTGGCCCTCACCTGGTACGGCGGGAAGGCGCTGCACTTCGGACGGGCGGACCGCGTCGCCATCCAGTTCGCCGGGTCGAAGAAGTCGCTCGCCTCCGGACTCCCCATGGCCAGCGTCCTGTTCGGCGCGCACGCCTCACTCGCCGTCCTCCCGTTGATGCTCTTCCACCAGATGCAGCTGATGGTGTGCGCGGTGATCGCCAAGCGCCGCGCCCGCGACCCCGAGGTGGCGGGGCCGGCCGACGGAACCGGCCCGGACCGGCCGGACGGGACGAGAGGCACCGGCGGAACACGCGGCGCGGGCGGCGCCACCGGATCGGCCGGGAGCGCTAGGAGGGTGCCCCCAGGCGCAGCGTCACGAAGCGCGGTCGGTACAGGGACACGTTCCGGCTGAGGTGTGTCTGTGCCGCACCGCCCGTGACGTCCAGCCAGTTGACGTCGTAGCTCAGGACGATCCGGCCGCCGTCGTCCAGTTCGGGATGCGCCTGCGGGTTGTAGGCGGCCACCTCGCCCGGCGGCAGCGGAGGGCTGAAGCCCCGGGCGGGCCCGTGCCAGGGCCCGGTGGGGGCGCACGCCCAGTAGGAGGTGACCGTGGTCAGGCCCGCCGCGCCCGTCGCCATGGTGAACAGGACGTACGTGCCGCCGTCCCGCACGACGGTGAACGCGCTGCCCACGCCGGTGTTTTGGCCGTCCCCGAGCACCGGCGCGGGAAGCCCGCGCACCGTCCAGGCCGTGCCGTCCCAGTACTCCCAGGCGCCCGGCTCGCCGAGCCGGCCGCGCGGCACCCGCGCCACATAGGCCCGCGAGGCGGAACGGCCGACGGCGCGGCCGTCGTCGCCGCCGAAGACGTAGGTCCAGCCGCCCGCGTCGACGGCCGCGGTGCCGAAGAGGACGCGCCGGGAGGCGTCCGCCACCTGACGCTGGTCCAGGACCGTGGTGACCCCTTCGAGGCGCAGCCCGGGCAGGGACAGGGTGGCGACCTCGGTGGCCGTCGGCACCCCGTAGATCCAGGGCGCGGGGCCCGTGGCGCGCGTCCACAGCAGGACGCGCAGGACCTGCTCGCCCGAGCCGGGGGAGCGGGATTCGACGCGGGCGGCCACCGGCCAGCGCCACTGCTGCGGGGCCGGGTCCGGGAAGAGCGGCGCGGGCAGGGTGCTCAGCGGTCTGCCGTCGCGTGACATCACGACCGCCGCGTTGCGCACCAGGGGGGTGCCCGCGTCGCGCCAGGCATAGGACTCGCCGACCGGGTTCGGCGGTGCGTACACCTGCCCGAGATAGGTGTCCGAGAACAGCCACAGCACCCGGCCGTCCGGCAGCCGCACCGAGTGGGTGCCGTCGCCGCCGGTCCAGTCGTCGGCGCGGCCGGCGTCGTCCCCGTACCGGGCGAACGCGTCCGTGTGCCGAGCGTCCGGGGACCAGGACCGCAGGGTGCGCGCGGCGCACGTGCCGCCGCCCTCCCGGTCGTGGTCCGGGAGGGCGGTGAGCAGCACGGCGGCCGAGACCAGGGCCAGCAGGACGCCGAGTCCGGCCCCGGTCCGCCGTCGCGTTCGCGCGTCGTCGGGCACGGACGGGACGTTAGTGGCCCCCGCCCACCCGGTCCATGGGGAGCCACAGGACGGTGTCGCGGGTCATGTGCTCCGGGGGCCCGGCCGCCAGTTCGGCGTCGCTCAACGCCCGGTCGTTGACCCGCACGTCGTCGATGGCACCCGTGAAGTAGGCCCGGCTGTCCATCCGTTGGCCGACGTGCACCCCGAACGGCGCGTTCCGGCTGACCGATCCGGGCACGTCCGCGGCGCCGACGGTCGTCCCGTCGACGGACAGGGTGAGCTGTCCGCCGCCCCGGCGCAGCGCCAGATGGTGCCACTGGCCGTCGTTGTACGCGCCGGCGGTCCGCACGGACGCCGTGGCCGGGGCCGCCGCGCCGCTCCTGGTGGTGATGAGACCGGTGATCCGGCCGGACGCGGGCTCCCCGCGCACCCACACCTGCGGCTGGGTCGTACCGATCCCGCCCATCCACAGCAGCGGTTGTTCACCGCTGGTGGCCGTGTAGCGGAACCACAGGGAGGCGGTGAAGTCCTTGGCACCCAGCGGCAGCCGGCTGCTGTAGGGCAGCCGTACGGCGTCGTCGGTGCCGTCGAACTCCAGCGCGCCGCCGCGCACGCCGGCCGTCTCGCGGGCGCCGCCGAGGACCGCGGCCGGCCGGGCGAACGGCACGAGGTCGGCGGTCGTCGGGTCGGGGCCCCGGCGGGGGCGGAGCCAGTCCTCGGTGAAGCGGGCGAAGCGGATCTCGTCGCGGGCGTCGACCGCGCCGCCTTCGTACAACAGGCCCACGGCGTCGCCGTCGACGCGAACGAGGTCGGAGTAGCCCGACCAGTCTGTGGTCACGACGCTGCCGCGGTCGACGCTGTCCCAGGTGCGTCCGCCGTCGTAGGAGGAGCGGATCATCATGGTCCGGCGGCGGTCCGGGTCGCCCGGGCAGGCCAGCAGGATCCGGTCGCCGACGCGCAGGACCGAGCCCTGCACCTGGGGCGCGTACAGGTCGGGGAGGGCGGCGAAGGGCGACACGAAGCTGTCGCCGCCGTCCCGGCTCACCGCCTGGGTGCGGTGCCCCAGGTCGGTGCCGTCCTGCTCGCGGCCGCTGACCAGGACCGATCCGTCGGTCCGCTCGGTGAGCGTCATCTCGGAGGGCTTCTGCCGGAAGGTCCCGTCGTCGGCGATCGGCCAGGAGTCCCGCGCGCCGATGTCCCAGTGGTCGCCGCCGTCGTCGCTGGTGACGAGCGCGGCGTTGTTGGCGGTGACCCGACCGCCGCTCCACGTCTCGGTGTTGACGGCGAAGACCAGGCGTCCCGCGTGCCGTCCGCGGGTGAGCTGGATGCCGTGCACCGGGCCGGTGGCGTACCACGAGTTCCAGTTCGCGGGCAGGATCTCGTCGCTCAGGTCGCGCGGCTGCGACCAGGTGAGACCGTCGTCGTCGCTGTACTGGAGGTGCGGGGTGCGGTCGCACGGTACGGAGCAGCTCGCGCTGTCGGTCCGGCCCGTGTTGTACGTCTCGGCGAGCAGGATCCGGCCGGTCTCGCGGTCGACGACCGGGGTGGGGTTGCCGTGGGTGTCGCCGCCCCCGTCGTTGACGACCCGCAGCGGGCTCCAGGTGCGCCCGCCGTCGCCGGACCGCTTGACGACGATGTCGATGTCCGCCGCGTCACCGCAGTTCAGGACGCGTCCCTCGGCGAACGCCAGCAGCGTCCCGTCGGTGGTCCGTACGACGGACGGGATGCGGAAGCAGGCGTAGCCCGGGTCCTGGGAGACCTTGAACAGCACCTGCTGTTCGAACGGGCCGGGCGCGGTGGCGGTAGTGGCGGCAGTGGCGGCAGTGGCGGTGCGGGCCGGGGCCGCCGGGGCGGTCTCGGCAGGTGACGCGTGTGCCGTGCCGGGCAGCGTGAGCAGGGCGGCGGCGCCGAGGAGGGCGGTGAGGGCGGCGACCGGACGGGAGCGGTGGCGCGGGCGGGAGGCGCAGCCCGGGCCCGGTCGCGTGGCGAGGACGGATCTCAGACGGCTGCGGAGGCGTGACGGCATGGTGCGACCTGCCCTTCGTACGGCTGGGCAATCCGGATTCTCTGGACATCCCACGTCCAACGTTCGCGCCGCAGACGCTACTTGGGCACTCACGCACCTCACAAGGAGCATGCACCGGTCGTGTTCACGCCAGATTTTCGCCTGCCCCACGACGAGCGGACGGAGCGTCCGGGCACAAGATCACCTTGCCCCGGCCCGTCCCGGGAGGGCCGGACGCGGCACGGCCGCGCGTGTCGGCTCGTTGCCGTACGGCGGGAGGGCGCGGACCGCCGGAACGCGGGCCGCGCCGGCCTGCCGTGCCACGCCCGACGGCCCGGCGGGAGCAGTTCACGGGCTTGTTGATCCGGATTTCCGGTACGGACGGCTGATGCGGGCTAACGTTCCGTCATGACCGCACCCGAAGCCGAACCCCGCCTCGCCCTCGATCCGGCGTGCACCGCCCTGGTGCTCGTCGATCTGATGGAGCGCATCGTGGCGCTGCCCCTGGCGCCTCACAAGGGCACCGAAGTCCTCGCCACCGCCGAGGAGTTGGCGGCCACCTTCCGCAAGGCGGGCGCGCTTGTCGTGCTCGTCCGGGTCGAGCGGTCCGGAGTGCCCGAACAGCCCCCGGGCAGCGGCCTCGTCGCCGGGCTCGCCGAGGCCGGCGACCTGGAGATCGTGAAGCGGACCATCGGCGGGTTCCAGGGCACCGGTCTCGACGACAAGCTGCGCGAACACGGCGTCTCCACCGTGGTGTTCGGCGGGATCGCCACGAACCTGGGGGTCGAGTCGACCGCGCGCGCCGCCGGCGACCTCGGCTACGACCTCGTCTTCGTCGAGGACGCGATGGCCGCGTTCACCGCGCCCGAGCACGACGCCTCCGTCCGGCTGGACTTCCCCCGCCTCGGCACCGTCGTGACCGCGGCGGAGGTGCGCTTCGCGGCCCGGTGAGCGGCGTACCGGGGAGGCCGGTGCGCCGCACCACGCGGCGAAGTGAGGCGGGTGCCGGGGGGAGTCGGCGCGCCTCCTCCTCGTGTCGCGGGGGCGGCGGGAGCCGGTGCGCCCGCCGAGGTGAGCCCGGGGCGCCGGTGGCGTGCCGGGGCATGGCCCCGGTGGTGACGCGCGGACGCCGGTGGTGTGCCGGTGAGCCTCTCCGACGTCGTGGCGTGCGTATGGGTGGGAGGCCCCGTCGATGCGGTGCGTCCCATCGGTCACCCCTGCGCGGCGTGCGCGTCGCGGTGCGCGTACCGGTGGGAGGCCCCCCTCGACGCGGTGTCCCACCGGTCGCCGGGGTGCCGGCGTGCCTGCTCCTCGTGCCGCGGGGGCGGCAGAGCCGGTGCGCCCGCCGAGGTGAGCCGGGAGCCGGTGGCGTGCCGGGGCACGGCCCCGGTGGTGACGCGCGGACCGGGGCCGGTGCGGTGAGATGCTCCGAGGTCGCGGTGTGTGTGTACGGGTGGGAGGGCCCGTCGATGCGGTGCGTCCCATCGGTCACCCCGGCCCGGCGTGTGCGTCGCGGTACGCGTACCGGCGGGAGGCCCCCTCGACGCGGTGTCGCACCGGTCGCCGGGGTGCCGCCGGAGCGGGCGTGCTTCCTCCTCGCGTCGCGGGGGCGGCGGGAGCCGGTGCGCCCGCCGAGGTGAGCCCGGGGCGCCGGTGGCGTGCCGGGGGTACGGCCCCGGTGGTGATGCCCGGACGCCGGGGCGGAGCGGGTGAGACGCACCGCGTCGCGGTGTGCGTAGCGGTGGGAGGCCCCCTCGACGCGGTGCGTCCCACCGGTCACCCTGGCCCGGCGTGCGCGTCGCGGTGCGCGTACCGGCGGGAGGCCCCCCTCGACGCGGCGTCCCACCGGTCGGCGCGGCCCGGCGTGCGCGCCGGACCGCCCTGCGAGTCGGCGCAGGGTGATGTGGGGGCCGTTCGGGACGCCCCGGTCTCGGCGTGTGCGATCTGGGCCTCGGCACCCCGGCGTCCAGCGGCGCGAACAGGACGCCGAAGCGTGCGTGGCCGGCCGCATCTTCGACGCCGACGGCCGGATCGGGTCGCGGGCCGGCGTCCCGCTTTCGGCCCGGTGTCACACGCCCGGGCGGCCCGGTCCTCAGACCAGAACCCCGCCCCCGTCCACCACGACCACCGAGCCGGTGGTGTAGCCGCCGCGCATCAGGTAGAGGTAGGCCTCGGCGATGTCCTCCGGTTCGCCCGCCCGGCCGACGGGGAGCGAGCCGGCGGCGGACGCGAACAGTCCGTCGCGGTCCTGCGCGGGCAGGTCCCGCCACAGCTCGGTGCGCACCACCCCCGGCGAGACGGCGTTCACCCGGAGCGGCGCGAGTTCCAGGGCCAGAGCCCGGGTGAGTGACTCCATCGCCCCGCACAGGCTCGCCGCGACCGTCGTCCCCGGCATGGGCCGGCGCCCGGCCGTACCGGTCGTCAGGACCACGGAACCGCCCTCCCGGATCGCCGGCGCGCCGTGCTTCACGGCCGTGTACGCACCCCACAGCCGGGTGTCCAGGAAACCCCGGGCCCGCGTCAGGTCCGACTCGGCGAGGCTCTCCAGCAGCAGGGACTCACCGGCGGTGTAGACGAGATGGTCGAACGCGCCGACCCGGCCGAAGAACTCCCGCACCGCCTCCTCGTCGGTGGCGTCCAGCACCTCCCCCTCGGCGCCCGCGGGCAGCCTCTTCAGCGCGGCGTCCACGCTCTCCCGGCGGCGCGAGGCGACCACCACCTCGGCCCCCTCCCGCGCCGCCGCCTCCGCGACCGCGAACCCGATCCCCGCCGTACCGCCGATCACGACGACCCGCTGTCCTCGCAGACCCATGTCCGTTCCCTTCCACGTGTTCCCCGGGGCCGCCCCGGTGTCCGCAAGCCTGCGCGCGGTACCGCCCCGCCGTCCAAGACCTCTTCCGGCGCCGGCGATACCCTGAAGGCATCGCCACCGGACGGACGGAAGGAGCGGCCGTGGACCTCGACCTGCGCAAGGTCCGCTACTTCGTGACCGTGGCCGAACTGCTGCACTTCGGCCGCGCCGCGGAGCGGCTGCACATCGCCCAGCCGGTGCTGAGCCGTCAGATCAGGTCCCTGGAGAAGGACTTGGACGCGGTGCTCTTCGACCGCGACAGCCACGGTGTCCGGTTGACGGCCGCCGGACGCCAACTCCTCGACGACTCCGGCCCGTTGCTCGCCGCCGCCGAAGCCGCCCGGCGGCGGGCACACCGTGCGGCCCGCGGCCCGCGCCGGCTCGTCGTGGGCTTCCGGGCCGGGGTCGTCGTCACCCACGCCCTGCGCGCCTTCTCCGCCGGCCATCCCGACGTCGACGTGGCCGCCCGCCGCGTGGAGTGGGACGACCAGGAGCGGCTGATCCTCGACGGGACCGTCGACGTCGCCTTCGTCCGCGGGCCCGTCGACGAGCGGGGACTCACCCTGCTGCCCCTGTTCGGCGAGGCCATGGTCGCCATGCTGCCGGCCGCTCATCGGCTCGCCGGGAAACAGGAGCTCGTCCTCTGCGACCTGGACGGCGAGAGGCGGCTGCGCTACTCCGACCCCGGTCCGGACGACACACCGATCCGGACCGTCGAGGAGAAGTTCGAGCGCGTGGCGGGCGGCGCCGGCATCACGCTCGTACCGGAGTCCGTGGCCGCGACGTACTCCCGTCCGGACATCGCCTACGTGCCCGTCACGGACGCCCCGCCCGACCAGGTGTTCCTCGCCTGGGAGGCGGGCCGCCGCGCACCCCTGGTCGCCGCGTTCGCCGAGGTCGCGGGGGTACGCGGCTGAGGCGGGGCCCCTCCGGCGCAGGGGGCGCACCCCGCCGTTCGGGGCCCCGCCGCCGTGTAGCGGGGAGCCTGGTCAGCCCTGGGCGGCCGCGGCCCGCAGAGCGATCCGGTGCTCGCCCGCGTACACGTTCATGTTGGAGCCGCGCAGGAAGCCGACCAGGGTCAGGCCGGTCTCCGCGGCCAGGTCGACCGCGAGCGACGACGGGGCGGAGACCGCCGCCAGCACCGGGATACCGGCCATCACCGCTTTCTGCGCCAGCTCGAAGGAGGCCCGGCCGGAGACCAGCAGGACCGTCCGGGACAGCGGGAGCGTGCCGTTCTGCAGGGCACGGCCGACCAGTTTGTCGACCGCGTTGTGCCGGCCCACGTCCTCGCGGACGTCGACCAGCTCGCCCTCCTCGGTGAACAGCGCCGCCGCGTGCAGACCCCCGGTCCGGTCGAAGACCTGCTGCGCCGCGCGCAGCCGGTCGGGGAGGCGCGCGAGCAGCTCGGGCTCCAGCCGCACCGGGGGAGTGGTGTCGCCCGCCGTGTCGTCGACGGGCCAGCGGGCCGTGGTGCGGACCGCGTCGAGGCTCGCCTTGCCGCACAGGCCGCAGGAGGACGTCGTGTACACGTTGCGTTCGAGCGTGATGTCGGGGATGACGACGCCCGGCGCGGTCCGTACGTCGACGACGTTGTAGCTGTTGGAGCCGTCCACGGTGGCGCCCGCGCAGTACACGATGTTCTGCAGTTCTTCGGCCGCGCCGAGCACCCCCTCGCTGACCAGGAAGCCCGCCGCGAGCGCGAAGTCGTCGCCCGGGGTGCGCATCGTGATGGCGAGGGGCTTGCCGTTGAGACGGATCTCCAGTGGCTCCTCGGCGACGAGCGTGTCGGGGCGGGTGTTCACGGCCCCGTCCCGGATGCGGATCACCTTGCGTCGTTCCGTGACTCGTCCCATGTCCTGATCAGTCCCGGTTCTGTCGTGCGGCCGGCCGAAGAGGCCCTTGTGCGGCGGTTGCCGTGCGGGTCACCGGCCCGTCGCGCGACCGGGTGACCGTCAGGTCCTCATTGTCCTGCACGGACGGAGCGGACCGCATGCCGCCCGGCCCCGCGGCCCGCTCCGCGCTCATGCCGCCGTCCGCAGCGCGAGCAGGTCCGAGATGGCGTGGACGGTGCGCAGGGTCGGCACCGGCACCCCGGTGATCTCGGCGAGTTCCACGACGGCCGCGAGCAGCACGTCGAGTTCAAGGGGCTTACCGCGCTCCAGGTCCTGGAGCGTGGAGGTGCGGTGGTCCCCGACCCGCTCGGCGCCCGCGAGGCGACGCTCGATGGACACCCCCACCTCGCAGCCGAGTGCCTCGGCGACGCTCAGCGTCTCGGTCATCATGATCTCGATGACCTTGCGCGTCCCGCCGTGCAGGCACATCTGCCGCATCGTGGCGCGGGCGAGTGCGCTGATCGGGTTGAAGGAGATGTTGCCGAGCAGCTTGAGCCAGATATCGTTGCGCAGGTCCGGCTCGACCGGGCACTTCAGCCCGCCGTCCCGCATCGCGTCGCCGAACGCCCGGCAGCGTGCCGAGACGGACCGGTCCGGTTCCCCGATGGAGAACCGGGTGCCTTCGAGATGGCGGACGACGCCGGGCCCCTCCAGTTCCGTGGCGGCGTACACGACGCAGCCGATGGCCCGCTCCGGCGCGAGCACCGCACTGACCGCGCCGCCGGGGTCCACGCTCTCCACGCGGTGACCGTCGTAGGGTCCGCCGTGCCGGTGGAAGTACCACCAGGGGATCCCGTTCTGGGCGGCGATCACCGCCGTGGTGTCGTGCAGCAGCGGCTCGATGAGCGGCCCGCACGCCGCGTACGAGTTGGCCTTGAGGCCGAGGAAGACGTAGTCGACCGGACCGATCTCGGCCGGGTCGTCGGTGGCATGGGCCCGGGCGGTGAAGTCGCCGCGCGGGCTGAGGACTTGGACGCCGTGCTGCCGCATGGCCGCGAGATGCGGTCCACGGGCCACGAGATGCACGTCGGCGCCCGCCCGGTGCAGCGCGGCGCCGACGTAGGCGCCGATCGCACCGGCGCCGAGAACTGCGACTCTCACTGTGTGGCGCTCCGTTCGGTCGAGGGTACCGAGGAACTGCCGAACTCTGTCGACGAAATATTGTCTACAGGATGGAATGAGTCGCGGCAAGGGATTCGACAACCACCGTGCGCAGTACGTGAATCAGCCACGCGCGCGACCCCGCCGGCGTCCGCGGGCCCGCTCGGCCGGCGTCCACGACCGTTCGTCGCGTCAGGAGGACCGCTCGTCGCACGCGTCCCGCCGGTTTGCGTCACGCGGCTTCCCAGCCGGGCAACCGCTTCCTATCGTTCCGGATCATGAGCCCCCCTGTCGCACCCCCCGGCTGGAGCCGCTGGCTCGTCCCGCCGGCCGCCCTGTCGGTCCACCTCTCCATCGGCCAGGCGTACGCCTGGAGCGTCTTCAAGCCGCCGCTGGAGTCCGCGCTCGGTCTCAGCGGGACCGAGAGCGCGCTGCCCTTCCAGCTCGGCATCGTGATGCTCGGCCTGTCCGCCGCGTTCGGCGGCACGCTCGTCGAGCGCAACGGCCCGCGCTGGGCGATGACCGTCGCCCTCGTCTGCTTCTCCTCCGGCTTCCTGATCTCCGCGCTCGGCGCCGCCACCGAGCAGTACTGGCTGATCGTGTTCGGCTACGGATTCGTCGGCGGGATCGGCCTCGGCATCGGCTACATTTCGCCGGTGTCCACCCTGATCAAGTGGTTCCCGGACCGGCCGGGCATGGCCACCGGCATCGCGATCATGGGCTTCGGCGGCGGCGCGCTGATCGCCTCGCCCTGGTCCGCCCAGATGCTGAAGTCCTTCGGGTCCGACTCCTCCGGCATCGCCCTCGCGTTCCTCGTGCACGGACTGACGTACGCCCTCTTCATGACGCTCGGTGTCCTGCTGGTGCGCGTTCCGCGCGGTGAGCGGCCGGTCGCCTCCGGGCCGAGCGCGCTCGACGGCGTCCAGGTCTCGGCGCGCAGCGCGGTGCGCACCCCGCAGTTCTGGTGCCTGTGGATCGTGCTCTGCATGAACGTGACCGCGGGCATCGGCATCCTGGAGAAGGCCGCCCCGATGATCACGGACTTCTTCGCCGACAGCTCCACCCCCGTGTCCGTCTCCGCCGCGGCTGGCTTCGTCGCCCTGCTGTCCGCCGCCAACATGGCGGGCCGGATCGGCTGGTCCTCGACCTCCGACCTGATCGGCCGCAAGAACATCTACCGCCTCTACCTCGGCGTCGGCGCGCTCATGTACGCGCTCATCGCCTGGTTCGGGGACTCCTCCAAGCCGCTGTTCATCGTCGGCGCCCTGGTGATCCTCTCCTTCTACGGCGGGGGCTTCGCCACCGTTCCGGCGTACCTGAAGGACCTCTTCGGCACCTACCAGGTCGGTGCGATCCACGGACGGCTGCTCACCGCCTGGTCCACGGCGGGCGTGCTCGGACCGCTGATCGTCAACCGGATCGCGGACCACCAGGAGGCGGCCGGCAAACACGGCTCGGCCCTCTACGGCATGTCGTTCCTGATCATGATCGGGCTGCTCGTCGTAGGCTTCGTCGCCAACGAGTTCGTGCGGCCCGTCCACCCCCGCCACCACGTCCCCGCACCGAGGGAGGCAGCCGATGTCGCACGACAGCAGCCCGAGTCCGCCTGACCGGCGACCGCTCATCGTCTTCGCCTGGCTCTGGGTGGGCGCACCCCTGTGCTATGGCGTCTATGAGCTGGTACAGAAAGCGACACAACTGTTCAGTGGGTGAGTGTTCGGGCTGGCCGAGAGTCTGACAGAAGCCGACAAGCCTGGCGCCCAGATCCTGTGGCATCACCTGCCGTCGTACCCGTGAGTCACTGATCAGACTGGTGGATCCCGCTACCCAAGGCAACGAGGGGGACCACTCATGAACGGCTCACGGATCGCCGCCGTCGGCCATTACCAGCCCGCCAAGGTACTCACCAACGAGGACCTGGCGGGCATGGTCGACACCAGCGACGAGTGGATCAGGAGCCGGGTCGGCATCCGGACGCGGCACATCGCCGGGCCCGACGAGCCGGTCGACGAGCTGGCCGCGCACGCTGCCGCCAAGGCGCTCGCCGCCGCGGGACTGACGCCGGGCGACATCGACCTGGTGCTCGTCGCCACGTCCACCGCCGTCGACCGCTCCCCGAACATGGCCGCCCGGGTCGCCGCCCGCCTCGGCATCCCCTCCCCGGCCGCCATGGACGTCAACGTCGTCTGCGCCGGTTTCACGCACGCCCTCGCCACGGCCGACCACGCCGTGCGCGCCGGTGCCGCGACCCGGGCGCTGGTCATCGGGGCCGACAAGATGTCCGAGGTGGCGGACTGGACCGACCGCACGACCTGCGTCCTGGTCGGGGACGGCGCGGGCGCCGCCGTCGTCGAGGCCTGCGCGCCGGGTGCGGAGCCCGGCATCGGCCCGGTGCTGTGGGGCTCGGTGCCCGAGATGGGGCACGCGGTCCGCATCGAGGGCACCCCCGCGCGCTTCGCGCAGGAGGGCCAGAGCGTCTACCGCTGGGCGACCACCCAGCTCCCGCCGATCGCCCGCAAGGCCTGCGAGCGGGCCGGCCTCACCCCCGAGGACCTCGCCGGCGTCGTCCTGCACCAGGCGAACCTGCGCATCATCGAGCCGCTCGCCCAGAAGATCGGCGCGGTCAACGCCGTCGTCGCGCGGGACGTCGTCGAGTCCGGGAACACCTCGGCCGCGAGCATCCCCCTCGCCTTCTCCAAGCTCGTCGAGCGCGGCGAGATCTCCTCGGGCGACCCGGTCCTGCTGTTCGGTTTCGGCGGCAACCTCTCGTACGCGGGACAGGTCGTCCGCTGCCCCTGATCCGGCTCCCGCCGCCCGCCCGAGCTGCCGGCGGGCTCGGCCGGGATCCGGCCCACCCCCGTGTGACAGGCCCAACTCCCGTGCCCACGTGGCTTTGTGCGCCGTAGACTGTAGGCGAAAGACAATTCATAATTGACTTTCCCTATCGCGGCGACGGCGCTGCCCAGGAGGGACCGTGATGTTGTCGGCAGGACTGCCTCAGGGAGCGGTACCCAAGCTCGAACGGCCGGGCCCGCTGCGCGACCGCGTGTACGAGGCGCTGCTCGAACTCATCACGACCCGCGCCCTCCAGCCGGGCCAGCACCTCGTCGAGAGCGAACTCGCCGGCCATCTCGGGGTGTCCCGGCAGCCGGTACGGGAGGCGCTGCAGCGGCTGAGCACGGAGGGCTGGGTCGATCTGCGGCCCGCCCAGGGCGCGTTCGTGCACGAGCCGACCGAGGAGGAGGCCGACCAGCTCCTCACGGTGCGCACGCTCCTGGAGGCCGAGGCGGCCCGGCTCGCGGCCGCCAACGCGGGCAGCGACGCGATCAGCGCACTGGAGGACCTGTGCGCACAGGGCGAGCGGGCGGTGGCCGCCGACGACGTGGACGCCGCGGTCGCGCTGAACGCCCGGCTGCACGCCAAGGTCATGGAACTCGCCGGGAACACGGTGCTCGCGGAGCTCGCCGCGCAGGTCGACCGCCGGGTCCGCTGGTACTACACACCGGTCGCCCGGCAGCGCGGCAAGCAGTCCTGGATCGAGCACCGCGAGCTGATCGCCGCGATCGCGGGACGCGACGGCCAGCGCGCCACCGCGGTCATGAGGGCCCACACGGAGCACACCCGGAAGATGTACCACGACCGCGCCAAGTAACTCGCTGAACACCGAAGTCGACCGCCCCGCCCACCGTCCGTGGCGTCGCCGGCGGCGGTCCGAAGGATGCCCGCGCGCCCGTCTTTGTCCACGGAGTGGAGAAAGTGGGTGCCGATTGCTGCGCTACTTCTTCCCACCTCCGGCAGCCGCTGCTACGTTCCCCTCGAAAGCGCGACCGGTGCGTGTGGCCGGAAACGTACGGACGCAGGCCGGTGGGGCGGGGAGGGGCTCGTGAGACGCATGACGGCACGACCCGCGAACGCCCATCAGGCCAGGCTGCTGCGGCTGTTGCGTGACGACGGCCCCAACTCCCGTGCCCAGCTCGGCGACCGGATCGACCTGTCCCGGTCGAAGCTGGCCGTCGAGGTGGACCGGCTCCTGGAGACCGGGCTCGTCGTGGCGGACGGCCTCGCCGCCTCACGCGGCGGCCGCCGCTCCCACAACATCCGGCTCGCGCCGGCGCTGCGCTTCCTGGGGGTCGACATCGGGGCCACCTCGGTCGACGTGGCCGTCACCAACGCCGAACTGGAGATCCTGGGACACATCAACCAGCCCATGGACGTCCGCGAGGGACCGGTCGCGGTCTTCGAACAAGTCCTGGGCATGGCAGCGAAGTTGAAGGACTCGGGGTTCGCGGAGGGCTTCGACGGCGCAGGCATCGGCGTCCCGGGACCGGTCCGCTTCCCCGAAGGCGTACCGGTCGCCCCGCCGATCATGCCCGGCTGGGACGGCTTCCCGGTCCGCGAGGCACTCAGCCAGGAACTGGGCTGCCCGGTCATGGTCGACAACGACGTGAACCTGATGGCGATGGGGGAGCAGCACGCGGGCGTCGCCCGCTCCGTGGGCGACTTCCTCTGCGTCAAGATCGGCACCGGCATCGGCTGCGGCATCGTCGTCGGCGGAGAGGTGCACCGCGGGGCCACGGGCAGCGCGGGGGACATCGGGCACATCCAGTCCGTGCCCGGCGGACGTCCGTGCGCCTGCGGCAACCGGGGCTGCCTGGAGGCCCACTTCAGCGGAGCCGCGCTCGCGCGCGACGCCGTGGAGGCCGCCCACCAGGGACGGTCGGCCGAACTCGCCGCGCGGCTGGAGGCGAACGGCGGCCTCACCGCCGTCGACGTCGCCGCGGCCGCCGCGGCGGGCGACGCCACGGCGCTCGACCTGATCCGGGAGGGCGGCAACCGCACCGGCCAGGTCATCGCCGCACTCGTCAGCTTCTTCAATCCGGGCCTGGTGGTGATCGGCGGCGGGGTGACGGGTCTCGGCCACACCCTGCTCGCCGCGATCCGCACCCAGGTCTACCGCCAGTCGCTTCCGCTCGCGACCGGCAACCTGCCCATCGTCCTCGGGGAGCTGGGCCCGACCGCCGGAGTCATCGGCGGGGCTCGGCTGATCAGCGACCACCTGTTCTCACCCGCGTAACCCGCACCCCACCGCGGAGCACCGGCACGACGCCCGGCTCCGCCGTGTCCGAAAACAGCTCGCCCTGCACGCGCACCACCCGGCAACCGGCCCGCACGCCTGCCAAGGGGAACCGTCATGGCACCCGAACCACCGCTGCTCACCATGTCCGGCATCACCAAGTCGTTCCCCGGCGTCAGGGCCCTCGACGGCGTCGACCTCGACGTGCAGGCAGGCGAGGTCCACTGTCTGCTCGGCCAGAACGGCGCCGGAAAGTCCACGCTCATCAAGGTCCTGGCCGGCGCCCACCAGCCCGACGACGGCACCATCACCTGGCGGGGCGAACCCGTCACCCTCCGGTCCCCGATCGCCGCGATGCGCCTCGGCATCGCCACCATCTACCAGGAACTCGACCTGGTGGAGGGCCTGTCGGTGGCCGAGAACGTCCATCTCGGACACGAACTCACCACCGCCGGATTCATCGTGCGCGGGAAGGCCGCCAGGACGTCGACCGGCGCGCTGCTCAAGCGGCTCGGACATCCGGAGATCGGTCCGGGGCGGCTCGTCGGCGACCTGTCGGCGGCCCAGCAGCAGATCGTCTCCATGGCCCGGGCGCTCTCCCACGACGTACGGCTGATCGTCATGGACGAGCCGTCCGCCGCCCTCGACCCCGACGAGGTCGACAACCTCTTCCGCATCGTCGGCGGGCTGACCGCGGGCGGCGTCGCCGTCGTGTACATCTCGCACCGGCTGGAGGAGATCCGCCGCATCGGCGACCGGGTCACCGTGCTGAAGGACGGGCGCGCGGTCGCGGGCGGACTGCCCGCCAGATCCACCCCGACCCGCGAGGTCGTGGCCCTGATGACCGGCCGGAACGTCGAGTACGCCTTCCCCGTCCGGCCCACCGGACGGCCGGCGGCGGACCCCGTCCTCACCGTCCGGGGCCTGTCCCGGGAGGGCGAGTTCGCGCCGCTCGACCTCGACGTGCGCCCCGGCGAGATCGTCGGCCTCGCGGGGCTCGTCGGCTCCGGACGCTCCGAGATCCTGGAGACGATCTACGGGGCGCGCAGGCCCACGACCGGCCGGGTCGCCGTCGGCGGCAGACCGCTGCGCACCGGCAGCGTGCGCGCCGCCGTGCGCGCCGGGCTCGGCCTCGCCCCCGAGGAGCGCAAGGCCCAGGCCCTGCTGATGCTGGAGTCCGTCACCCGCAACGTGTCCGTGTCGTCCATGTCCCGCTACGCGCACGGCGGTTGGATCGACCGGCGCGCCGAGCGCGTCGCGGCGCGGGCCGCGACCCGGGAACTCTCGCTGCGCCCCGACAACCCGTCCGCGCCGGTCCGCACCCTGTCCGGCGGGAACCAGCAGAAGGCCGTGCTCGCCCGCTGGCTGCTGCGCGGCTGCCGGGTCCTGCTCCTCGACGAACCCACCCGCGGGGTCGACGTCGGCGCCCGCGCCGAGCTGTACGCCGTCGTCCGGCGGCTCGCCGACGAGGGGCTCGCCGTCCTGCTGGTCTCCAGCGAGGTGCCCGAGGTGCTCGGGCTCGCCGACCGGGTCCTCGTGCTCCGCGAGGGCCGCGTCGTCCACGAGGCACCGGCGGCGGAGCTGGACGAACACCGCGTACTCGACCTCGTCATGGAAGGAAGCCCTGTGGCCAGTGAAGGGAGCCCGGCGTCATGACGCAGCACGTGTCCCCGCCCCGGGAAGGCACCGGCAAGGTGCCGTCGACGGGTGAACTCCCCGCGTGGCGAACGGCCGTGGCCCGCGCCGACGTCCGCACCCTGTCGCTTCTCGGTGTCCTCGCCGTCCTCGTGGTCATCGGAGGGGTGACCCGGCCCGAAGAATTCCTCGACACCCGCAACCTCCAACTCGTCCTCACCCAGGCCTCGGTGATCGGTGTCGTCACCGTCGGCATGACCTTCGTCATCACCTCCGGCGGCATCGACCTGTCGGTCGGCGCGATCGTCGCGCTGTCCTCGGTGTGGGCGACCACGGTCGCCACCCAGGAGTACGGCTTCGCGGGCATCCTCCTCACGGCGGTGCTCGTCGGCGTGGGCTGCGGCCTCGTCAACGGACTGCTCGTCGCCTACGGCGGGGTGGTGCCCTTCATCGCCACGCTCGCCATGCTCGCCTCGGCCCGCGGTCTCGCCCTGCAGATCACCGACGGCAGAACCCAGATCGTGTCGGTGGACGGCGTCCTCGGGCTCGGTGAGCGCGACGCGTACGTACTGGGCGTCCCGCCGCTGGTCCTCGTCTTCGCCGTCGTCACCGTCATCGGCTGGCTGATCCTGAACCGCACCACCTTCGGCCGCCGCACCGTCGCCGTCGGAGGCAACGCGGAGGCGGCCCGCCTCGCCGGCATCGACGTACGACGCCAGCGGCTCTACCTCTACCTGCTGTCCGGACTGTGCTGCGGCATCGCCGCGTTCCTGCTGATCATCCTGTCCGGCTCCGGCCAGAACACCAACGGCAACCTGTACGAACTCGACGCCATCGCGGCCGCGATCATCGGCGGCACCCTGCTCAGCGGCGGCCGCGGCACCATCACCGGCTCCGTGCTGGGCGTCCTCATCTTCACGACGATCACCAACATCTTCGCGCTGAACAACCTCCAGAGCGACGTCCAGCAGATCGCCAAGGGCGCGATCATCGTCGCCGCGGTCCTGGTCCAGCGGCGCACAGCAAGCACGACCTGACACGGGAAGGGTCCACCGCCATGCCAGAACCCATGAGCCTGACCAGCCGCAGAGGACTGCTCTTCGGCACCGCCGCCGTCTCGGCCGGCGTCCTCCTCACCGGCTGCACCAGCAACGACACCAAGGACGAGAAGCCGGCCGCGAACGACCGGCCGGCCGCCGACGACAAGCCCGGCAAGCACGTCACCATCGGCTTCGCCGGACCCCAGGCCGACCACGGCTGGCTCAACGCCATCAACGACAACGCCAAGAGCCGCGCCAAGAAGTACGCGGACGTCAGCCTGGAGATCACCGAGGGCTCCAACGACACCGCGGCGCAGATCGGCCAGATCGAGACGCTGATCAACAAGAAGGTCGACGTGCTGGTCGTGCTGCCCGCCGACGGCAAGGCGCTCACCCAGGTCGGCCTCAAGGCGATGCGCGCCGGCATCCCCGTCATCAACCTCGACCGGATCTTCAACTCGCCGCAGGCGTACCGCTGCTGGATCGGCGGCGACAACTACGGCATGGGGCTCAGCGCCGGCCACTACATCGGGGAGAAGCTCAAGGGCAAGAGCGACGCCCGGGTCATCGAGCTGGCCGGGATCGACAACCTGGAGCTCACCAAGCAGCGCACCCAGGGCTTCGACGCGGCGCTGAAGAACTATCCGAACGTCAAGAAGGTCGCCCGCCAGGCGGCCGAGTTCACCGTCGAGACCGGCCAGGCCAAGATGGCCCAACTCCTCCAGGCGCAGCCGAAGTTCGACGCGCTGTGGAACCACGACGACGACCAGGGCGTGGGCGCGCTGCGGGCCATCGAGCAGGCGGGACGGGACGGCTTCCTGATGGTCGGCGGGGCGGGCGCGCTCTCCGCCTTCCAGGCCATCGAGGCCGACGACAGCGTCCTGAAGGCGACGGTCCTGTACCCGCCGACCATGGCCGCGTCCGCGATCGACCTCGCCCGCACCCTCGGCCAGGGCAAGGGCATCGGGGGACTGGCCGAGTTCGAGATCCCCGCCTCGCTCACCCTCTACTCGGCCGTCGTCGACAAGGACAACGTCAAGCAGTACATGTCCACCGGCTTCAAGTGAGCCGCCCCCGTTCCAGGGGCCCGGTACGGGGGTCCGGGCCCCTTTTCCCACCGCGCCACGACGACGAGGAGGACATCCGTATGGGACAGCCGCACCGGGGTGACGAGGCCGCGAAGCCCCCACTGCGTGTCGGCATGGTCGGCTACGCGTTCATGGGCGCCGCCCACTCGCAGGGCTGGCGCACCGCGGGCCGCGTCTTCGACCTGCCGCTGCGCCCCGTCCTCGCCGCCGTCTGCGGCCGGGACGGAGCGGCGGTGCGGGCGATGGCCGACCGGCACGGCTGGGCGGCGGCCGAGACGGACTGGCGTGCGCTGATCGCCCGGGACGACGTCGACCTCGTCGACATCTGCACCCCCGGCGACAGCCACGCCGAGATCGCGGTCGCCGCGCTGGCCGCGGGCAAGCACGTGCTGTGCGAGAAGCCCCTCGCGAACACGGTCGCCGAGGCGGAGACGATGGCCGCGGCGGCCGCGACGGCCCTCGGACACGGCCGGCTGTCCATGGTCGGCTTCAACTACCGCAGACTGCCCGCCACGGTGCTCGCCCGCTCCATGGTCGCCGAGGGCCGCCTCGGCGCTCTGCGGCACGTACGGGTCACCTACCTCCAGGACTGGCTGGTCGACCCGGACTTCCCGCTCACCTGGCGGCTCCGCAGGGAGGTGGCCGGCTCGGGGGCGCTCGGGGATCTCGGCGCGCACATCGTCGACCTCGCGCAGTTCCTGGCGGGGGAACCGCTGGGCGGGGTGTCCGCGCTCACCGAGACGTTCGTGCGCAGTCGGCCGTGGCCCGCGGGTGCCTCCAGTGGCCTCTCCGCCGTGCCGGGAGCGGACAGCGGGGCGGGCGGCGCGGGCGCCGGTACGGGTTCCGTGTCCGGGAGCGGCCCGGACGAGGGAGCCACGGGCAGCATCCAGCGGTCCGGTTCGGGAGCCGTCACCGTCGACGACGCCGCCCTGTTCACCGCCCGCTTCGCCTCCGGCGCCCTCGCCTCCTTCGAGGCCTCCCGCTTCGCGACCGGACGCAAGAACGCCCTGCGCATCGAACTCAACGGCGAGCGCGGCTCGTTGGCCTTCGACCTGGAACGTCTCAACGAACTCTCGTACCACGACCACACCGAGCCCGCCACGCACGCCGGCTTCCGCCGCATCCTGGTCACCGAGCCCGACCATCCCTACCTCGACGCCTGGTGGCCGCCGGGCCACGGCCTCGGCTACGAGCACACCTTCGTGCACCAGGCCCGCGACCTCGTCCGCGCCATCGCCGCCGGCCGCCCGCCCACCCCGTCCTTCGCCGACGGCCTCCAGGTGCAGCGCGTCCTCGCCGCGGTCGAGGAGAGCGCCGAGAAGAACTCCGTCTACACCCCCATCGCGGTCTGAGGAGGCCCGTCATGCCACGCACCTTCACGCTCTTCACCGGCCAGTGGGCCGACCTGCCCCTCGAAGAGGTCTGCCGGCTGGCCCGCGACTTCGGCTACGACGGGCTCGAACTCGCCTGCTGGGGGGACCACTTCGAGGTCGACAAGGCACTCGCCGACCCGGCGTACGTCGACTCCCGGCGGGCCCTGCTCGACAAGTACGGGCTGACCTGCCGGGCCATCTCCAACCACCTCGTCGGGCAGGCCGTCTGCGACGCCATCATCGACGAGCGCCACCGCGCCATCCTGCCCGCCCGGATCTGGGGCGACGGCGAGGCCGAGGGCGTCCGGCAGCGGGCCGCGGCCGAGATCGCCGACACCGCCCGGGCGGCCGCCGCGCTCGGCGTCGACACCGTCATCGGCTTCACCGGCTCGGCGATCTGGCACCTCGTCGCGATGTTCCCGCCCGTCCCCGAGTCGATGATCGAGCGCGGCTACGAGGACTTCGCGACCCGGTGGAACCCGGTCCTGGACGTCTTCGACGCCGAGGGCGTCCGGTTCGCCCACGAGGTCCACCCCAGCGAGATCGCGTACGACTACTGGACCACCCACCGGGCCCTGGCCGCCGTTGACCACCGGCCCGCCTTCGGCCTCAACTTCGACCCGTCCCACTTCGTGTGGCAGGACCTCGACCCGGTCGGCTTCCTGTACGACTTCCGTGACCGGATCTACCACGTCGACTGCAAGGAGGCCCGCAAGCGCCTCGACGGCCGCAACGGCCGCCTCGGCTCCCATCTGCCCTGGGGCGACCCGCGCCGCGGCTGGGACTTCGTCTCCGCGGGCCACGGCGACGTCCCCTGGGAGGACGTCTTCCGCATGCTGCGCTCCATCGGCTACACCGGACCGGTGTCGGTCGAGTGGGAGGACGCGGGCATGGACCGGCTCCAGGGCGCGCCCGAGGCGCTGAAGCGTCTGAAGGCCTACGACTTCGACCCGCCGTCGGCGTCCTTCGACGCCGCCTTCGCGGGCAACGACTAGGCGGCGCACAGTAGTTGTTGCCATTCCTTCTCTTTCCTCTTCCTCTGTACCGCACCATGTGAGGGGCCCTGCCCGCCGGACCGGCGGGCAGGGCCCCTCACCTGTCGGGCCGCCCCGGTGCGGGCGGCCGTCCTCAGCCGACCGGCTGCGGCTGCGGTGCCGAGGTGTCCGCCGTGCTGCGCCCCGGCTGCCGCAGTAGCAGGGCGATCACGGCCGCCACCATGGAGATGCCGCCCGCCAGCGCGTAGGCGCCGTTGTAGCCCCAGGCCGCGACCACCATCGAGCCCAGACCGCCCCCGAACAGACCGCTGATCAGCTTGCCGCTGTACACCAGGCCGTAGTTGGTGGCGTTGTAGTTCTCGCCGAAGTAGTCCGGGGTCAGGGCCGCGAACATCGGATAGAAGGCGCCGCCGCCGAACCCGGACAGGAAGGCGAAGAACAGGAACAGCGCCTCGCTGTGGATGTCACCGGCCCAGATCACCCCGAACTGCGCGAGGCCGAGGACCAGGATGACGAACACCAGGCACTGCTTGCGGCCCCAGGCGTCCGACAGCCAGCCCACCACGCCCCGGCCGACGCCGTTGATGACCGCCATCACGCCCATCGACGAGGCCGCCACCAGCGGCCCGAAGCCCACCTCCTTGGCGAAGTCGACCTGGAAGGAGATACCGAAGATCGACACACCCGCGGTCATCACCAGCGCGACCCACATCAGGGGGAGCATCCCGGTCCTGATGGCCTCCTTGGGCGTGTACTGCTTCACCGCGGGAGGGTTCTTCGCGAGGCTCGCGGCTCCCTTCGCGCTGCCGCCGTGCGTCAGCGGGTCGACGTCCGCCGGCCACCAGTTCTTCGGCGGGTCCTTGAAGAAGAACGCGGAGGCGAACACGACGATCATCACGTAGCAGCCGATGAGGTCGAGGACCCGGTGGTAGTTCGCCGTGTCGAAGGCGTAGTTGAAGATGAAGATGAACGGCAGGGAGCCGTACGCGAAGCCGCCGTTGACGAACCCCGTCTTCGCGCCCCGGCGTTCGGGGAACCACTTGCCGACCATGTTGATGCAGGTCGCGTACACGAGCCCCGATCCGACGCCGCCGATGACCCCGAAGCCGAGGATCGCCAGCAGCACGTTGCTCAGGTGCGACAGGGCCAGGAAGC
Organism: Streptomyces sp. NPDC005302; assembly: GCF_040607345.1. Lineage (NCBI taxonomy): Bacteria > Bacillati > Actinomycetota > Actinomycetes > Kitasatosporales > Streptomycetaceae > Streptomyces > Streptomyces sp. NPDC005302. The sequence continues at coordinate 61,199 of NZ_JBEXGN010000029.1, forward strand.
CGATCGCGCACATCACCGAGCCCAGGTACATCGCCCTGCGGGCCGTGAGGATGCCCCTCTCCCGCATCCAGCCCGCCGGGAACGCGATGCCCGCCTGGAAGAACACCCAGACACTCAGAATCCAGAAGGTGTTGCTCTGCGTCCAGCCGTGCGCGTGGGACAGGGTGTCCTCCGCCGAGCCGTACGCGTACTCGAAGACACTGATCGCCATCATGGCGGCCCAGGGCAGGTACACCATGAACTTCCGTGAGTGGCCGAGGATGTCACGGTCGGTCTCGCCGATCCGGTAGACGCGGCCCCGGGAGTCGGTGACCTCCCGGTAGGCACGCCGGGAGGCGCCGGAGTCGTCCGGCCGGTCCTTCGCCGCCATGGGTTCCGCCGTCATCACGCCATCTCCTCGCCGAGCGGGTGCGGATTGGGGACGATGCTCCGGGCCTGCGGTCGGCCCGGCGCCTTGAGGAACAGGGCCAGTACGGCGGACGCCAGTCCGACGGACCCGGCCAGGACGAAGGCGCCGTGGTAGTCCCACGCGCCCACGACGACGGCGCCCATGCCGGAGCCCACCAGGCCCGAGATCAGCTTCGAGCTGTAGACCATGCCGTAGTTGGAGGCGTTGTTGTTCTCGCCGAAGTAGTCAGCCGTCATGGCCGCGAAGAGCGGGAAGATCGCGCCGCCGCCGAAGCCGGAGACCATCGAGCAGAACAGGAAGAACGGCATGCTGCCCATCTGGCCCGAGACCAGCACCCCGAACTGCGCGGTGCCCAGCACCAGACACACGATGATCAGCGTGTGCCGGCGGCCCATCCGGTCGGAGATCCAGCCGATGACGCCGCGCCCGGTGCCGTTGACGATCGCCTTCAGGGACATCGCCGTGGCCACGATCCCGCCCGCGAAGCCCATGTCCTTGCCGAACGGCACCTGGAAGGCGATGCCGAAGATGTTGATCCCGGCCGTGCACAGCAGACAGAACCACATCATCCACAGAACGGGGGTACGCGCCGCCTCCCTCGGGGTGTACTGCTTCACGGCCGGCGGGTTCTTCTCCAGCGCCCGGCGGATCTTGGGGTCGTCCGACACCTTCAGCGGGTCCACGTGCGCCGGCCACCAGCCCTTCGGCGGGTCCTTGAAGAACCAGCCGGCCACCGCGACGATCGCGCAGCACAGCAGACCGACGCCCACCAGCACACCCCGGTAGTTGCCCAGGTCCATGTACGAGGTGAACAGGAACACGAAGGGCACGGAGCCGTAGGCGAAACCGCCGTTGACGAAGCCCGTCTTGCCGCCCTTGCGCTCCGGATACCACTTGCCGACCATGTTCACGCTGGTCGCGTAGACGAGACCGGCTCCGATACCGCTGCACATGCCGAAGCCGAGGTAGGCGACCGCCACATGGGGCGCGTACGCCAGCGACACATAGCCGAGCAGGGTGCCCAGCGCGCCCAGCAGCATCGCCGTACGGGCCGGCAGCCGGCCGCTCTCGCGCAGCTGCCCGGCGGGGAAGGCCACGGCCGCCTGGAAGAAGATCCAGACACCCATGAGCCAGAAGATGTGCCCGCTGCTCCACAGATGCGCGTCGTGCAGGGTGTCCTCCGCCGAGGTGAACGCGTACTCGGCGGAACTGATGCCCATCATGCCCGCCCAGGGCAGGAGGACCATCCACTTGCGTGTGCGGCCCATGATGGCGACGTCGGACTCGCCGATGCGGTACACCCGGCCGCCCGGGTCCGTCACCTCTTGATAGGGGACGGAGGTCGAATAGTCGGTGGTTGTCATGTCGGTCCAGCACCCCTTGCGTCGAAAGATCTGGTCAGCGCCCCCTGCCAAATGCCTTTCGTGCGCTCACGGGTCCCGGGGCCGGCCGACGCGCACCGTCGGCCGTCCCCGCGCACACTCATGTCATCGACGCGCCCCCCAACAGCAGGTACGGACAGGCCATCTCAGATCACCCCGGCGGACTTGAGCAGCCGCAGTTCCTCGTCGCCCAGGCCGAGTTCACCGATGTAGATCTCCTCGTTGTGCTCGCCGAGGAGCGGGGAGGCGGTGATCTCGACGGGGGAGTCGGACAGCTTCAGCGGGTTGCCGACGGTGACGTAGGACCCGCGTTCGGGGTGCTCGACCTCGACGACCATGTCGTTGGCGGCGAGGGAGGAGTCCTCGATGATCTCCCGGGTGGACAGGATCGGCCCGCACGGGATGTTCTGCGCGTTGAGCCGTTCCAGCACCTGCCACTTGGACAGCGTGCTGGTCCACTCCTCGATGAGCTGGAACATCTTGGCCAGCTTCGGCAGCCGGGCCTGCGGGGTGGACCACTCGGGATCGTCGGCGAGTTCGGGCCGGGCGATCAGCCGGGTCAGCGGCTGCCAGCCGGCCGGCTGGACGATGACGTACACGTAGTCGTTGGGCCCGCCGGGCGCGCAGCGCACGGCCCAGCCGGGCTGCCCGCCGCCGGAGGCGTTTCCGGACCGGGGCACCTCGTCGCCGAAGTCCTCGTTCGGATACTCGGCGAGCGGCCCGTGCGCGAGGCGTTGCTGGTCGCGCAGTTTGACCCGGCAGAGGTTGAGGACGGCGTGCTGCATGGCGACGTTGACCCGCTGCCCCCGTCCGGTGCGGGTGCGCTGGAGCAGCGCGGCGAGAACGGCGGCGACGGCGTGGATGCCCGTGCCGGAGTCCCCGATCTGCGCGCCGGTCGCCATCGGAGGCCCGTCCTCGAAGCCGGTGGTGGCCATGGAGCCGCCCATGGCCTGCGCGACCACCTCGTAGGCCTTGAAGGCGGTGTACGGGCCCTCCCCGAAGCCCTTGATGGAGGCGTAGACGATCCGCGGGTTGATCTCGCGGATCCGGTCCCAGGTGAAGCCCATGCGGTCGACCGCTCCGGGACCGAAGTTCTCCACCATGACGTCCGAGCGGCGGATCAGCTCGGTCAGGATCTGTTTGCCGCGCTCCGTCTTGGTGTTGAGCGTGATGCTGCGCTTGTTGCTGTTGAGCATCGTGAAGTAGAGGGAGTCGGCGTCCGGGATGTCCCGCAACTGGGTGCGGGTGATGTCCCCGCCCGGCGCCTCCAGCTTGACCACGTCGGCGCCGAGCCAGGCCATCAACTGGGTCGCCGAGGGACCGGACTGAACGTGTGTCATGTCGAGCACGCGGATGCCTTCGAGAGCCTTGGTCGTCACAGGTCACCTCACTTGTCCGTTGCCTTGGGCCGCCCTGGTGCCGCCGGTGGTCGGACCCCGCCCGGCACATTGCATACAGTCGACGAATACTGTATGAAGATTGTTATCCCGCATCCGCTGGGTGATGTCCAGAGGTCGCGCACCACTTTCAGGACGGGAGCCGAAACATGGACCTGTACGAGCACCAGGCGCGGGAACTCCTCTCGGAACACGGCATCTTGGTGCCACGCGCCGAGATCACGGACTCGCCCCGCGAGGCACGCGCCATCGCCCGCCGGCTCGGCGGACCGGCCGTCGTCAAGGCGCAGGTGAGGACCGGCGGACGCGGCAAGGCCGGCGGCGTACGGTTCGCGGCCGACCCCGCCGAGGCGGAGCTGATGGCCCGCCAGGTCCTCGGCACGGACGTCAAGGGCCATCCCGTCCGCACCGTGATGCTGGCCCAGCCCGTCGACATCGAGAGCGAGTTCTACGTCGCCTACGTCCTCGACCGGACCTCCGGACAGTTCCTCGCGGTCGTCTCCGCCGAGGGCGGCACGGAGATCGAGGAGGTGGCGGCGGCCCGGCCGGAGGCGGTGACCCGTGTCCCCGTCGACCCGGCGGAAGGCGTCACCCCGGCGAAGGCGGCCGGCATCGTCAGGGCGGCCGGACTACCGGCCCCGGCCGCCGACGTCCTCGTACGGCTCTGGCAGGTGCTGACCCGCGAGGACGCCATCCTCGTCGAGGTGAACCCCCTCGCCCTCACCGTCCAGGGCCGGCTCACGGCACTCGACGCCAAGATCACCCTCGACGACAACGCCCGTTTCCGCCAGACGCGTTGGGGCGAACAGGACGCTCCGCACGACGACCCCCTGGAGGCGTCCGCCGCCGCAAGAGGACTCACCTACGTGAAACTGGACGGCGAGGTCGGCGTCATCGGCAACGGCGCGGGCCTCGTCATGTCGACCCTCGACGTGATCGCGGGCTGCGGCGCTCGTCCCGCCAACTTCCTCGACATCGGCGGCGGAGCCTCCGCCCTGGTCATGTCCGACGGCCTCTCCGTCGTCCTCTCCGACCCGGACGTCAAAGCCGTCCTCGTCAACGTCTTCGGCGGTATCACCGCCTGCGACGCGGTCGCCGACGGCATCGTGCGGGCTCTCGACGCCGTGCCGCCCACCAAGCCGCTCGTCGTCCGGCTCGACGGCAACAACGCCGCGCGCGGCCACGCCGTCCTCGACGACCGCGCCCACCCCCTGGTGCACCGGGCCACCACCATGGACGACGCCGCCCGCCGCGCCGCCCACCTCGCCAACACCACGTGAAGGAGCGGGACATGGCCATCTTTCTCAGCAAGGAGTCCAAGGTCCTCGTCCAGGGCATGACCGGGGCCGAGGGCATGCGGCACACCCGCCGCATGCTCGCGGCCGGCACCGACGTCGTCGGCGGCGTCAACCCCCGCAAGGCCGGCCGCACCGTCCGCTTCGACGTCCCGCTGAGCCCCGCGGGCCTCGGCACGGCGCACCGGTCCGTCCCCGTCTTCGGATCGGTGCGCGAGGGCGTCGAGGCGACCGGGGCGGACGTCAGCGTCGTGTTCGTGCCGCCCGCCTTCGCCAGGGCCGCCGTCGAGGAGGCCGCCGACGCCGGAACCGGCCTCGTCGTCGTCATCACCGAAGGCATCCCCGTCCACGACACCGTCGCCTTCCGCGCCCACGCCGCCGAGCGGGGCACCCGGGTCGTCGGCCCCAACTGCCCCGGCCTGATCACCCCCGGACAGTCCAACGCCGGCATCATCCCCGCCGACATCGCCGGACCCGGACCCATCGGCCTGGTCTCCAAGTCCGGCACCCTCACCTACCAGCTCATGCACGAGCTGCGGGACATCGGCTTCTCCAGCTGCGTGGGCATCGGCGGAGACCCCGTCGTCGGCACCAGCCACATCGACTGCCTCGCCGCCTTCCAGGACGACCCCGACACCGAACTCGTCGTCCTCATCGGGGAGATCGGCGGCGACGCCGAGGAACGGGCCGCCGCCTTCGTCCGCGACCACGTCACCAAACCCGTCGTCGGCTACGTCGCCGGATTCACCGCCCCCGAGGGCAGGACCATGGGCCACGCCGGCGCCATCGTCTCCGGCTCCTCGGGCACCGCCCGGGCCAAGAAGGAGGCCCTGGAGGCGGCCGGCGTACCCGTGGGCGAGACCCCGACCGAAACGGCCCGTCTGGTCCGCGCCCGGCTGAACACCCCGGCGCGGCCCGCCTGAATCCGACGTGACCTCACTCATAGTCGACGTGAGGTGACTCCCGGAATGCGCGCCGCCTCACTACCTTCCCCTTACCCGCGCGACGCCTGTTCGCGCGGGCCCGGGCGACCTGCCGCACGGCAGAGGCCGGGCCCCCCGCCCCTGACTGTGCACCGAGAGCGGAGACACCCATGACCACCCTCGACCCCACCACCGCGGAACCCCGCAACTCCCTCGTCCTCAAGTCCGGAACAGCCTGGACCGACGCCTGGCGGCGCTGCCTCAGCGCCGCCCCCGAGGCCTTCCGCGACGACCGCGTCCTCAACCTCTGGAACGCCGCCTGGCAGCCGGACGGCCGGAGCCTGCCCGCCACCAGCCCCGTCGACGGCACCCCCATCGCGGGCCCGCCCCGCCTCGACGGCGCCACCGCCCGCCAAGCCGTCGGCGCGGCGCTCGACCAGCACCGCGCCTGGCGCCACGTGCCCCTCGCGGAACGCCGCGCCCGCGTCGCGGCGACCCTCGACGCCCTCACCGAACACCGTGAACTCCTCGCCCTGCTCCTCGTCTGGGAGATCGGCAAACCCTGGCGGCTCGCCCAGGCCGACGTGGACCGGGCGATCGACGGGGTGCGCTGGTACGTCGACGGCATCGAGCCCATGGTCGACGGCCGGACCCCGCTCGACGGACCCGTCTCCAACATCGCCAGCTGGAACTACCCGATGAGCGTCCTCGTCCACGCGATGCTGGTGCAGGCCCTGGCCGGCAACGCGGTCATCGCCAAGACCCCCACCGACGGCGGCGTCGCCTGCCTCACCCTGGCCTGCGCCCTCGCCGCCCGTGAGGGAGTCCCCGTCACCCTGGTCAGCGGCAGCGGCGGCGAACTGTCCGAGGCGCTCGTGCGCGCGCCCGAGATCGGCTGCGTCTCCTTCGTCGGCGGCCGTGACACCGGCGCCGCCGTCGCCACCGCCGTCGCCGACCTCGGCAAGCGCCACGTCCTCGAACAGGAGGGCCTCAACACCTGGGGCATCTGGAACCACACCGACTGGGACGCGCTGACCGCCGTCGTCCCCAAGCTCTTCGACTACGGCAAGCAGCGCTGCACCGCCTACCCGCGCTTCGTCGTCCAGCGCTCCCTCTTCGACGACTTCCTCACCGCGTACCTCCCCGCCGTCCGCACCCTGCGGACCGGCCACCCCCTCGCCGTCGAACACCCCGACGACCCCTTCCCCTCGCTCGACTTCGGCCCGGTCATCAACGCGGCCAAGGCCAAGGAACTCCACGACCAGGTCGCCGAGGCCATCGACCGGGGCGCCGTACCGCTGCACCGCGGCAAGCCGGCCGACGCACGCTTCCTGCCCGGCCAGGACACCTCGGCGTACGTCCAGCCCGTCACCCTCCTCAACCCGCCCCCGTCCTCGCCGCTGCACCACGCGGAACCCTTCGGCCCGGTCGACACCATCGTCCTGGTCGACACCGAGGCCGAACTGCTCGCCGCCATGAACGCCTCGAACGGGGCGCTGGTCGCCACCCTGTCCACCGACGACGAGGCGACGTACGACCGACTCGCCCCGCAGATCCGCGCCTTCAAGGTCGGCCACGGCAGGCCCCGCTCGCGCGGCGACCGCGACGAACTGTTCGGCGGCTTCGGCGCGTCGTGGCGCGGCGCGTTCGTCGGCGGGGAACTGCTGGTCCGCGCGGTCACCCAGGGGCCGCCCGGCGAACGGCTCCCGGGCAACTTCCCGGACCATCACCTGATGCCGTGAGGCGAGGGGCGGCGCCCGTGCCGGGCGCCGCCCCGATCGCGGCAGGCCCGCTACGCGATGCCCTGCCGGTCGGGCCGCAGCGCGAAAGCGCGGTCCGAGGGCTCGGCGACCGTGAGCTGCACGGCCTCCACCAGCAGGGTGCGGTGCCGGATCAGGGGCTCCCGGCGTTCCTCGGGAGCGACGAGCAGCAGGTCGTCGAGGCCGGCGACGAGACGCCGCGTCACCTGCGGACTGCCCACCGCGCACGCCCGGATCTCCGCGAACGCGAGATCGACCAGCTCCGTCCACCCGGGCACGGGCTGCACCAGCCGCACCGCCCCGCGCCGGTCGCGGTGCAGCGCCGTGTCGAGCGGCCGACGGACGACCGCGGACAGGAACTGCACGATGCGGTCGATCGCCTGGACGGCGGTGGTCGGGTCGTTCACCGCCGGCGACAGCGCCCGCAGCCCGATGTCGGCGAGCTGCCGCAGCCCGAACGCCAGGTCCTGGTGGAAGGTCCGCTCCACCCCGACGGTCACCGTGTAGCTCAGCGACCGCCGCGAGGGCGCGGCCCCTCCGTGCACGGCGAGCAGCGGCGTGCCCGGTACGACGAAGTCCCCGATCCGGGGAATCAGCCGCAGCACGACGTCCTGCTGCCGGGCCGCCCGCACCAGCCGGGCGATGTTCACGTCCCGCAGCACTCCGGCCCGTCCCTGATGGGCGACCCGCGCGGTCTCCGGCCCGAGCGCGTCCTCCTCGCCGGTCGAACGGGCCACCGGCATCTGCCCGACGACCTTGAACGCGTCCCGGGTGATGTGGTCGATGACATGGCTGATGCGCATGAGCCGCAGCGTCTGGTTCACGTACAGGACGAAGAGCAGCAGGCTCAGCCCCAGCATCAGGAGCGTCAGCACCGACTGCACCAGCGGGATCGAGGTCACCAGCCGTGCCTCGGCGTTCGACTCGTAGGAGGTGAGCACGAGGAGCGACAGCAGGAACGTCGCGAGGAACACCGCGAAGGTCGCCTTGGTGATCCGGCTCCGTACGAAGATCCGCACCACCCGCGGACTGAACTGCCCGCTCGCCATCTGCACGGCGACCAGCGAGATGCTGAAGACCACGCCGATGAAGGTCATCATCGCCGAGCTGACCGACGTCACCACGGTCTTGGTGTCCTCGGCCAGCTGCAGCAGGTTGTCGAGCGTGTCGTAGTCCCGCGACCGCTGGAGGGACTCCACGATCGCGGCGTCGATCGCGCCGGCCACCGTCCACACCACGAAGACGAGGACCATCGCCGCGGTGGGCGCGAACCAGAACGTGTCCCTCAGATGCTCCCGCAACGGCGACAGCGCTCTCGGCCGCCGCCCCTCCGGCAAGCCCCTGGTAGTCATCCAGTCACCCATGGTGAGACTGTAGGCGCACCCCCGTCCCGCCGCGCGGACCCGCTCCGAGGGCCCGGATATGCAGGTGAAGGGCACTCCGAAAGCTTGGTATTGTTGTCCATGTCGCCGCGGGGAACACCCCCGGCCAGGCGGCAGACACCTCGTCCGGGTGGCGGAATGGCAGACGCGCTAGCTTGAGGTGCTAGTGCCCTCTTATGGGCGTGGGGGTTCAAGTCCCCCCTCGGACACAGAGATCATCACAGATGGTGCAGACCGGAATCGGTCTGCACCATCTGTGTTTTCCGGGGGCGCTTCGCCCCCGGATACCCCGTCTCAGGCCCCCGGCCCCCGTTCCCACCACCAGACGCACGTGTCGCCCGGGACCGTCAGCCGGCCCTCCGTGTCCTCGTCCAGGGGGCCGCTGGACAGGGTCACGTCGGTGTCCCGGGGGAGGGGGTGGGGGGTGGGGGACAGGTTGGTCAGGCAGTGGAAGCCGTCCGGGCGGGTGAAGCTCAGGACGCCGGGGCCCTCCTCGGCCCAGGTCAGGGTCTCGGGGAGGTGGGTCAGCCGGGTCCGGCGCAGGGTCAGGGCCCTGCGGTAGAGGTGCAGGACCGAGTCCGGGTCCGTCTGTTGGGAGGCCACAGCGAGGCCGTCCCAGTCCGCGGGCTGGGGGAGCCACGGGGTGCCCGTCGAGCCCGCGGGGGAGAAGCCGAGCGCGGGTCCGCCGGCGGTCCAGGGCAGTGGGATGCGGCAGCCGTCACGGCCCCGGTCGGTGCCGCCGGAGCGGGCGAACGTGGGGTCCTGGAGAAGCTCGTCGGGCAGGTCCCGCACCTCGGGCAGGCCGAGTTCGTCGCCCTGGTACACGTAGACCCCGCCGGGCAGCGCCAGGGTGAGCAGGGCCGCGGCGCGGGCCCGGCGGCGGCCCAGCTCCGTGTCGCTCGGGTCCAGCAGCCGCTTGTCGGACATGTCGAAGGACGTGTCCTCGCGGCCGTAGCGGGTGACGTGCCGGATGGTGTCGTGGTTGGAGAGGACCCAGGTCGGCGGAGCGCCCACCGGTTCGTGCGCGGCGAGCGTCGTGTCGACGACGCGGCGCAGCGCCTCCGCGTCCCACGGACAGCACAGGATGTCGAAGTTGAACGCCGAGTGCAGCTCGTCGGGGCGCAGATAGCGGGCGAACTGCTCGGCGGTGGGCAGCCACACCTCGCCGACGAAGGTGCGCTCCCCGTCGTAGCCGTCGAGGATCTTGCGCCAGGAGCGGTAGACATCGTGGACGTCGTCGACGTCCTGGTACGGGAGATCGGCCGGGTCGGGGGCGGTGCCGACGTCGGGCAGGCCGGGCTTCTTGGCGAGGCCGTGGGCGACATCGATACGGAACCCGTCGACTCCGCGGCGCAGCCAGAAGTGCAGGATGTCCTCGAACTCGGCCCGCACCGCGGGGTGTTCCCAGTTCAGGTCGGGCTGCTGCGGCGCGAACATGTGCAGGTACCAGTCGCCGGGTGTGCCGTCGTCCTCGACGACGCGGGTCCAGGCGGGGCCGCCGAAGTACGACTGCCAGTCGTTCGGCGGGAGTTCGCCCCGCTCGCCGCTTCCGGGCAGGAACCAGAAGCGGTCGCGCGCCGGTGACGCCGGGCTTCCGGCGAGTGCCTCCTGGAACCAGGGGTGCCGGTCCGAGCAGTGGTTGGGCACGAGGTCGACGATGACGCGCAGGCCCTGCGCGTGCGCCTCGGTGATCAGGGCCTCTGCCTCTGCGAGGGTGCCGAAGACGGGGTCGATGTCCCGGTAGTCGGCGACGTCGTAGCCGCCGTCGGCCATCGGGGAGACGTACCAGGGGGTGAACCACAGGGCGTCCACGCCGAGTTCACGCAGGTACGGCAGCCGGTCGCGGGCGCCGGCCAGATCGCCGACGCCGTCGCCGTTGCCGTCGGCGAAGCTGCGGACGTAGATCTGGTAGATCGCGGCGTGTCGCCACCAGGGGGCGGCGGTACGAGGCGCGCGCTCGGTCACGTGGACTCCTCTTCGTTGCTTGCTGCGTGTGCCGGGTGGAGCTGGGCGGGCCCGGCCTGCGGGGCGTTGCGACCGGGCCCGCGTACGTGGGGGCTACCAGCCGGAGTTGCCGGAGCCGCGGTTGACGGTGAAGCCGCCGGCGAGGTTCAGGCCGCCGGACGCCGTGCCGGTCACGGTCACGCCGGAGAAGGTGCCGGAGCCCGCGGAGTTGATCTCGATGCCGTACGCGCCGGTCCTGTCGACGGTGAGGTCGGAGACGGTGAGGTTGCTGACGGTCTTCTGGTACGAGATGAGGACCGCGCTGTAGGTGGAGTCGAGGATGGTGTTGTCGGTGACGTTCACCGGGGCGGTGATGTCGGAGGCGTCGGCGTATATCCACAGCGCGCCGAACCTGCTCTGCCAGTTCGGTTCGTAACCGCCCGTCCTGGTCAGGGTGTTGTGGGCGACGGTCGTGGTTCCGCCGAAGGGCAGCGGAGCGGGGTTGAAGTTGCGGGTGCTGATCGCGATGCCCGCGGAGGCGGTGACCGTGTCGGAGATCAGGTTGTCCTCGATGCGGTTGTCGCTGCCGCCGTAGATCGCCGCTCCGTTGGCGAGCAGGGGGACCTGGACGGTGTTGAAGCGGTAGACGCAGTCGGTGACGGCCTGGGCCTCGGAGAACATCGCGAGCGCGTCGTCACCGGTGTTGCGGATGCTGGAGTTGGAGATCTCGGTGCCGGCGGTGCCCTTGTGGAGGTTGACGCCGTCGGCGAACGTGTCGCGGATGCGCAGGCCGCTCGCGTACAGGCCCGTCGTCGGGGCGTCGATCCACAGGCCGACCTTGGTGTGTTCGATCCAGACGTTCTGGACGGTGGAGCCGCTGCCGAAGTCGCCCTCGACGGCCGTGTCGAAGCCGGCGTCGTCCCGGTAGGTGACGTCTCCGGAGATGCTCAGGTCCTGGACGGTGTTGGTGCCGCCCTGGCCGAACAGGCCGCCCTTGCCGTTCTTTCCGCGGAGCACGGTGTACCACTCGCCCGCGCCGCGCAGGGCGACGCCGGTGAGGTTCACATGCCCGGAGATGTCGTAGGTGCCGGACGGCAGCCAGAGTCCCTTGCCCTGGCTCTTGGCGGTGCCGACGGCGGAGTTGAGCGCGGCGGTGTCGTCGGAGCCGTCGTCGGCGGTGACGCCGAGCGTGGTGGCGGAGACGAATCCGGCGGGCATGGCGTACGCGGCGGGCGCGGTCTCGGTCTCGGCGAGGTCGAGGGTGTACGAGGAGGCGGTGTCCGTCGCGTCCTTCTGGAACTTGAGCACGGTTCCGGCGGCCAGGGTGCTCGCCAGCCGGACGTGGACCTCGTCGAAGAAGTGGTGCCCGGAGCCCTGCGAGGGGTCGTTGGAGTAGGGGTAACCGCCGTACACCCAGCTGTATTTGGTGGTCAGGGTGACGTCGCGGAGGTGGCTGCCGGCGGCGTACAGGCTCAAGGGAGCCTCGTACGCGGTGCCCGAGGCGTTGTCCGGGATCGAGTACCGCAGGGTGAGGGCGTTGGCCGGCTTCGTGAGGGTGAACTGGACGTATTCGCCGGTCTGGTCGAGCACGACCGCCTTGCGGCCCGAGGCCTCCGACGCGATCGTGAGGTAGGTGCGGTCGGGTCCCGTGACGGAGCCGTTGGTGCTGCCGCTTTCCGCCTCGTAGGTGGTGTACGGGACGGTGGCTCCGCGGGTGGCGTTCGCGGTGGCCGCGGTGATGTTCAGGCCGTCCAGCTGGAGGTTGCCGTTGTCGCCCGATTCCTTGCGCAGGGTGAGGTTGTTGAGGCCGGCGCGCAGGGGTGCGTCGGTCGTCAGGCTCTGCCAGGCGCCGGAGGTGGCGGGCAGTGAGAGCCGGCGGACGGTGAGGCCGTTGGTGATCAGGGTGATCGTCGCGGCGGTGGCGTCGGGCGTGCGGTAGCGCACGTCGACGGGGGCGGTCTTCGCGTCGGCGGAGTTGACGGCGAAGGCCGCGCGGGCGCCGGTGGTGCCGAACCCGGTGAGGTAGCCGCTGCCGGTGTGGCCTGTCACGGAGGAGGCCTTGGCGGGGCCGCCGGAGGCGAACGCGTTCTCCGCCTCGTGCGTCACGCTCCCCGTGGGGGCGGTGGGCGTGGTGGGTGTGACGTTGTCGAGGTTGATGTTCCCGCTGTCGGAGGACGTGAACGTCAACGCGACGGTGTTGGCGCCCTTCTGGTAGGTCAGGGCCTCGTCGGTGGTGGACCAGGTGTCCCAGTTCGCGGTCGCGGGGAGGCTGATCTGCCGGACCTTGCCGCCGTTGACGTACAGGCTGAGCGTCATGCCGGCGGTGGTGCCGTTGGCGTACCGGATCTTGAGGGATCCGCTGCCCGCCACCGCCGAGGAGACGCTGAACGACGTGGACGCGGTGCCCTTGTGGGTGTCGGTGTAGCCCCCGACGTAGCCGGTGCCGGTGTGGCCGGGGTGTTCGGTCTCGGCGACGGCCCCGCCGGAGAGGACCGCGGACTCGGCTTCCAGGGTGCTGGAGGCGGCGTGGGCCCTGGGTGCGGCGACCGCGCAGAGCAGTGCGGCCAGCAGGGCGAGGAGCAAGGGGGGAACGAGTGCTCTGGTGCGGATTCCCGGTGATCGTGACATGGCGATCTGTCCTTCCGTCGGGGCGGCTCGCCCGTGGGGGTTCGGTTCGGACGGGAACGGGGCTGCCCGGTCGCGGGCAGCGCTCGGCCGGGAGGCGGGCCGAGGGGATCGGGGGGAGAGACGTGCCGGTGGGCGCGGGGTGCGGGTGTCAGCCCTTGAGGCTGCCCGCGGTCAGGCCCGTGATGATGTGGCGCTGGAAGACGAGGAAGAGCACCAGCAGGGGGACGGAGGCCATGACCATCCCGGCGAGGAGCTGGTTGGCGGGCATGAACTCCGCGAGGCGGCCCAGGGCGACGGTGATCGGCTGCTTCGAGGGCTCGGGCAGCACGAGCATCGGCCAGAGGAAGTCCTTCCAGACGCCCACCACCGCGAAGATGGAGACGACGGCCAGTACCGGACGGGACAGCGGCAGCACGATCGAGACGAGGACGCGGACCGGTCCCGCGCCGTCGATGCGCGCCGAGTCGAGGAGCTCGCCCGGGATCTGGTCGAAGAACCGCTTCAGGATGAAGATGTTGAAGGCGTTGGCCGCCCCGGGGAGCCAGAGGGCGAAGGGCGTGTTGATGAGGTTGACGTGCACGAGCGGCACGTCGGTCACGGTCAGATACGTCGGTACGAGCAGCGCCGACACCGGCAGCATCAGGGTCGCCAGCATCATCCCGAGGACGATGTTGCCGAGGGCCGGGCGCAGTTTGGACAGGGCGTAGGCGGCGGACACGTCGATGACGAGCTGGAACAGCCAGGCGCCCAGCGCGAGCAGCAGGGTGTTGAGGAAGTAGGTGCCGAGGCCCACGTTGGTCCAGGCGTCGGCGTAGGCCTCGGGGTGCCAGGTGTGGGGCAGCAGCGTCGGGTTCGGGTCGGCGAGTTCCGCCGAGGACTTCAGCGCGCCGGTCGCCATCCAGTAGAGCGGGAAGACGAAGGCGAGGGTGAAACCGGTCAGGGTGAGCGTGAGGACGGTGCGGTAGAGGATCCTGCCGGTGCGGCGGGACATCTCGGTGGGCGCGATCAGCGTGCGTTCGGCGGTGCCGGCCATGTCGGTTCCTCTCAGCCCTTGGTCCGGGTCAGCCGGAGATAGACGGCCGCGAAGGTGCCGAGCACCACGAAGAGCACGGTGCTCATGGCGCTGGCCATGCCGAAGTCGTTGTAGATGAAGGCGTAGCGGTACAGCAGGAGCAGCACGGTGACCGTCGCGTCGTCGGGGCCGCCGCCGGTCAGGACGTACGGCTCGATGAAGACCTGCATCGTCCCGATGACCTGGAGCAGCAGCGTGATCATCAGGATGAACCGCATCTGCGGCAGGGTCACGTGCCACAGGCGCTGCCGGATCGACGCGCCGTCGATCTCCGCCGCCTCGTACAGTTCGCCGGGGATGCCGCCGAGTGCCGCCAGGTAGATCAGCGTGGTGGTGCCCATGTTGGCCCAGGTCGAGACGAGGACCAGCGAGACCATGGCGAGGTGCTCCGACTCCAGCCACTGCTGCGCCGGCAGGTGCACGAACTCGAGCACGTTGTTGAAGAGGCCGGGGCCGGGATCGTAGAACCAGCGCCACAGCAGCATCGTCACGATCGGCGGGAGCATCACCGGCAGATAGACGGTCATTCTCAAGTACGCCCGCCCGTGGCGGAGTTCGTTCAGCACGACCGCGGTGAGGAAGGGGGCCGCGAAGCCGAAGACCAGCGCGAGCAGGGTGAAGTACCCGGTGTTGCGCCACGCGGTGACGAACAGGGGGTCCTCGAAGAGCCGCCGGAAGTTGTCCCAGCCCACCCACTCGGCGGGCTGCGCGAACGTGACCTGCTGGAAGCCGAGCAGCCAGCCGCGGACGATCGGGTACCAGGAGAACAGCGCGAAGCAGAGCACACCCGCGGTCAGGAACGCGTAGGCGACGAGGTTCTCGCGGACGCGTCGGCGCCGCCTGGTCGGGCTCGCCCCGCCCGGCGCGGGCGGACCCGCGGTCTTGTGGGCGGTGGGTGGCGCCGTCGGAGTGGGCTGCTGTCGTGCGGAGTTCGGGGTCGGGGTGAGGGGCTGCACGGTCATGTCATTTGACCGTGGCGAGTATCGAGTCGACCTTCTTCGCGGCGTCGGCCAGAAGGTGGCCGATGTCCGCGTTCTCCCGGGTGAGGACGGCCTGCATGACGCTGTCGAGGACGGTGTAGATCTGCTGGGCGTTCGGCGGTTCGACCTTCTGCGCCAGAGCGCTGTTGCGCTCCATGAACGGCTTGTAGTTCTCCTGCGGGACGGTGGCGTACCGTGCGTGGACCGCGTCCACCTTGGCCTGCGTCGTGGCCGTGTAGAGCCGGTCGAGCGGAAGGCCGATGGGCACGTCACCGCCCTTGGAGCGCTTGTCGTCGTGTTCGGCGCGGTCGGGGTTGAGGTACTTCCACTGGATCCACTGGACGCCGGCCCTGATCTTCTCGGGCGAGGCCTTCGGGTTGAACATGAAGCCGTTGCCGCCGCCCAGGGTCGCCGTGCCGGGCATGGCGGCGACGCCGAACTCGGCGTACTCGCGCTCGAACTGCTTGACGATGGTCGGGATGTTGTCGGGTCCCGCCATGTAGATGCCGAGCTTCCCGGAGCCCATCATCTTCTGGACGTCCTCGATCTGGAGCAGCTGCCGGGTGCCCATGCTGCGGTCGGTCCAGCGCATGTCGTGCAGATGGGTCAGCGCCTGCCGCCCCGCGTCACTGTCGAACGCGGCCTTCCAGCGGCCCCCTTGGCGGGTGGCGATGTCGCCGCCGAGTGAGTACACCCATGACGTGAGGTGCCAGCCGCCCTGGTTGTTCTTGCTGTAGTCGGCGTAGCCCACGATGCCGTCGCCGAGTGCGGTGATCCGCCGGGCGGCCTCGCGGACCTCGTCCCAGGTGGTCGGCGGCTTGTCGGGGTCGAGTCCGGCCTTCTTGAACAGGTCGCGGTTGTAGATCAGTCCGAGGGAGTACTGCCCGTTCGGGAGGCCGTAGATCTTGCCGTCGGGCCCGGTGAAGACCTTCTTGAACGCGGGGGCGATGTCCTCGACGTAGGGAACTCCCTTGAGGTACGGGGTGATGTCCGCGCCCTGACGGCGCTGGATGAGGCCGGAGGGGTCGGTGAAGTAGACGTAGTACACGTCCTCCAGCTGGCCGCCCGCGAGCTTCGCCGAGAAGGTCTTGGGGTCCATGTAGCCCTCGCGGGCGTCGATCCTGATGTCCGGGTGGCTCTTCTCGAAGTCCCTGACGTCCTGTTCGTACCACTTGCGGTCGACGGGCTGCGTCTTCGGCGGCATGCCGTTCACGGAGATCGTCACCTTGCCGCCCTTCCCCTCGGACGACGAGGAGCCGCCGCAGGCGGAGAGTCCGAGAGCGAGCGTCGAGGCGATACCCGCACCGACGAAGCCACGGCGGGAAAGAGAGTCGGCCATACGATCAGCGCCTTCCTGAAGTGAGCCCGGGGACGCCGGTTCCCGGGCAGCAGCGATGACGCAGACCGTAAAAGCTGTCACGCAAATCGTCAATGAAAGTACGCAAAAAATTGATCGCGCTGACGAAGTCGTGTGACGCGATGTCGTCAGCGGGGGCGGGCGGCGGTCGATCCGCGCACGATCAACTCCGTGCCGAAGAGCAGGGGTTCGGCCGGTGGCGGCTGCCCGTTGAGCTGGGTGACGAGGGCGGTGATCGCCGCGTCGGCCATCGCCTGCACCGGCTGCCGGGCGGTCGTCAGAGGTGGGTCGGTCGCGACCATGAACAGCGAGTCGTCGAACCCCACGACGGAGAAGTCGTCGGGCACCGCAAGGCCCTGGCGACGCGCTCCGCGGATCACGCCGAGCGCCAGGGCGTCGCTCGCGCACACCACCGCGGTGACGCCCTGGGCGGTGAGTTGGGGTACCGCCGTGGCGCCGCCCTCCATCGAGAACATCGTGTGCGCCACCCAGCCGTGCCACTCCTCGGGCGGCACTCCGCGGGCGCGCCAGAAGGCCGCGTACCCGGCGAGTTTCCTGGCCGAGGGGACGTGCCCGATCGGTCCCGCGACCAGACCGATCCGCTCGTGCCCCAGGGCCGTGAGGTGCGTCAACGCCTGTTCGGCTGCCTGCGCGTCGTCCGCGGAGACCTGTGCCGGACCGCGGTTCTCGTCGGCCGCGTTGATGAGCACCAGGGGGATCCTGCGGTCCCGCAACGCCCTGCTCTGCTCGGGTCCGGCGTCGGCGTAACTGGACCCGACGAAGACGATGCCGCCGATGTTCTGCCCCAACAGGCGCTGGATGTAGTGGGCTTCGGAGGACCCGTCGGCGGTGCGGGTGCAAAGGACGGCTATCAGTCCCTGTTTGTTGAGGCGTCCGGCGAGCGCCTCCGTGAACGCCGGGAAGACGGGGTTCTGCAGCTCGGGCACCACCAGGCCGACCAGCGGCGCGCGTTCGCTCCGGCCGGCCGCGGGGCGCTCCAGGCCGAGCACGTCGAAGGCCCTGAGCACCTTGTCCCGGGTGGCGGGCGCCACGACCGGACTTCCGCTCGCCACCCGGCGGACGGTCACTTCACTGACGCCGGCGAACGCGGCCACCTCGGAGAGTCTCGTTGTCACACGGGTACTGTACAACCGTGACCGCAAAACCGAATCAGATCTACGCAAGAAAGTGACAGTAATGCCGTGGGGGTGATCGGCCGGTGATCGGGGCGGGCCCGCATCCCTGTTCGCGGCCCGCCGTGCGGGTACAACCGACCCATGGCGCTTGAACGGTTCATCGGCATCGACCTCGCCTGGGCCCACGGCGGGGCCCGCGCCCGGCCGAACGAGACGGGTGTCGCCGTCATCGACGCGCGGGGCGAGATCATCGACTGCGGCTGGACCCGGGGGGTCGACGAGACGGCGGACCGGATCGCCTCGGTGGCGGGGGACGGCTCGTCGTCCCTCGTCTTCGTCGACGCCCCGCTCGTGGTGGACAACCCCTCCGGGCAGCGGCCCTGTGAACGGGAGGTCGGCCGACGCTACGGACGCTGGAAGGTGAGCGCGAACAGCACGAACCTGGCGTCCCCGCGGCTGGCCGGTGTGCTGCTCCTCGACCGGCTGCGATCGGCGGGCTGGAGGTACGACGACGGCCGGGGCGGACCGCCGGCCGACGGGGGCGCGCTGTCCGAGTGCTACCCGTACACGACGCTGGTGGGCGCGCCCGAGCTGGGCTATCCGGTGCAGCGGCCCACGTACAAGCGGCGGCCCGCGAGCGTGCCGACGGCGCGGTGGCGCGCGGTCCGGGCGGCGGCCTGCGACGAGTTGATCGCCCGTCTGACGGGCCTCGCGACGGCCGACCCTCCGCTGCGGCTCGCGTCGCACCCGGTCGCGCGCCGTCTGGTCGAGGAGCCAACGCCCGAGGCGGCCGGAGCGTACAAGCACCGCGAGGACCTCATCGACGCGCTGCTGTGCGCGTGGACGGCCTCCTTGTGGGCCCGTCATGGCCTGGCGCGCTGTCAGGTGCTCGGTCCGGGTGCGTCCGACGCCCGCGTTCCCGGGGGAGAGGTGGCCACGATCATCGCGCCCGCCCGGACGGAGCAGCGACGGGACGACGCCGGCCGGTGAACGGTGTCGGCGCCGGGCGGTGCGCGCGACGCCGAAGGGAGGTGCGCAGGACGCCGCTTGGAGGTGGGCGCCAGGCCGCCGACGGGACCGCCCGCCCCGCGGGGGCGGACCGTCGTCCGTCGCTGCGGTGTGCCGCCGGCGCGCGTACGCCGAGGGGAAGCGTTCGGGCGGCTCCGGCCGTCTGGACAGAAACGGCCGACGGTTCAAGAATGCTGGTTCCTGGATACCGTATGCACCATCCTGTACGTGTGTTCGCGCGATGTCCCTCCGCCCCGGAAGCCTGCTCGCGAGCCGCGCGGCCGGTGAGTGCGGGCCGAGGGCGCCGGAGTCCCAGGTCCACCGGGCGGAGACCCCCGGCCGGTCCACGCGCCGGCCGGTCCCTTCGGCCCGGTGACGCGTGCCTGTGGCGTCGTCGCGTGGGCATGCTCATCGACGCGGTACTCCTTTCGAACCCTGACCGGAGTGAGGTAGCCCAGCATGACTTCAGCACCCCGACTCGACTCGTCCATCGACGGTCCCCCCGGTGACGGCTCGGTCATCGACCGTCTCGTGGCGGCCAACCGCACCTATGCCGCCGGGTTCGCCGACCCGGGCATGGATGCCCGGCCCGTCCTGCGGGTCGCCGTCGTGGCCTGCATGGACGCCCGGATCGATCTGCACGCCGCGCTCGGTCTCCAACTGGGCGACTGTCACACCGTGCGCAACGCCGGAGGGGTCGTCACCGACGACACCATCCGGTCCCTGACGATCAGCCAACGCGCCCTCGGTACGCGCAGCGTGATACTGATCCACCACACCGGATGCGGTCTCCAGACCCTGACCGAGGAGTTCCGGCACGAGCTGGAGATGGAGGTCGGGCAGCGGCCGGCCTGGGCGGTGGAGGCGTTCCGCGACGCGGACCAGGACGTACGGCAGTCGATGCAGCGTGTACGGACCTCACCGTTCCTGCCGCACACCGATGACGTACGCGGCTTCGTCTTCGACGTCACCACAGGGCTGCTGCGGGAGATCGACCCCGGGGTCTGAGCCGGACCCCTTCACGCGCCGTCCCGGTGGCACCGTCCCCGCGGACGGCGCCCGGGGCTCCCACCCGACAGCCGGTCCCGGCGTCCGCGGTGTCCCGTCCCCCGGTGTTCCGTCCTGAGGTCCCCCGGCGCTTCCGTGCGGGCGTCCTGAACCGCCGTCGCCCGACGGCTCTCCGGCGGCGGGCGGGCCGCCTCGCCGCGCCTCCCCTGACGTACGCGTCGGGGGAGGCCGGACCCGCCGCGGCCGGAATCCCGCGTCTCGTCCTCTGGTGCACTCCGATGATGAGCGGCATACTGTATGCAATTCCTGCGGATGGGTGCCCCTGGCGTTCCCGTGGGAGGCCGGTCCGGTTTCCAGAAGGGGGTCACCCCGTGTCGTACCGCAGTTCTCTCTCCGCGGTCCTCGCCGACGTCGTCGCACCTGCCGCCGAAGTGACCGGTGGGCAGGGCCGGTTCCCGCGTACAGCCGTGACGGCCCTCGGGCGCGCGGGGCTGCTCGGCCTCACCGCCGCGGCGCCCGACGGCGGTGGCGGTCGGGGACGTGCGGAGGCCGCCGAGGTGGTGGCACGGACGGCCTCGGTCTGCCCGGCGACCGCCGCCGTCCTCACCTCGCACTTCGCCGCGGTCGCCGCCCTGAGCGTGTACGGGAGCGTCTGGCTGCGGGGTGAGATCGCCGCCGGACGGCATCTCGCCACGCTCGCCCTCGGGGACAGTGGCCCCGGTGAGCGTGGTCCTGCCGGGGAGGGGGTGGGTCGGTGGCCCCTGCTGCCGGGGGAGGACGGCCCGGCCGCGGTTCGATCCGGTGATGTCGTCACCCTGCGGGGCCGCCGGCGGGGCGTGGTCGCCGCGGGGGAGGCGGACAGCTATCTCTGGTTGTCCGAGGCCCTGGAGGTATCTCGACCGACGCGGCCGCAGGCTCCGTCGGGGTCTTCCCGGCGGCTCGCGGGCTGGGACGGCGGGACCCTGTGGGTCGTTCCGGCGCACGCCCCCGACCTGTTCGTCCCGGCGAGCCCCTGCGGCGGGGGCCCCGGCGGCAGCGGGACCTCGACCGTGTGCGCCGATCCGGTGCTCGTTCCGGCCGACGCGATGCTCGGACCGGACGGCGCGGGCCTGGAGATCGTCCTCGGCGTCGTGCGGCCCTGGCTGCTGGAACTGACGGACGCGATGGCCACAGCGGCGCCGAGAGCCGGGGAAGTGCCTTTGGGAGACGGGCAGTTGGCGGACGCGTGCCCGGCGGGTGGCAGGTCGGAGGGCGCACGCCCTGGCCGGGCCCCGTCCGTGGACGGCCGGTCCGGCGCGCCGGGTTCAGGAGAAGGCGGCCTCCGTGTTGGCCGCTCCGCCGGAACCCTCGCGCCGACGTGAAGCCGGCCGGGTGCCGGCTAGGTCGTTTCCTTTGGATCACCTTGCGGACCAGATGAAGATGGCGGCGAGGTGGAGTCCGGCGAGGTAGATGGTGGCGGTCTTGTCGTAACG
>NZ_JBEXGN010000030.1:0-60785 GCF_040607345.1 Streptomyces sp. NPDC005302
GCCCGGTTACATTCCGAACCCGGAAGCTAAGCCTCACAGCGCCGATGGTACTGCAGGGGGGACCCTGTGGGAGAGTAGGACGCCGCCGAACTAATTTTAGAGAAAACCCCCTTGCCATTCGGCAAGGGGGTTTTCTGCGTTTAGGGTCTTTTCCATGCGCTACGACCTGGTGATTTTCGACAACGACGGCGTCCTTGTGGACAGTGAGCCGATCTCCAACACCCTGCTGGCCGCCTACCTCACCGAGCTGGGGCACCCCACCTCGTACGAGGAGTCCCTGCGGGACTACATGGGTGCCGCCATGCACCGCGTCCACGACATCGTCCTGGAGCGGACCGGACAGCGTCTGCCGGACGACTTCGACGACGTGTTCCACGCGCGGGTCTTCGCGGCCTTCGAGCGGGAGCTGAAGCCCGTTCCCCGTGCCCCGCAGGTCGTGGAGAAGCTGGTGGCCGACGGGGTGCCGTACTGCGTGGCCTCCTCCGGGAGTCACGAACGGATCCGGGTCGGGCACCGGACGACCGGACTCGACCGGTGGTTCGACGAGGGGAGGGTCTTCAGTTCCCAGGACGTCGGCCGGGGCAAGCCGGCGCCGGACCTGTTCCTCCACGCGGCCGAGCGCATGGGCGTACCTCCGGAGAAGTGCGTGGTCGTCGAGGACAGTGCGCTCGGAGTGCGGGCGGCCAACGCGGCGGGGATGGACGTGTACGGGTTCACCGCCATGACACCCGCCGACCGGCTGGCCGGAGCCACCGAACTCTTCGGTGACATGCGGGACTTGGCTGACCTGCTGGTATGACGGCCCGTATGACGGCGTCCAGGGAGCGGCGCTGACATTTGTCATGCGGAGCTCCGGACGATCGTTTCTGTCGGGGGGCAGGGTCCGACCGCGAAGCTGAGTACATCGGAACGGGACGTACACAGTGACGACGGAGGGACCCGATCATGAGCATCACCGCCAGCGAGATCAGCACCGGATCGACCGACTACGCCGCCTCGGCGGTCGTGGTGCCGGCCAAGGACATCGCCCCGGAGACCGCCGGTCCGCGGCCCAGTTTCCTGCCGCTGATCGTGGACGTCGTGGTGCCCGTCGGGTCGTACTACCTGCTCAAGAACGGGTTCGGGATGAGCACCGTCGCCGCGCTCGGCTGGAGCAGCGTGGTGCCGGCCGTGCGGACCGTGTGGGGTGTGGTGAAGGAGCGCAGGGTCAACGGGCTCGCCGGGCTGATCCTGTTCGTCAACGTGGTCGGGCTCTCGCTCAGCCTCGTCGCCGGTGACCCGCGGCTCATGCTGGCGAAGGACAGCGGTGTCAGCAGTGCGGTCGGCATCGGTGTCCTGCTGTCCGTGAAGTGGGGGCGGCCGATGATGACGCAGGGGATGAAGCCCTTCCTGGTGAAGGGGGATGCCGGACGGGCCGCGGCCTGGGACCGGCTGGTGGCGGGCTCGGAGCGGTTCCGCAAGGCCGAGCGGACGTTCTCGCTCGTGTGGGGTGTGGTGCTGCTCGGCGAGTGCGTCGCACGGGTGGTCGGGGCGTACACGCTGCCGGTCGACACGATGGTCTGGCTCGGCACGGTCGTCATGGCCGTCTCGATGACCCTCGCCTTCCTGGTCAGCGGCCGCTTCGCCGTCGTCCCGATGGAGAAGATGCTGGAGCGGGAGCTCGCCGCCGGGGCCGAGTCGGACCGCTGAAGGACCTTCCGCCGAAGAGCTGAGCAGAATTCATCTTCGGCTTGATCTACCCACCGGTAAGCCGGGGCCCTACGCTCGCCGCCATGACAGATGTGCTGCGGCGCGGTAGGGCCTCTTTGGCGTTCAGCTTCTTCACTCAGGGCGCCGCCTTCGCGCTGCTCGTGACGCGCATCCCGGCCATCCAGGACCGCTACGGGATCTCCGACGGGCTGTTGCCGGTCTTCCTGGCCGCCGTTCCCGTCCTGGCCGGGGTCGGGAGCGTCACCACCGAGCAGTTGGTGAAGCGCATACCCCCCAGCCGCGTCCTGCGGTGGTCGCAGCCGGTCGTGCTGCTGGCCCTGCTGGGCGTCGGTGCCGGTGACCGGCTCTTCGAAGTGGCGGTCTCCCTCGGTGTCTTCGGGCTCGCCGTCGGCGCGCTCGACGCCTCGATGAACATGCTCGGGGTGAGTCTTCAGCGTTCGTACGGACGCAGCATCATGCTCGGCTTCCACGCCACGTACAGCCTGGGCGGGATCGTGGGTGCCTCGCTGGCGTGGGCCGGGGCGCACTGGCACCAGTCGCTGTTCGCGTCGTATCTGCCAGTGGTGCTGGTGCTGTTGCCGCTCGCCCTGGTGGGGAGCCGGTGGTACGTCGACGGGAGCGTGGGCGCCGTCGAGGGGAAGGAGCAGGCGGCCGAGGGCGGTGCCGGCGCGGGACCGCTGGTCTTCCGGCTGCTTCTGCCGCTCTGCCTGGTGATGACGTTCGCGTACATCGGGGACTCGACGGTCTCCAACTGGAGCGCGAAGTACCTCCAGGACGTGCTGGGCAGCTCCGAGCAGCTGTCGACCGTTCCGTACAACGTCTACATGGTGATGACGCTGGTCGGGCGGGCTGTGGGGGACTTCGGGGTGCGGCGGTTCGGAGCCGTGGCGGTGGTGCGGCTGGGTGCCGTGGTCGCCGCGCTCGGGTTCGGGGTGGTGGCGGTGGCGCCGGGGCCCTCGGTGGGCATGCTCGGCTTCACGCTGCTGGGTCTCGGGCTGTGTGTGATCGTGCCGCAAACCTTCGCGGCCGCCGGGCGGTTGTTCCCGGGAGCCTCGGACGCGGCGATCGCCCGGCTGAACATCTTCAACTACGTCGGGTTCCTGATCGGGTCGCCGTTGGTGGGGGCGCTGGGTGACGCCTGGAACTACCGCGGCGCCATGCTCGTACCGATGGTCCTGGTGCTCGCGACCTTGGGGTACGCCCGGTCGTTCGCCGTTGAACCGGACCGATACGGTGACGTGCATGAGCGGCCGCGCACAGCTGATGTGGGACGAGGCAGTAACGGGGTATGACTTCGGGCCGGACCATCCGATGGATCCGGTCCGGCTCGCGCTGACCCGGAGTCTCGTCGACGCCTTCGGGATCGACCGGGAGGTCGCCGTCGTCGCGGCGAAGCCCGCGGGGCAGTCGACGCTGCGGCTGGTGCACCGGGCGGACTACGTGGACGCGGTCAGGGCCGCGTCCGCCGATCCGGAGGCGGCCGACTCCGCGTACGGGCTGGGGACGACGGACGATCCCGCGTTCGCCGGGATGCACGAGGTGTCCGCGCTGATCGCGGGGCAGTCCGTGGGGGCCGCCGAGGCGGTGTGGCGCGGTGAGGCGCTGCACGCGGTGAACTTCGCCGGCGGGCTGCACCACGCGATGCCCGGTGCCGCGTCCGGTTTCTGCATCTACAACGACGCGGCGCTCGCCGTCGCCCGGCTGCTGGAGCTGGGCGCCGAGCGGGTCGCGTACGTGGACGTCGACGTGCACCACGGTGACGGTGTCCAGGCGGCGTTCTGGGAGGACCCGCGTGTTCTGACGATCTCGCTGCACGAGCATCCGCGGACGCTGTTCCCGCAGACGGGGTGGCCGGAGGAGACCGGCGCGGACGACGCCGAGGGTTCGGCCGTGAACGTCGCGCTGCCGGCGGGGACCGGGGACGCGGGCTGGCTGCGGGCCTTCCACGCCGTGGTCCCCGAGCTGCTCGCGGACTTCCGGCCGCAGGTCCTCGTGACGCAGCACGGCGCGGACACCCACTTCGAGGATCCCCTCGCGCACCTCGCCGTCTCGCTCGACGCGCAGCGGGCGGTGCAGGTCGCCTGTCACGACCTGGCGCACCGGTACGCGGACGGGCGCTGGGTGGCGCTGGGCGGCGGGGGATACGCGGTGGTGGACGTCGTACCGAGGTCGTGGACGCATCTCGTGGCGATCGCCGCGGGGCGGCCGGTCGAGCCGGAGACGGTGATCCCGGAGGGCTGGCGTCAGGAAGTCTTCGCCCGGACCCGGCAGTTGGCGCCGATGCGGATGACGGACGGGCGGTGGCCGGTGTCCTGGAAGGACTGGGAGTCGGGGTACGACCCGGCGGACCGCCTCGACCAGGCGATCGTGGCGACGCGGCGGGCGTCGTTCCCGTTGCGGGGCCTGCTGCCGTAGACCCCGCTCCGGAAGGGACTTGGGGGCGCCGCGAAGGGTCATTAGGCCAACTGTGGGGCATTTCCCGTGTTTTGGGCGTTCGATCTTCGGCGATGCGTCAGCATCGCTGGCGTGTTGAGCACCGGAGCTTTGCGTGCACATCTGCTGGCCGCCCGGCTGGCCGGGCCCGTGGCCACCTCGCGTGAGGAGAGCCTGCGCAGCTATCGGCTCTTCGCGGCCCGTGACCCCCGTGTGCTGCTCGGGCTCGATCCCGAGTGGACCTGGGGACAGCGTGAGCTGATCGAACTGATGGCGGACAAGTGTGGGGTTTCGGCCGACCCCACGCACGTTTCGGGGCATGATGTGATCGACCCGGAGCGGACTCTGGCAGCTCTCGATGCTTTCGCGGAGCGGCTCGCCCGGGCGGCCCGCCATCGTCACCCTGTGCTTCTGGGTACGGGCCATCCGCACCGACTGATCGCCTTCTACGCCGCGATCGCGGACGCCTTGTCGTCAGCTGGATGTACCGTCCTCACCCCGGCGCAGGGTAGCTCTGTCGACATAACGACCCGGTTCGGTCTACGCACCTACAACCTCGACTACGTACAAGGCGTCGCACTAGTACGCGAACCCGGGGTGACGGCCGCCGGTCGCACGACCGGCGCGCACAGCCATTCCCCGCTCCCGGTTCGGACGGTTCTGGCGGCCGCGGCGGCGTCCGGAGGACCCCTCCCGGAGCTTGTCATCGGGGACCACGGATGGGTCTGCGGAGCAGGTCAGCTG
The DNA here is from genome assembly GCF_040607345.1 of Streptomyces sp. NPDC005302. Classification (NCBI taxonomy): domain Bacteria; kingdom Bacillati; phylum Actinomycetota; class Actinomycetes; order Kitasatosporales; family Streptomycetaceae; genus Streptomyces; species Streptomyces sp. NPDC005302. The sequence goes on from NZ_JBEXGN010000030.1 coordinate 4,888, forward strand.
GGGTTCGAGGCCATCGGGCTCGCTGATACGGACGATCCTGCGCTCTTCGTGGGAGAGGCGGAGGGGCGGGTGGCCGTCGTCGTTCCGCTTGATGACGCTGTGCGGTCTGATTACTACCGACCGCTTACTCGCTATGTACTCAATCGAGCGTGTCTGTCACAGTAGGCGGCCGATCGCATCTCCTCTTCCCCACTCGCATCACACGCCCCTACATTGGGGAGTGAGCACGCAACGACGAAGAGTCACCGGAAGGGGAAGCCGGTGACCGTCGAGTGCGGAAGGTTCGGGTGTGTCATGGCTGCAGGCGAGAGGCCTCTGAACGAGGTTCAGTTCCTTACCGTGGCGGAAGTCGCCTCGGTGATGCGAGTGTCGAAGATGACCGTGTACCGCTTGGTGCACAGCGGTCATCTGCCGGCGATCCGGGTGGGGAGGTCCTTCCGGGTTCCGGAGCAAGCGGTTCACGAATACCTCCGCGAGAGCTATGTGGGGGTGGAGACCGCCTGAGAATGTTCCGGGAGACCCTCCGTGATCTCCCGGAACACCTCGATTACGACCTCAGCGTTCGGACGGGTAGGCTGGCCCCTCATAGGTCGTGTGGGCCCATGCAGCCCAGCACCGAGTAAAGAGAAGTGAGCGAGGGTAGTCGTGGGCTCTGTTATCAAGAAGCGGCGCAAGCGGATGGCGAAGAAGAAGCACCGCAAGCTGCTCAAGCGCACTCGCGTTCAGCGTCGCAACAAGAAGTAGGCGACGCCGCGGAAACGCGCGCGTACTGTGGCCCCCCACCAGCTGGTGGGGGGCCACAGGCATGTCCGGCTCCAGGAGGGTCACCCGCACCGGGCGGCACCCGGGATTCGGCTGCGCCACCCGGGAGTTCGCGTCGGCATCCGCCAACGCGGCCCGACGGGAACATCCCGAAAGGCGACTCGGGCGTCGAACGGACTCCCGCGCTTCCCGCGTACGCCTGTGGGCCGAATGGCTTGGTCTGGTCGTACGTCTGCGGCTGTCGTGACTTCATGCATCGGGCGGTCATCACAGCGCAACATCGACCCGCTAGGTTGGCGGCACACGGGGAACGCGGCAGGTACGAGCGAAGCTACGTCCAGATCTGGAAGGAAGGCGCTGATCTTGGGGAAGGTCGTGCTCGTGACCGGAGTGGCCCGACAGCTGGGGGGCCGGTTCGTACGACGGATCCAGCGTGACCCGAGGGTCGACCGGGTGATCGCCGTCGACGCCGTGCCGCCCGAGCACCACATCGGCGGCGCCGACTTCGTGCAGGCGGACATCAGACAGCCCGCGATCGCGCGGGTGCTCGCCGAGCACTCGGTCGACACGGTCGTGCACATGGACGTGACGGGCACGCCGCTGGGCTCCGGCAGCCGGACCTCGGTCAAGGAGACCAACGTCATCGGCACCATGCAGCTCCTCGGCGCCTGCCAGAAGTCGCCGACGGTCAAGCGGCTCGTGGTGAAGTCCAGTACGAACGTCTACGGTTCGGCGCCCCGCGACCCCGCCGTCTTCACCGAGACCACCTCGCCCAAGTCCCTGCCCAGCGGCGGCTTCGCGAAGGACACGGTCGAGGTCGAGGGGTATGTGCGCGGCTTCGCCCGCCGCAGGCCCGACGTCGCCGTGTGCGTGCTGCGCTTCGCCAACATCCTCGGCCCGAGCGCGGACTCGCCGCTCGCCTCGTACTTCTCGCTGCCCGTGCTGCCCACCGTGTTCGGCTACGACCCGCGGCTCCAGTTCGTGCACGAGAGCGACGTCATCGAGCTGCTGCTGCTCGCCTCGGACGAGCCGCGGCGGGGCACGCTCAACAGCGGTACGTTCAACATCGCCGGCGACGGTGTCCTGCTGCTCTCGCAGTGCGCCCGGCGTCTCGGCCGCCCCACGGTCCCGCTGCTGCTGCCCGCGCTCAGCTGGGCCGGCACGGCCGTGCGTACCCTGGGCGTGACGGACTTCTCGCCGGAGCAGCTGCGGCTGCTGACGCACGGCAGGGTGGTCGCGACGCACCAGATGCGCGAAACCCTGGGCTATCACCCGAAGTACACGACGGCGGAGACCTTCGCGGACTTCGCCCACAGCCGGGGACCCGGACTCCTGCCCCCGGAGGCCCTCGCGGGGGCCGTGGACCGGATCGCCGCACTGCCTCTCCTGAGCGGCGGCCACCCGACGCAGAGCGCCAACTGAGGAGCGCATCAACGATGGCGGACGCCAAGGTCATTCCGTTCGACGACGACCGGTCGCGCGGGGCTGCCGCGCAACGCCCGCCGCGACGCCGGGCCCATGGGACCCGGCGCAAGGGCGAGCAGACGGCGGTCCGGGAGGTCCAGCCCCTGCCGGGACGGACCGTCCCGCAGGATGATGTTCCCGTGACGCACGACGAACAGCCGCCCCAGCAGCCCCAGCAGGGCGGTGCCGGCCTGGAGCAGCGCATCGCGGGAGGCCTCGCCTTCCTGCGACGCCGGCTGACGGGCGACTACGAGATCGACGACTTCGGGTTCGACGAGGAGCTGACCGACCAGGTCCTGATGTCGCTGATCCGGCCGTTGTACGAGAAGTACTTCCGTGTCGACGTGAAGGGCATCGAGAACATCCCGTCCGAGGGCGGCGCCCTGATCGTCGCCAACCACTCGGGCACCCTGCCGCTGGACGGCCTGATGATGCAGGTCGCCGTCCACGACAACCACCCCGCCGACCGGCATCTCCGGCTCCTCGCCGCCGACCTCGTCTTCATGCTCCCGGTCGTCAACGAGCTGGCCCGCAAGGCCGGTCACACGCTCGCCTGCGCCGAGGACGCCGAACGGCTCCTGGAGCGCGGGGAGCTGGTCGGGGTGATGCCGGAGGGCTTCAAGGGCATCGGCAAGCCGTTCAGCGAGCGCTACAAGCTCCAGCGGTTCGGCCGGGGCGGCTTCGTCTCGACCGCGCTGCGTCAGGGCGCCCCGATCATCCCGTGCTCGATCGTCGGCGCGGAGGAGATCTACCCGATGATCGGCAACGCGAAGACGCTCGCGCGGCTGCTGGGTTTCCCGTACTTCCCGGTCACACCGACGTTCCCGTGGCTCGGTCCGCTCGGCGCGGTCCCGCTGCCGACGAAGTGGACGATCCAGTTCGGCGAGCCGATCCCGACGGACGGCTATCCGCCGGAGGCGGCCGAGGACCCGATGCTGATGTTCAACCTGACCGACCAGGTCAGGGAGCAGATCCAGCACACCCTGTACAAGCTGCTGGTACAGCGCAGGTCCGTGTTCTTCTGATCATGCAGTTACGGTTCTGCTGATGATGCCCTGATATGCCCACGGGCTCTCGGCGGTACGGCGATGGGGCGCCCTTCCTGAGAAGGGCGCCCCATCGCCGTACGCGGAGTGAGCGGGTCAGCTGCTGTCCTCGGTGTCGATGCCGAGGCCCGGCAGCAGACCGGGGAGCAGGGGAGGCAGCGTGACGTCGGGCTTGCTCGGCGCATTGCTGCCGCTGTTGCCGGACGGCGAGGAACTGGTGTCGTCCTCGGGCGGGTCGAGCAGACCGCCGGTGTTGCCACCGAGGAGGCCGTCGTCGCTCTCGCTGCCCGAGCTGGAGGGCTTCGGCTTGCCGCTGCTGCTGCCGCCGCCGCTGTGGCTGCCCTTCGCGGAACCGCTGGTGGCGCTGGGCTCCGGTGCGTTCGTGCCGGGGGAGTCGGTGGACTCCTCGCTCCTGCCGCGGTGACGCCCGGTGCCCTCGGGGGCGGGAGTCGTGGGCAGCAGCGAGCGGAGCGGGCCGACCTCTTCGTCTATGGCGTCGAAGACGGACGACACCTGGTCGCTGACGTCGCCGAGCTGCACGGGCAGCCGGTCGCGCAGCGCGCCCCAGGCCTCACGGTGCGACTGGGAGAAGGCGGACAGGGCCTGGATGGGGCCGAGTGAGCCGTCCCGTTCGTACGCCTCGTGCAGCAGGCGGTGGCCTTCGGCGGCGTCGTGCTGCATGCCGGACAGGGCGCGGCGGACCTCGCCCAGGGACTCGTGGTCGAGCTGTCCGGAGCGGCCACGCTCCATCAGCCGGCGTGCCTCGCTCAGGCGGTTCGAGGCCTGGTCGAGATAGAGCTCGCCCCGGTCGCTGTCGCCGTGGGCCAGGCCCAGCTTGATGTCCTCCACGCCTCGCTTGAGCCCGTAGAGCGAGTCCCCGGGCAGGGCGTCGGAGCTCGCGGCGGCCACACCGCCGAGGGCTCCCGCGGCCACGCCGATGCTGAGCCCGCCCGCGGCGAGCCCCTTGGTCAGCCGCGACCTGGGGCGCAGCTTCGCCAGTCCGGTCGCCCGGTGCGCGCCCTTGGCCCGATGGGACCGCTGCTCGGGCACGGCACGGTCCAAACCCTCGCCTCCGGCGGCGGTGCCTTCCAGCAGCATGGCCTCCATCGCGGCGACGAGCTGGGCTCGCTGCACGACCTTGACCTCGGGATCCAGCTCCGGTCGGGGCAGCTCGCCGAGACCCGTGGCAAGAGCCGTCAACAGCTCTTGCCCGGTTCGTTCCGCAGCAGCCCGGGACGGTGCAGGCCCATCGGGCTGCTCGGCCGCCGTGCCCTGGTCGGACTCCTCCAGGGCCTGGGCGAAGGCGTCCGCCCGCCGGTGTGCCGATACGTTCGCGATCACTGGCGGCACCTCCTCTCGTCAAGACGGTCGACTCCCCAGGGGGTCCTGAGGGTTGCACCCCTTGGCCATATCCACACGATCGGGTGATCGGCGATGGCCAAGGCGTGACCACAGGGAGCCTGTATCCCGCACAACGAGCGTCGCGGCACTTGGGTTACGGACGACGGATGATCGGACCGCGAAGTCAACGGACTCTTACGGACGGTGAGTTGGCCGTCGCTGAATGTGTTGGATCACTGTGGCTCGAAGCAGGCTCAGCGGACGTCGTCCGGCAGGAGTCGGGCCAGCGTACGGACGGCCCGGTACTGGAGGGTCTTGATGGCACCCTCGTTCTTCCCCATCACACGGGCGGTCTCGGCGACCGAGAGCCCCTGGAGGAAGCGGAGCGTCACACACTCCTGCTGCTGCGGATTGAGCCGTTTCACGGCGTCCAGCAGCGCCGCGTTCGACAGGGACTCCAGGACGGAGTCCTCGGGGGAGCGCTCGACCTCGTTGGCGTCGAGCATCTCGCCGGTGGTGATCTCCAGCCGGAAACGGCTGGACTTGAAGTGGTCGGCGACCAGGTTGCGGGCGATGGTCACCAGCCAGGCGCCGAAGTCCCGGCCCTGCCAGGTGAAGGTGCCGATCCGGCGCAGTGCCCGCAGAAAGGTCTCACTCGTGAGGTCCTCGGCAGTCGCCTTACCTCCCACCCGGTAGTAGATGTAGCGGTACACGGTGTCGCTGTACTGGTCGTAGAGCCGCCCGAAGGCGTCGGCCTCGCCGGCCTGAGCGCGCTCCACGAGATCCATCATCCGGGCGCTGTCACTGTCCGCGGCCGGACGGCGTGCGGTGGTGGCCGAGCCTGAGCGGCCCCGTCTGCCGACCGTGGCGTTGCCGTCGGCCAAGGCATAGCAAGGACCGACAGGCGTGGCGACGGCGAAGGCGGGGACGGCATACGCGGTGGGGACGAAGCCGCGCAGACGGTCGAGGACCGTTGCGCGCAGCGTAGCCAGGCCAGAGGCGTCAACCCCGACGTGTGAGTACACGGGACTCCCAGAGGCAGAGCTTCCATCACGTGCAGTGCGGGACCTTTCACCCGTCGTAGCGACGGAGGGGTACCGGTTTGCGTCTGAGGAGAATAACGCTTCGTACAGGCAGCGCTACACCGAGTTGCTCAAATCATCGATTACGTCGCTTCTGAGGCGTATCGGTGCCCGTTCAAGTGCCGCTCGGTGATCAGTTGTTGATCGAATCAGTTCGCGTTCCGTCTGAGTGCAGGGCGTGTTGTGCCCGCCTGTGATGGGCGTGACTGAGGTGCCCACGGCGTGGGTAGGACTGATGACCGGCCGTCGCGGCAGCGGGCCCCGCCCAGGTCCGGACAGGTTTTCGCCCCCTCCGCCCCGGCCCGCCCGCTGCCGGGGGCTCCGCCCCGGACCCCGCTCCTCGAACACCGGAGGGGCCGGAAACGCCGAGTGGTCAGCGGCGGCGGCGGTGCAGGGCGATGGCCGCCGCTGTGCCGCCCGCGACCGCGCCGACGCCGGCCGCGGCCGGGATGCCGACCTTCGCGGCCTTGCGCGCCGTGCGGTAGTCACGCAGACGCCAGTCGAAGTCCCGCGCGTGCCTGCGCAGTTTCGCGTCGGGATTGATCGCGTACGGGTGGCCGACGAGCGAGAGCATCGGGATGTCGTTGTGCGAGTCGCTGTAGGCCGCGCAGCGTGAGAGGTCCAGGCCCTCGGCGGTGGCGAGCGCCCGGACGGCCTCCGCCTTCGCCGGTCCGTGCAGCGGTTCGCCCACGAGCTTGCCGGTGTAGATGCCGCCCACCGACTCGGCGACCGTGCCGAGCGCGCCCGTCAGGCCGAGACGCCGTGCGATCACCGTGGCGATCTCCACCGGTGCCGCCGTGACGAGCCAGACCTTCTGGCCCGCGTCCAGGTGGGCCTGGGCGAGGGCGCGGGTGCCGGGCCAGATCCGCTCGGCCATGTACTCGTCGTAGATCTCCTCGCCGATGGACATCAGCTCGGCGACCCGGTGGCCCTTGACGATCGACAGCGCGGAGTCGCGCGCCTCCTGCATGTGCTCGGGGTCCTCGATGCCGGCCAGCCGGAACCACGCCTGCTGCCAGGCGAACCGGGCGAGGTCGCGGGTCTCGAAGAACTTCCGCTTGTGCAGGCCCCGCCCGAAGTGGAAGAGGGCGGCGCCCTGCATCACGGTGTTGTCGAGGTCGAAGAACGCGGCGGCCCTGTCGTCGCCGAGGACCGGGAACTCCGGTTCCTCCACGGCATCCGGTGGCGCCAGTTCTTCGAGTTCCTGCGAGGACTTGCGGGCTGCCTCCGCAGAAGCCTCGCCTGCCAACACGCTCCGCGCGGTGGCGGAGCGCCTACGGGGAGTGAGCCATCCGAGAGCGGCCATGTCGTGAGCATAGCCAGTCTGTTCGGTGGTTCCGGAGTCGAGAGGATTCGACGCTGTGAACTCTCCGCGACCGAGCCGTTAAAGAAGCGGTCCGATCCGTCGGCGCGGCGGCGCGTCGCCCCCGGTGGGCTCCGGTTGTCACATAAAGCGCGGAGGGGGCCCGCGGGTGCGCCGGGGGCGGGAGAATGGCGCGTATGAGCCCCATGTTCCGGCGCAGCGACCGCCGTACGGAGAGGAAGGCGCCCGAGGACCGCCTGGTCACGCTGATCAGGAAGCCCGGGTGTCATCTGTGTGATGACGCACAGGACGTGATCGAGAAGGTCTGTGCCGACCTCGGGGTCCCGTGGGAGAAGAAGGACATCACCGAGGACGAGGAACTGCACCGTCAGTACTGGGAGCAGATCCCGGTCGTGCTGGTGGACGGCGCCCAGCACACGTTCTGGCGCGTGAACGAGGAGCGCCTGCGCAAAGCCCTCGCACAGTGAACTCTGTGAGGGATACACCCACCGCGCCCGTGATGTGGTCCGACTTGTGACTGACCGAGTAGTCCAAGTGGCCGGGAAAGTCGCCTAGGATCGACGGCGGATTGGTCTCGGGGGCGGGATTCGTTGAGGAGTGTGTGCGGTTTTGCCCCCTTCAGGTGCGGAACGAAGCTGTCCTCGCGTCGGTTCCATAGGCGCGCGGCGGACATGCGTGACCCCGGTCACGTTGGCCGGGCAAATCGGACACCATCTTTGTGCACGCGTTCACAAAGACATAGCCTGCATTCGACGGGGCGGTCCAGGAACGTGTGACCGCCTGCAGCCCCGCTCTACCCGCAGGAGCACCGTGGCAACTGGCCGAACTCACCGACCGGCGACCCGCAGCCGAGGGATTCCCGAGGCCACCGTCGCCCGGCTTCCGCTGTACCTCCGAGCCCTCACCGCACTGTCGGAACGCTCGGTACCCACGGTCTCCTCGGAGGAGCTCGCGGCCGCGGCGGGGGTCAACTCCGCGAAGCTGCGCAAGGACTTCTCCTACCTCGGCTCCTACGGGACGCGCGGTGTGGGCTACGACGTCGAGTATCTCGTGTACCAGATCTCCCGTGAACTGGGCCTGACCCAGGACTGGCCGGTTGTGATCGTCGGTATCGGTAACCTCGGTGCGGCACTGGCCAATTACGGAGGGTTCGCCTCCCGCGGATTCCGTGTCGCGGCGCTCATAGACGCGGACCCCGCGATGGCCGGCAAGCCCGTCGCCGGAATCCCGGTCCAGCACACGGACGAGCTGGAAAAGATCATCGACGAGAACGGTGTCTCGATCGGTGTCATCGCCACCCCGGCCGGAGCCGCCCAGCAGGTCTGCGACCGCCTGGTGGCCGCCGGAGTCACCTCCATCCTGAACTTCGCGCCGACCGTCCTGACCGTTCCGGACGGTGTCGACGTGCGCAAGGTCGACCTCTCCATCGAGCTGCAGATCCTCGCGTTCCACGAGCAGCGCAAGGCCGGCGAGGAGGCCGAGGCGCAGGCCGGTGCCGCCGCCCGGGCCGCGCGCGAGAACGACGGCGAGGGACCCGACGGGGACGTTCCCGCGGTGATGCCGGCATGAGTCTCCTCGTCGTCGGGCTGAGCCACCGCAGCGCCCCGGTCAGCGTTCTGGAGCGGGCCGCGCTGTCCGCGGACGCCCAGGTCAAGCTGCTCCAGGACACCCTCGCCGCCGAGCCGGCCACCGAGGGCGCCGTCCTCGCCACCTGCAACCGCATCGAGCTGTACGCCGACGTGGACAAGTTCCACGCGGGCGTCGCCGAGCTGTCCACCCTGCTCGCCCAGCACAGCGGCGTCGGGCTGGAGGAGCTCACCCCCTACCTGTACGTGCACTACGAGGACCGGGCCGTCCACCACCTCTTCTCGGTGGCCTGTGGCCTCGACTCGATGGTCGTCGGCGAGGGCCAGATCCTCGGCCAGATCAAGGACGCGCTCGCCACCGCGCAGGAACTGCACACGGCGGGCCGTCTCCTGAACGACCTGTTCCAGCAGGCCCTGCGGGTCGGCAAGCGCGCCCACTCCGAGACCGGCATCGACCGGGCGGGACAGTCCCTGGTCACCTTCGGCCTGGAGCAGCTGTCCGCCGGCCGGGCCGTCGAGTCCTGGGCCAAGGGCAAGAAGGCCCTCGTGATCGGCGCGGGCTCGATGTCCTCGCTGGCCGCGGCGACGCTCGCGCGCGCCGGAGTCGGCGAGATCGTGATCGCCAACCGCACCCACGACCGCGCCGAGCGCCTCGCCGAGATCCTCTCCGGCGGCGACGACACGGACGTGCTGGCCCGCGCGGTACCGATGGACGCGGTGCCGGCCGAGCTGACACGTGCCGACATCGCTGTCTCCTGCACGGGCGCGACCGGGCTGGTGCTGAGCGCCGACTCCGTCGCGGCCGCCGTCGAGGGACGGACCGGCAGCCCTGTCGCCGTCCGCGACGAGACGCCCGCGGGGCCGGACGGACGGCTCGCACCCGCCGGCACCGGCACCGACGACGGCTGTCCCCTGGACCTGTCCGCCGTGCAGGGCGCGACCGGCTTCTCCGTCATGGGCGAGGCCGCCGTCGCCGGTATGGACGCGGCCACCCTGGAGCAGCACGCGGTCTGGGTGGACAAGGGCACCGGGAGCGAGGAGCGCCGCGACAACCGCGGTACGCCCGACGCCGACGCCGAGCTGATCACCGAGCTGGCCGCCATGGCCGCGACGGCGGGCCGTATCCCCGAGCGCCGCAGGCCGGAGCCTGTCGCCCGGGTGCCGCGCCCCGCGCCGGTGCTCGCGCTGCTCGACCTCGCGATGCCCCGGGACATCGACGCCGCCGTGCAGCGACTGCTCGGTGTGCGCCTCGTCGACATCGAGTCGCTGGCCGAGGCCTCCGCCGACGCGCCGATGGCCGCCGACGTGGACCAGGTCCGCCGGATCGTCTCCGACGAGGTCGCCGCGTTCGGCGCGGCGCAGCGGGCCGCGCACATCACCCCCACCGTCGTGGCGCTGCGCGCCATGGCAGCCGACGTCGTCGCGAACGAGATCGCGCGGCTGGACGGACGGCTGCCGGACCTCGACGACAAGCAGCGCGGCGAGATCGGTCAGACCGTGCGCCGCGTCGTCGACAAGCTGCTGCACGCTCCGACCGTACGGGTCAAGCAACTGGCCGCCGAACCCGGCGGTGCCGGGTACGCGGACGCGCTGCGGACCCTGTTCGACCTGGACCCGGAGACGGTCGCCGCCGTCTCGCGGGCCGAGAACAACACCGAGAACGCCAAGAACCGAGGGCGAGCATGAGTGAGCAGGCTTTGAGGCTCGGGACCAGGCGCAGCAAACTCGCCATGGCCCAGTCCGGGCAGGTGGCGGATGCCGTGAGCCAGGTGACGGGACGGCCCGTCGAGCTCGTGGAGATCACGACGTACGGCGACGTTTCCCGCGAACACCTGGCCCAGATCGGCGGTACGGGCGTCTTCGTGACGGCCCTGCGCGAGGCGCTGGTGCGCGGGGAGGTCGACTTCGCCGTGCACTCCCTCAAGGATCTGCCGACCGCGCAGCCCGAGGACCTCGCGCTGGCCGCCGTGCCGGTGCGCGAGGACGTGCGGGACGTGCTGGTCGCGCGTGACGGGCTGACCTTCGCGGAGCTGCCGGACGGCGCCCGCGTGGGTACCGGTTCGCCGCGCCGTATGGCCCAGCTGAACGCGTACGCGTTCAGCCACGGCCTGACGATCGAGACGGTCGCGATCCGCGGGAACATCGACACCCGCGTCGGATTCGTCCACAGCGGGGAGCTCGACGCCGTCGTGCTCGCCGCCGCCGGACTGAACCGGATCGGCCGCATCGACGAGGTCACCGACTTCCTGTCGGTCGACACCGTTCTGCCCGCCCCCGGCCAGGGGGCACTGGCGATCGAGTGCAGGGCCGGGCACAACGCCCAGGACGCTGCCCTCGTCGCCGCGCTCGGAGAGCTCGACGACCCGCTCACGCGGGCCGCCGTGACCGCCGAGCGATCTCTGCTTGCCGCCCTGGAGGCCGGCTGCAGCGCGCCCGTTGGCGCGTTCGCCGACCTCTTGGCCGACGGGCAGACTGTCAAGGAGATGCGCCTGCGCGGCGTCGTCGGCACGACCGACGGCTCGACGCTGGTGCAGCTGTCCACCACCGGTCCCGTGCCCGAGACACATGACCAAGCAATGGCGCTCGGCCGTGAACTCGCCGCCGAGATGCTTGCCAAGGGCGCGGCCGGTCTGATGGGGGAGCGAGCACTGTGAGCCCCACCAACCTTCCCGCCGGTCCGGTCCACGGGCACGTCACCTTCCTGGGTGCCGGACCCGGAGATCCAGGGCTGTTGACACTGCGCGCCGTCGAGGCGCTGGCGAACGCGGACGTCCTCGTCGCCGAGGACGACGTGCTCGACGTGGTGCGCGTACATGCCAGACAAGGCGTCGCTGTTCTGAACACGGATTCGGACACTTCGCCGGATCCGTACCGGAACCCAGGCACGCCTCAGCTGACGGTTGTTGACGGCACGTCAGCAACCGTTGGTGACCCCGCGTCGAGGGATGCCGCCAATCTTGTCATGACGGCCGCACGGGGCGGCAAGCGGGTCGTGCGTGCGGTGTCCGGGGACCCGGGACTTGATACGTACGCCGCCGAGGAAATGCTCGCCTGCGTCGCCGCGGGTGTTCCGTTCGAGGTCGTGCCCGGCATCGCCGCCGCCGTCGGAGTGCCCGCGTACGCGGGTGTTCCGCTGCGGGACGCGCAGGGCGCGGACGTCCGGTTCGTCGACGCGCGGACCGCCTCCGACCGCTGCTGGACCGAGGTCGGCGCCTCCGACGGCACCGTCGTCGTGTCGTCGACGCTCGACTCGGTGGCCGCGGCGGCGGGCGAGCTGGTGGCCTCCGGCCGCAAGCCCGACACCCCGATGTCGGTGACGATCGCCGGTACGACGACCCGTCAGCGCACCTGGTCGGCCACCCTCGGCACGATCGCGCAGACGCTGAAGCAGGCGAAGGTACTGCCGTCCCCGGACGGTGGCCGCCCGGTGATAGCCGTGGTCGGTGAGCGTTCCTCCGCCGCCCAGCGCGACCAGTTGTCGTGGTTCGAGTCCAAGCCGCTGTTCGGCTGGAAGGTCCTCGTGCCGCGGACGAAGGAGCAGGCGGCGTCGCTCTCCGACCAGCTGCGGTCGTACGGGGCCGTGCCGCACGAGGTTCCGACGATCGCCGTCGAACCCCCGCGCACACCCCAGCAGATGGAGCGCGCGGTCAAGGGCCTGGTCACGGGCCGCTACGAGTGGATCGCCTTCACCTCGGTGAACGCGGTCAAGGCCGTGCGCGAGAAGTTCGAGGAGTACGGGCTCGACGCCCGTGCCTTCGCGGGCATCAAGGTCGCCGCGGTCGGCGAGCAGACCGCGACGGCGCTCATCGCCTTCGGCGTGAAGCCGGACCTGGTGCCGAGCGGTGAGCAGTCCGCCGCGGGGCTCCTGGAGGACTGGCCGCCCTACGACCCGGTCTTCGACCCGATCGACCGGGTGTTCCTGCCGCGTGCCGACATCGCCACCGAGACGCTGGTGGCCGGGCTCATCGAGCTGGGCTGGGAGGTCGACGACGTCACGGCGTACCGCACCGTGCGCGCGTCGCCGCCGCCGTCGGACACCCGTGAGGCGATCAAGGGCGGCGGTTTCGACGCGGTGCTGTTCACCTCGTCGTCGACCGTGCGGAACCTGGTCGGTATCGCGGGCAAGCCGCACAACGTGACGGTGATCGCCTGTATCGGTCCCGCCACGGCCAAGACGGCCGAGGAGCACGGGCTGCGGGTCGACGTGATGGCTCCCGAGCCGTCCGTGCACAAGTTGGCCGAGGCCCTGGCCGACTTCGGTTTGCGGCGGCGGGCCGCCGCGCTCGACGCCGGGGACCCGGTCACGCGGCCCAGCGAGCGCCGGCCCGGTTCCCGCAGGCGCCGGACCACCTGACGCCGGTGGGGGCGGGGGTGGGTGTTTCTCGCCCCCTCCGCCCCTTCCCTTCCCGTCCCCGGGCTCCGCGCCCCGGACCCCGCTCCTCAACGCCGGAGGGGCTGGATCTTGGCCTGCCGGCTCCGACAAGGCGTCGGTATAGGTGCCCTTGTGGCGGGCGTAGCGTAGATGTCATGACGAAGTACGGATCCTTTCCCGGTACGCGTCCCCGGCGGCTGCGTACCACGCCCGCCATGCGCCGGATGGTCGCCGAGACCCGGCTGCACCCCGCCGATCTCATCCTCCCCGCCTTCGTGCGCGAGGGTATCGGCGAGCCGGTGCCGATCGCCGCGATGCCCGGAGTCGTGCAGCACACCCGGGACAGCCTGCGGAAGGCCGCCGTGGAGGCGCTCGAGGCCGGGGTCTCCGGGATCATGCTGTTCGGCGTTCCCGAGGACGCCAAGAAGGACGCCGTCGGGACGCCCGGCACGGACCCGGACGGCATCCTCCAGGTCGCCCTGCGGGACGTGCGCGCCGAGGTCGGCGACGAACTGCTCGTGATGTCCGACCTGTGCCTCGACGAGACGACCGACCACGGACACTGCGGTGTGCTGGACGAGCAGGGCCGGGTCGACAACGACGCCACCCTGGAGCGGTACGCCGAGATGGCCCAGGTGCAGGCCGACGCGGGCGCCCACATCGTGGGACCCAGCGGGATGATGGACGGCCAGATCGGCGTCGTCCGCGACGCCCTCGACCAGATCGGCCGCGAGGACGTCGCCATCCTCGCCTACACCGTCAAGTACTCCTCGGCCTTCTACGGCCCCTTCCGGGAGGCCGTCGGCTCCTCGCTCAAGGGCGACCGCAAGACGTACCAGCAGGACCCGGCCAACGCGCGGGAGTCCCTGCGGGAGTTGGCGCTCGACCTGGAGGAGGGCGCCGACATGGTGATGGTCAAGCCCGCCGGCCCCTACCTCGACATCCTCACCCGGGTCGCCGACGTGTCGGACGTGCCGGTCGTCGCCTACCAGATCTCCGGCGAGTACTCGATGATCGAGGCCGCCGCGGAGAGGGGCTGGATCGACCGGGACAAGGCGATCCTGGAGTCCCTCGCCGGCATCAAGCGGGCCGGTGCGCAGAACATCCTCACGTACTGGGCGACCGAGGTCGCGCGGAACCTGCGCTAGCGCTCAGGTCAGAAAGCGTTCGAGGGCGGCGCGGGCGCGGGCGTCCGAGGCCGCGGCGTCGGCCAGAGAACGGGCCAGGACGTGGAGCCACTCGTCCAGGGCCACCGGGCGCCGCGAGAGCACGATGCCCCGCACCTCGTGGCGGATCTCCCCGGTCACCCGGCCCCGGTCGGTCCGCAGGGCGAGCCGCTGGTCCCCGAGCGTGACGTCCAGCTCGGTGACCGTGCCCGCGCGTCCGGCCAGCCGGTCCGCGACGGTTCGTCCGCGCTCCACCCGCACGGCGCCGGGCGGCAGCGAGTCGGCCAGCTTCTCCGTCAGGACCCGGGCGTACAGGTTCAGGTCCGCGCTGTCCCGGCGCAGGGCGGCGGCGAGCAGTTCGACGTCCGGGTCAGTCATCGAGGCCCAGCACCATCGTCGGGCGTTCGATGACGTGGTCGTCGCGGAGCGGGCGCACCGCCGTGCCGACGGCGAGGAACTCCGTGGTGTGCGAGCCCCAGGTGTGCGCGTGCTGCGTGAGCCGGACCGCCACGATCCCCTCGGCCTCCAGGGCCTGCCCCTCCGCCTGCATACGGCTCATCGCCAGTTCGCGTGCGTCGTAGAGGGCCTGGGTGAACTGCTCGATCTCGACGTTGCGGCCGGTGGTGTTGAGCGCCTGGCCGAAGCGCTGGTGGGCCACGTGGTAGACGCACGACCCCATGACCAGGTCCAGCGGCGCGTAGCCGGCCCGGATCAGGGTCCAGAAGTCCTGGCCCGACAGGTCCGAGGTGAACGGTCTGCCCTTGTTGTTGAGCCAGGTGCCGGCAGGCCCCGGGTCCGCGCCGTCGGCCTTCACCGCCGTGCCGACCGCGATGAACTCGGCGATGTCCGAGCCGAACTCCTTGAACTCGATGTCCAGCCGGACGCCCACGACACCGTCCGCCCCGAGCGCGCTCGCCTCGGCCTCCATCCGGCTCATCGCCAGCTCACGCGCGCTGTACATCGCCTGGGACAGCTTCGTCAGCTCCTGGTTGCTCGACCAGCGGCCGAGCTGGAGGCCCACGTGGTAGACCGAGCAGCCGAGCACCAGCCCGAGCGGACGGAAGCCGGCCTCGCGGACCAGCAGGAACTCGTTGACCGTCAGGTCCGAGGTGAAGAGCGAGCCCTTCTCCCCGGGGGTGAGCTGGGCGAGCCGTCGCATCGCGTCCTCGGGCACGCCCCCGGCGGCCGGTCGCCGTCCTGTTCGCTCGGTCATGTCAGTGCTCGCGCTCCAGTCTCATGATGGTCAGGGGCCGCGGCCCGGTGGGTCGCCGCGAGCGGTCGAAGCGGACGACCGAGGTGCCGACGAACACCGCCTCCGCGTCGAGGTCGCGCGTGTAGCCGTACGTGGTGCACTCCCGCTCGCGCACCTTCAGCTCCATCCCGTCCACGACCACCCCGTCGCCGCCCTGTTTTGCCGCGTCCAGGGCCAGTTGGTTCCGGGCCTCCCGGCGGACGTGGCCGACCAGCCGGGTGTAGCCGTCGACCTCCTGGTTCCCCGCGGTCCAGGAGACCCTGCGGGTGGTGCGCCAGTCGTCGTGCCGGGTGGCGAGCGCGATGCCGAAGGCGAGTCCCGCGGGAACCCAGCCGGCGCGGATCAGCTTGGCGAAGTCCCGGCCGCTCAGGTGCGAGGTGAAGGGGCGGCGCGGACGGATCCGTGAGCGGGCCCGGACCGCGGTGCCCAGCACGGTGAACTCGACCCCTCCTGCGGGGAATTCGGCGATCCTCAGCCGCACCCCGACGATTCCGTCACCGGTCCGCGCGGCGCATTCGGCCGCCGCCCGGGACAGGGCCAGCCTGCGCGCCGCGTACAGCGTCCTCACCAGCGGCGCGAACGACGAGGACCAGGGTGAGGACGGAGCGCCCGCGTCGTCCGTCCAGGCGCCCGGGCAGCCCCAGACGCCGCTGTACCCGATGGTGTGGACGGCGGTGCCGAGCACCTGTCCGACCGGCTCGAACCCCGCGTCCTCGATCGCGGCCAACTCTCCGGCCGAGAGGCCCGAGTTCCACGTGTCACCGGCCTGCCGCGGATGCGCGGAACCGTCGCGGGGAGCGCCGGCCGGACCGGCGTCCCGTCCGTGTGACTTCGGCTCCTGTGTCATCGACCTCTCGGCTCACCGTGCGGATCATCGCTTCGCCGTCCGGCAGCGTATGCCATGGGACCGTTCGGCGAAACGGTGATCGCGAGCCCCAACGGCCGTGCCCGGCACGGTTTTCGGACGTGCCGGGTGAGGCCGTGCGCGGCGGTCAGTACGAGAGCGCCGTGTCCAGGTCCTGCTGCCAGTACGTCACCGTGAGCTTCTCGTCGATGTAGACGCCTTTCGCGGGGAGGGCGGGGCGGGCGCTCCCGCCCTTGTCGCCGAAGTAGACCTCCAGGGTCTTGGCCGTGTAGCCGTGGACGCCGCTGCCGTCGGCCGCCGACAGGAGCACACCGGCGTAGCCGGACTCGCCGGGAGCGAGCGTGACGACCGCCTGCGGGTGGGTCTCCTCCGCGACCGGCGGGACGGACTGGGCCTCGCTGAAGCGGACCATCGGATAGCCCGTCAGGTCGCAGGTCTTCGAGCCCTTGTTCGTGACGGTGAGCAGCAGGTGGTTGAGCGGGCGCGAGACGACGGTCGCGGTCGTACGGGTGTTGGCGCCGACGCAGGCCGGATTCCGGGTGCCGCTGCCGTTCTTGCCCGCGGAGCCCGTGGACCCGGTGGACCCGGTGGTGCCGGTGCCCTTCGAGCCCGTGGTGGTGGCGCCGCCCTTCGAGCCGTTCGTCGAGCCCGTGGTGGTGCCGGTGCCCGCGGGCTTCGCCGTCGTGCCGCCGCCGGACGACTGTTCCTGGCCGCTGGGCCGCGCCGAGGAGCGGGCCCCGGCGGACGGGCCCTCGTCCCGGACGCCGTCTCCGTTGCCGCACGCCGTGAGGGCGAACGCGGTGAGCGCGAGGGTGGAGGCGGCGAGCAGACGGGTGCGGGTCGTACGTGCGGACATGGGTGATCCCCCTGTGGTGTGGCCGGTGGAACGGCCGCTCGACCGGTCGTCGGGAGCGGCGTGCTTGGATGGCAGAAGCTTGTGCGGTGATCCGTCCCGGCCGCCACACCCGGCGGGGAACACGGGACGCTGGAACGCCGGTACAGGCTCTGACCTGGGAGAACGACATCTCCCTGGAACGCGGTCCGGGACACGGGGGATGGAGGAACGGTGGCGGGGGACGAGTTCGCGGGACTGCTCCGGGAGCTGAAGGAGCGGTCCGGTCTCAGCTACGGGGCACTCGCCAAACGGCTGCACGTCAGTACGTCCACACTGCACCGGTACGTCAACGGGGACGCGGTACCGGCGGACTACGCGCCGGTCGAGCGGCTCGCCCGGGTCTGCCGGGCCACCCCGGAGGAACTGGTGGAGCTGCACCGGCGGTGGGTCCTGGCGGATGTGCTGCGGGGGAAGAAGGGCCCGGGGCTCGCGGGAGGCGGTTCGGTCGCGGGAGCCCCGGAAGAGGCCGGTGCCGATACCGGGACCGAGGCCACGGTCGCGAGCGGTGCCGCGTCCGGTGCGGGGACGAAGGGCGCGGCGGGCGGTACGGGTGACGGCGGGCCGGAGGGCGACGGCGGGACGGCCGTCGGTTCCGCGCCGGTGAGGCCGGGCCGACCGCGCAGCCGCCGGACCACGGTCCTCGCAGGGGTCGGTGCCGTCGTCGTGACAGCGGTCGTGTCCGGTGTGCTGGCCGTGCACTTCGGCCAGGGCGGCGGTGACGACGACAGCGCGGCAAGGCCGTGGCCCTCGGCGTGCCGACCACGGCGGGGACCCGGAGCGCCGCGGCCCCGGACGAGCGCCGCGGGTCCGCCTCGAAGTCCCCCTCGCGCGCCGGCAGCCCCGGGCCGTCCGTCTCCTCCGTCGGCGGTTCCGTCGACGGGTCCGGCGACGGCGACGGTCACGCGGCAGGCGGGGCGTCCGGAGAGGGAGCGGGCGTCGACGGTGCCGGCGCGCCCACCGTCGTCGTCGACCCGTACAAGTTCGACGACCCGTGCAGCCAGCACTACTTGGTGGACCGGCCCGCGCAGCAGGTGCCGCCGCCGCCGAACGAGTCGGACGCGCGGGGCTGGGTCACCGCGCTCGGCGGGGTCCCGAGCGGGGAGCAGCTGCTCGCGCTCACCGTGCAGGGCAGCGGCAAGGCGACCGTCGTCCTGAAGGCGCTGCACGTGCGCGTGCTGGACAAGGGCGCGCCGCTCGCCTGGAACGACTACGCGATGGGCGTGGGCTGCGGCGGCGGGGTGGAGACGAAGTCGTTCACCGTGGACCTCGACGCGGGGCGCCCGGCGGTCGCGCTCAAGGGCGGCCAGCGCGACTTCCCCTACAAGGTGAGCGAGTCCGATCCCGAGGTCTTCTACGTGTTCGCGGACGCGCAGGCGCACGACGTGAGCTGGTACCTGGAACTCGACTGGTCCAGCGGGACGCGGAGCGGCACCGTGCGGGTCGACGACCACGGCAAGCCGTTCCGGACCAGCGGGAACGTGGGGCGGCCCGCCTACGACTACCCGCTGGGCGGCAGCGAGTGGGGGAAGGCCGCTCCTGCGGGCTGACCGGCGTCATCAAGTCGCCCCAGGGGCTAGGTTGTTGCCTGATGTATGACGCGACTCTCCAGGGAGATGTTTCATGTCCGGTGATGCCCTCAGCCAGGATCCCGCGGAGCTGAGAAGGAGGATCGACACCACCAAGGCACACCCCGCCCGGGTCTACGACGTCTTCCTCGGCGGCAAGGACAACTACCCGGTCGACCGCGACGCGGCCGCCGCCGCGCTCTCCGCGAACCCGCGGGGCTACCTCGACGTCCGGCACAACCGCGACTTCCTGCGCCGTGCCGTGACGGCGCTGACGGCGGAGAGCGGCGTCAGGCAGTTCCTCGACATCGGCACCGGGCTGCCGACCCAGGAGAACGTCCACCAGATCGCGCAGGGGATCACCCCGGACGCGCGGGTCGTGTACGTCGACAACGACCCGGTGGTCCTCGCCCACGCGCGCGCCCTGCTCACCAGCGGGCCCGAGGGGCGTACGGACTACATCGACGCGGACCTCAAGCAGCCCGGGCAGATCCTCGAACAGGCCGCCAAGACACTGGACTTCGACGAGCCCGTCGTCCTGGTGCTGGTCGCGATCCTGCACTTCGTCGAGGACGAGGAGGCCCATCCGATCGTCCGCGATCTGGTCGACGCCCTGCCGTCCGGCAGCCGGATCGTCCTCAGCCACCTCACCGAGGACCTGAACCCCAAAGCCATCCGTGCGGTCCAACGCACCTACACCGAGCGCGGGTTCACCTTCGTGCTGCGGTCCCGGGCGGAGGTCGAGCGCTTCTTCACGGAGAACGGCCTGGTGCTGGACGAGCCCGGTGTCGTCCCGGCCCACCACTGGCGTCCCGACGGCGGCGCCCCGGCCCCGGAGAAGGCCGACCCCGACTTCCTGGCCACGCTCGACGCCATCGAGATGGTCCGCTACCGCGACATCAACGACGTCACGGACGCGGACATCAACGTGTACGTGGCGACGGGCGTCAAGCCGTAGCCGACGGACATCCTCGGCCCCGACGGGCACCGGGGCGCGACGCGGCCCCGGTCCTCCGTCCGGATGCCGGAATTGACGGGTGTAGGCGGCACGTACCGGCCTAGGGTGCGGGCACGAGCGGGCCCGGGGTAACGGGGCCGCCCGCCCGCAGTCCCCGGGAAGGCCACCGGCCCCCGCGAGGTCTCCGCCAGGACAAGGAGCCGTCATCGTGACCGTCATCGATCCCGCAGCCGCGACCGCCCCCGTGCCCCCGCTCGCCGCCCGGGCGACCGCGATCGGAGGCTCACCGGTACGGGACATCCTCGCGGTCACCGCCCGCCCCGAAGTGATCAACTTCGCGGGCGGGCTGCCCGCCCCGGAACTGTTCGACGCGGCCGGAATCGCCGCCGCCTACCGTGACGTCCTCGCCGAGGAGCCCGCACGGGCCCTGCAGTACTCGACGACCGAGGGGGAACCGACGCTGCGGACGGCCCTCGCCGGACGGACCGCGGCGCGCGGCCTGCCGACCGGGCCGGACGACGTACTCGTCACCACCGGATCGCAGCAGGCGCTGTCCCTGCTCGCCACGGCCCTGCTGGAGCCGGGCGACACCGTCCTCGTCGAAAGCCCCTGCTATCTGGCGGCACTTCAGGCGTTCGCCTTCGCCGGGGCCCGCGTGCTCGCCGTGCCGGGCGACGAGCACGGCATCGACCCCGGGGCGCTCGACACCCTGGTCGCCCGGGAGCGGCCGAAGCTCCTCTACACGGTGCCGACCTTCCAGAACCCGACCGGCCGCACCCTCCCCGCCGGGCGCCGCGCCGCCGTCGCCCGCGTCGCCGCCACCCGCGGCCTGTGGATCGTCGAGGACGACTCCTACGGCGAACTGCGCTTCGAGGGCGAGCGCGTCCCGTGGATCGCCTCCCACGAAGGCGCCGGGGACCGGACCGTGCTCCTCGGGTCCTTCTCCAAGGTGATGGCACCCGGCCTGCGCCTGGGCTGGCTGCGGGCGCCAGCGGCGCTGCGGCGGGCCTGCGCCGTCGCGAAACAGGCCGCCGACCTGCACACCCCGACCGTCAACCAGCTCGCCGCCGCCCGGTATCTGGCCGACCAGGACCTGGACGCGCACGTGGCCCGGGTCGCCTCCGTCTACCGCGAGCGACGCGACGCGATGCTCGCCGGGATCGGTGACGCCCTCCCGGCCGGGGCGACGTGGACCCGGCCGGAGGGCGGCATGTTCCTCTGGGCCACGCTGCCCGAGCCGTACGACACCACGGCCCTGCTCCGGTCGGTGGTGGAGCACGGGGTGGCGTACGTGCCCGGCGCGCCCTTCTACGCCGGCGCCCCCGAGACGTCGACGATGCGCCTCTGCTTCGTCACGCAGACCCCGGACGAGATCGCGGAGGGGCTGCGCCGGCTCGCCTCGGGGCTGCGCGGCTGACCCCGGCCGCGGTGGCCGTCACCGTCACCCTCACGGTCACCGGGAGGTGGCGCCCTTGCCGGTCAGTCCCACCAGAACGACCAGACCGGCTCGTTCAGCACCTCCTGCTCGGCATACGTCCGCAGCGCCGTGTGGCTGCCCTGCGTGATGTTGTCCGGGCAGAACGCGAAGTGCTCGGCGGCGACCGCCTCGGCCTCCGCCAGGGTCGCCGGCGGCGCCGCCACGGACACCACCAACTGGTCGAAGGTCAGCGCCACCACCCGTATCCCGAAGCGGTCCTCCCAGGACCGCAGGACCGCGCACAGCCGCGCCACGTCGTTCTCGTAGTTGAGCGGTCCCGTCCAGCCGAGGGCCGCCGGGATGTCCGCACTGCGGCGCGCCGGTACGAGGGCGAGACGCGGTTCCTTCAGCCACGAGCCGCGGTCCCCGAGGGCGTCCGCGATCGCCGCCGCGCGCGCGTCCGGATCGGCCTCCCGCCGCCCGGCGGCGGCGAGCCCCGGCCAGCCCGGTCCGTACGGCGCGACCGTCGCGTCATAGGGCTCCGGCGGGCCGAAGAGGCTCTCGACGACTTCCCGGCTCGCGTAGTCCTGGTCGCCCTCCAACTCGTCCGCCGCGTACCGCTCCCAGAAGTCGGCCAGCACCTCGTCGGCGTCGTGGTCCCCGGCGTACGACATCTCGCCGGGCATCAACTCCCAGTCCTCTACGCCCTTCTGTGGGCCGCCGACGTCCAGCAGGACCGGCAGCAGGCCGAGCGTGCGGGCGGAGTTCACCGCGGTCCAGGCCCCGGGAGCCGGGCGCGCCTCGGCGTGCCACACCAACGGCTCGTGCCACGTCCCTTCGTGGGTCGCGTCGATCAGTCTCCCGGCGGGGAGTTCGAGCCCGAGGGTGCGCCCGCTCGGGTCTGCCACCAGCCGTGGCAGCGGATTGGGAAGAGTCGCCATGCCGGTGACTGTAGGGGCCCCCACTGACAGGGGGCCGCTCCGCTCTCCTACTGGGCTGCGGTGAACGCGGCCCAGGCCTGCGGCGAGACACGGAGGTGGTGTCCGGCGGGGTTCTTGGAGTCGCGGAGGTGGACGGCGGTCACACTGCCGGACCGGCTCCCGGAGTGGGCGACTTCGAGGCACTCGCCTTCGTCGCTGCTGTGGGTCGACTTGAACCAGTGCAGTTCGACGCTCATTGCTCTCCCAGCATGCGGTCCAACAGGCCTTTGCTGTCCTCGGTGTTGAGGGCCTGCGTCAACAGCCGTGGCAGGGCTTCCTACTGGGCTGCAGTGAACGACGCCCATGCGTCGGGGCCGACGCGCAGGACGGAGCCGTCTTCAGGGTTCTTGGAGTCGCGGATGTGGATGATGTGGGGGCAGGCGGCTACCTCGACGCACTGGCCCCCCTCGCTACCGCTGTAAGTCGACTTGAACCACTGAAGCGCTTCGGTGCTCATCGCTCTCCTAGCAGACGGTCGAGCAGGCCCAGGGAGTCCTGTGGAGTCAGGGACTGCGTCCGCAGCATCGCATATTTGCGCGCGAGGATGGACACCTCGTCCGGGGCGGAGGCCCATTGGCTTCCGCGCTGGGATTCTGTGTAGGCGAGGTGCTGGTGGTCGGGTGTCTCCAGCAGGGTGAACGGGCCGTCCAGCCCCGCGTGGTGCGGGCTGTCCATCGGCAGGAACTGCAAGGTCAGGCCGGGTAGTTCAGTCGATGCCCGCAACTGGCGAAGCTGTTCGACCCGCATCTCCCGATCCCCGATCGCCAGATGCAGCACCGGTTCCCAGATGATGAAGCTGAGCGTCGGAGGGACCTTCCGGTGCAGGATCTCCTGGCGTTCGACGCGGGCAGCGGCGCGTGTGCAGACCTCGTCATCGTCGTAGGCGGGAACGCGGTTGCGCAGGACCGCCCGGGCGTACGCCTCCGTCTGGAGCAGACCCGGCAGCACCATGGCGTCGTACCAGGACAGGGCGATGGCCTCCCGCTCGTGCTCCATGTACAGCTCGGCCCACATGGGGAACTGGTCGATCTCCGGGAGGTTCTGCACGCCTGCGGCCAACAGTCCTTTTGTGTCGAGGAGTTGATCCAGCAGGTCGGCCAGGTCGGGTTTCAGTGGCCGCCTGCCCTGCTCGATGGAGGCGACGGTCTCCTCGTCGAGCATCAGGCGCTCGCTCAGCGCCCGTTGGGTGAGCCCGGCGGCTCGGCGGGCCGTGCCGACCTGGATGCCGAGCATCTTCATGGCCGAATGGTTCTTCTTCCGCGGAACACTGCTGGAGTTCATGCTGGTCCCACTCCCCGCGCCTGCCCGAACACGACCCCGCACGAACCCGTACAGAAAATCCGTACTGCCTCACGCAGTGATCCACGGTAGTGACTGTGCGCAACGCTTGTCCGGTGAACGAGACCATCCATCTCCCGCCCCTGCGCGAGCGTTTCTTCCGACGGGATCGGCGGGCCGTGCCCGCCGCCAGGCGGTTCGCCCGCGAGACCCTCGCCGGATGGGGACTCACCTGCACCGAACAGGCCGACGACGTGTTGCTCTGTGTCAGCGAGCTCGCGACCAACGCCCTCGTGCACGCCGTGCCGCCCGGACGGCACTTCCGGGTCTTCCTGCGCTACGACGGCACCGTGCTGCGGGTGGAGGTGCACGACAGCGGGCCGGGCACGCCCCGGATCGCCGACCGGGCCGACGAGGGCGGCCGGGGACTCCTGCTGGTCGCCGCGTTCGCCGACCGCTGGGGGGTCGACGAACGCATCCCGGGCAAGGCGGTGTGGTGCGAGTTCGGCGGCCGCAAGGCTCCAACACCACTTCGGCCGAAAGAAGTTGATGGGTCGAGGAAATAGTTCGACTGCCGTGTGGGGCCCTGGTTACTTGAGGGGCGCGGTCGCTCAGCAGGGGCGCCCGCTCTCATGGAGGGGGAGGCATCCGTGCCCAGAAGCACTGGATGGAGACGCGTTCTGACCGGCGTGCTCGCCGGCCTGACCGCGACGGTCGGTCTCACCACGGTGTCGGCCGCGCCCGCCGCGGCGGTCACCACCACACCGGCGGCCGTGACCAAGTACAGCCACACCAGCCGGCCGGGCGACTACATAGGCCAGGGCGCCACCGTGTCGTACACGCCGAAGACGGCCACGATCACGGCGGGCGGCACAGCGGAGTACGTGCGCTTCCGTGCGTGGGCCGACGACACCTGGTGGGACGTCGACCTCGCCGCACCGCAGGGGGAGAAGCTCCATCCCGGCGTCTACCGGAACGCCGAGCGCGCCGCGTTCCGCACCGGACGCTCGCCGGGCCTCGACGTCTCCGGGGACGGGCGCGGCTGCAACGAGGTGTACGGGCAGTTCTCGGTCAACCAGATCGAGACGGACGCCGACGGCGCCATCACCCTGCTGGACGCCACGTACACCCAGCACTGCGAGAGCGCGACCGCCCCGGCGCTCACCGGGGTGGTCAAGTACCGGGCCTACCCGCTGTCCTATGCGTACACCAGTGATGCCGGGGACTACATCGGGCAGGGCCTGAGCGCCACCCACACCGGGGCCACCAGCACGTTCGGCGTCCGCACGTGGGGCGACGGCATCCAGTACGACGTGTCCGGCAAGCGCGGCTACTTCACCGCACTGCTCACCCCGCCCACCGGCCGCACGCTGGAGGCCGGGCACAGCTACGAGACGCGGCGCAGCAACGACGAGACGTACGCCAGTCTCGACGTCTTCGGCGACGGCCGCGGCTGCAACAGCAGCACCGGCGAACTCACCGTGGGCAAGCTGGCGTTGAACGACGACGGCACCGTGAAGGCGTTCGCGGCGACGTTCGTCCAGCACTGCGAGGGCGGCACGCCCGCGCTGCGCGGCACGATCCACTACTACGCCTGACAGCCGGACGGCCCCGGCGGGACGGTGATGTCACCGTCCCGCCGGGGCCGCGAGGTCCGCGCGTCCCGCCCGGCCGTCAGAGCCGCTCGGGCGTCCTGATTCCCAGCAGGGACATGCCCTGGTGGAGGGTCCGGCCCGTCAGGTCGCAGAGGAACAGGCGGTTCTCCGCGATCTCCTGGGGCGGGGCCGGCTTGATGACCGGGCACTGGTCGTAGAACGTCGTGTAGAGCGAGGCCAGCTGGTACAGGTACGCCGCCAGCTTGTGCGGCGCGTACTCCGCGGCGACCTCCTCCAGCGTCTCCCCGAACCGGTCCAGGTGCAGACCCAACGCCCGCTCGGACGGGGCCAGTTCGAGCTCCGAGTGCGCCACCGGCGTACGGTCGCCCGCCTTGCCGAAGATCGACCGGATCCGGGCGTACGCGTACTGCAGGTACACCGAGGTGTCGCCGTTCAGCGAGACCATCTGGTCCAGGTCGAACTTGTAGTCCCGCACCGCCGACGTCGACAGGTCCGCGTACTTCACGGCGCCGATGCCGACGTACCGGCCGTTCTCCTCGATCTCCGGCTCGCTCAGGCCCACCTTCTCGGCCTTCTCCCGCACCACGGACGTGGCCCGGTCGATCGCCTCGTCCAGCAGGTCGACCAGCCGCACCGTCTCGCCCTCACGGGTCTTGAACGGCTTGCCGTCCTTGCCGAGGACCGTGCCGAACGCCAGCTGGTGCGCCTTCACGTCGTCGTTCAGCCAGCCCGCCCTGCGCGCCGTCTCGAAGACCATCTTGAAGTGCAGGGACTGCCGGGCGTCGACCACGTACAGCAGCGTCGACGCCTTCAGGTTGAAGACCCGGTCGCGGATCGCGGACAGGTCGGTGGCCGCGTAGCCGTAGCCGCCGTCCGACTTCTTCACGATCAGCGGCACCGGGTTGCCGTCCGGGCCCTTCACGTCGTCGAAGAACACGCACAGCGCGCCGTCCGAGCGGACCGCGACGCCCGACTCCTCCAGCATCCGGCACGTCTCGTCCAGCATGTCGTTGTAGCCGGACTCGCCGACCACGTCCGCGTCGCGGATCTCCATGTCGAGCTTGTCGAAGACCGAGTAGAAGTAGATCTTCGACTCGTCCACGAACTTCTGCCACATGGCCAGCGTCTCCGGCTCGCCCGCCTGGAGGTCCACCACCCGGCGCCGCGCCCGCGTCTTGAACTCCTCGTCGGAGTCGAAGACCGTCCGAGCCGCCTTGTAGAGCCCGTTCAGGTTCGACATGGCCTCCTCGCCGGAGACCGCGCCGCCCTGGTGGTCCAGCTCGTGCGGGTGCTCGATCAGGTACTGGATGAGCATGCCGAACTGGGTGCCCCAGTCGCCGATGTGGTGCCGCCGCACGACGGACTCACCGGTGAACTCCAGGATCTGCACCACCGCGGCGCCGATCACCGCGGACCGCAGGTGACCGACGTGCATCTCCTTCGCCACGTTCGGCTGGGCGTAGTCGATCACCGTCGTGCCCGGGTGCTCCGCGAGCGGCACGCCGAGACGGTCGCTGTCCGCGTACCGCTCCGCCAGGTTCCGGACGATCGCCCCGTCGGTGACCGTGATGTTCAGGAAGCCGGGCCCGGAGACCTCGATGTCCTTGATCACGTCGCCCGACGCCACCCGCTCCACCACCTGGGTCGCCAGCTCGCGCGGGTTCGCCTTCGCCTTCTTCGCGAGGGCCAGGATCCCGTTGGCCTGGAAGTCGGCCCGGTCGCTTCGGCGCAGCAGCGGGTCCGCGGAACCGGCCTCCGGCAGGGCTGCCGAGAGGGCGTCCGCGAGGCGCTGGTGGACGGAAGCGGTGAGGGACGTGACCGAGGCCATGGAGTGGCTGCCGTTCTAGTCGGGTTCCAGGGTTTCTGCGTACAGGAAAGCCAGTATCCCACGCGGTGAAAAGCCGTTTTCGCGGTTGCGGCCCGAGCTGGGAGAATGGTCGACGTCAGCCGTACTGGCGTATGAGAAAGAAGGACGTGCCGATCGTGGCTCAGAGCACCGAGACCACCGACTGGGTCTCCCGTTTCGCGGACGAGGTCATCGAGGAGTCGGAGCGTCGGGCCCCGGGCAAACCCGTCGTCGTCGCGTCCGGCCTCTCCCCCTCCGGCCCGATCCACCTCGGCAACCTCCGCGAGGTCATGACCCCGCACCTGGTCGCCGACGAGATCCGCCGCCGCGGGTACACCGTGCGCCACCTGATCTCCTGGGACGACTACGACCGCTACCGCAAGGTCCCGGCCGGCGTCGCGGGCATCGACGCGTCCTGGGCCGAGCACATCGGCAAGCCGCTGACCTCCGTCCCCGCCCCGGCCGGCTCGGCCCACCCGAACTGGGCCGAGCACTTCAAGGCCGCGATGACCGAGGCCCTCGCCGACCTCGGCGTCGAGTACGACGGGATCAGCCAGACCGAGCAGTACACCTCGGGCGTCTACCGCGAGCAGGTGCTGTTCGCGATGAAGCACCGCGGCGACATCGACGCCATCCTGGAGCAGTACCGCACCAAGAAGGCGCCGGCCAAGAAGCAGCAGGGCCAGAAGCCCGTCGACGAGGCCGAGCTGGAGGCCGCCGAGGGCTCGGGCGCCGCCGCCGAGGACGACGGCAGCTCCACCTCCGGGTACTACCCGTACAAGCCCTACTGCGGGCAGTGCGGCACGGACCTCACCACCGTCACGTCCTACGACGACGAGACGACCGAGCTGTCGTACACCTGCACCGCCTGCGACTTCTCCGAGACGGTGCTGCTCAGCGAGTTCAACCGCGGCAAGCTCGTCTGGAAGGTCGACTGGCCGATGCGCTGGGCCTACGAGGGCGTGATCTTCGAGCCCAGCGGTGTCGACCACTCCTCGCCCGGCTCCAGCTTCCAGGTAGGCGGGCAGATCGTCGGCCTCTTCGGCGGCAAGCAGCCGATCGGCCCCATGTACGCCTTCGTCGGCATCAGCGGCATGGCCAAGATGTCCAGCAGCAAGGGCGGCGTCCCCACCGCGTCGGACGCCCTGCGGATCATGGAGCCGCAGCTGCTGCGCTGGCTGTACGCCCGCCGCCGCCCCAACCAGTCGTTCAAGATCGCCTTCGACCAGGAGATCCAGCGGCTCTACGACGAGTGGGACAAGCTGGCCGGCAAGGTCGCCGACGGCTCGGTGCTGCCCGCCGACGCCGCCGCGTACAGCCGCGCCGTCGGCACCGCCGCTGGAGAGCTGCCCCGCACCCCCCGTCCGATGGCCTACCGCACCCTGGCCTCCGTCGCCGACATCACCGCCGGCGCCGAGGACCAGACCCTGCGGATCCTGAGCGAACTCGACCCGGAGAACCCGCTCGCCTCCCTCGACGAGGTCCGCCCCCGGCTCGACAAGGCCGAGACCTGGATCAACACCCAGGTCCCCGCCGAGGAGCGCACCGTCGTCCGCGACGAGCCCGACGTCGAGCTGCTCACGTCCCTCGACGACCAGGGCCGCGAATCGCTGACCCTGCTCCTCGACGGACTGGAGAGCAACTGGTCCCTGGACGGCCTCACCCACCTCGTCTACGGCGTTCCCAAGGTCCAGGCCGGCTTCCCCGCCGACGCCACCGCCAAGGAACTCCCCGCCGAGATCAAGGTCGCCCAGCGCACCTTCTTCGCGCGGCTCTACCACCTGCTCGTCGGCCGCGACACCGGCCCGCGCCTGCCCACGCTGCTCCTCGCGGTCGGCCAGGACAGGGTCCGCAAGCTGCTCTCCGCGTAGGACCTTCGGCGGTACGAGGAAGGGGCGCCCGGTGACCACCGGGCGCCCCTTCCTCGTACGTATGCCGTGGCGTGCCTACGCGATGTGGTCCTCCTGCAGTTCCGCCGTGTGACGGTTGGTGAAGCGGTTGACCATCCGCTCCGCCTCGCGCTGCGGGAGCGTGGTGCCGTACGTGGCCTCCACATCGCCCCTGAACTGGCCCGACGTCGGATAGCTGCCGTCTATCGACTTCTTGAAGACCAGGTAGTAGTCGTTCTCGGTCGGTTCCGTGCCGCCGCCCGCGCCCATCTCACGGGTACGACCCGGACCGGCCGGGATCGGGAACGTGCCGGTGTCCTCCGGAGAGGGCTCCGGGGCGGGGGCGGGAACGGACTGCTCCTCGAACTGCTGCTGGAGCAACGCCTGCTGCTCGAACCGCTGCTGCTCCTCGTCGTACTGCTGGGGGAACGCCCGCCGTCCGAACCGCTGCTGCTCCTCGTCGTACTGCCGGAACTGCTCGGCCTGCTGCTGCTCCGCGTACCACTGCTGGTCCGCGACGTCCGGGTCGTACGTCGGGTCGTAGCCGCCCTGATACGCGATGCTCTGGGGGCTCCGCGCGGCGAGCCACGGATTCTGCGACTCGGCGTACCCCTCCGCCTGCTCGGGGAACTCGCCCGCCTCGGCGGCCGGAAGCTGCTCGCGGACAGGTGCCCCGTCGCTCTGCACGGCGGGCGCCGTCGGCTCCGGCTCGCGCGCCACCTCCAGCTGCGGCGCGGGCGGCAGCAGCACCGGCTCGATGCCGGCCGCCGCGAGACCCGAGGGAGCCGTCTGGGCGAGCGGGACGCCGTAGCGCGCCAGGCGCAGCGGCATCAGCGACTCCACCGGGGCCTTGCGGCGCCAGGCGCGGCCGAAGCGGGAGTGCAGGCGGGCCTGGTAGACGAGACGGTCCTGCTCCAGCTTGATGACCTGCTCGTAGGAGCGCAGCTCCCACAGCTTCATCCGGCGCCACAGGAGGAAGGTCGGGACGGGGGAGAGCAGCCAGCGGGTGAGGCGGACGCCCTCCATGTGCTTGTCGGCCGTGATGTCGGCGATCCGGCCGATCGCGTGCCGGGCCGCCTCGACGGAGACCACGAACAGGATCGGGATCACGGCGTGCATGCCGACACCCAGCGGGTCCGGCCAGGCCGCCGCGCCGTTGAAGGCGATCGTGGCGATGGTCAGCAGCCACGCGGTCTGACGCAGCAGGGGGAACGGGATGCGGATCCAGGTCAGCAGCAGGTCCAGCGCGAGCAGGACGCAGATCCCCGCGTCGATGCCGATCGGGAAGACGTACGAGAAGTTCCCGAACCCCTTCTTGATCGCCAGCTCACGGACCGCCGCGTACGAACCCGCGAAGCCGATCCCGGCGATGACGACCGCACCGGCGACGACCACACCGATGAGTATCTTGTGCATCCGAGTCAGCTGTATGGGCGCGGACACCTGTACTCCCCTCCCCTTGCGTGTTGTTGCGCGCAACAGAGTGGCACATGTGTGCGGCGTCCGGGTGCCCGGCATGGGAGGAGCCCGGCCCCCTCGGGTGCCGGGCCCCCGCAACGTCCCAGCTCAGAACGGAAGTTGGGCCTCCGCAACGACTGCGGCCGGGTCAGCTCTTCGTCGACGTGGACTTCGACGGGGAAGCGGTCTCGGAGTCGCTCTTGTCCGCGCTCTTGTCCGCGCTCTTGGACGGCGACGCCGACTTCGCACCGGACGAGGGCTTCGAGGACGAGCCCTTCGACGGGGACGAATCGGCTGATCCGCCGTCCTTGTTCGCCGCGGACACCGCCGCGACGGCCTCCTTCGCGGCCTTCTCGGCCGCCTTCAGCAGGTCACCGGAGTCCGGGGTCTTCTCACCCGCGAGACCGGCGCCGTTGTAGTCGACCGTGACGACCACGTTCTCCACGCGCGCCACGACCGTCTGCTGCTTGAAGGCGCCTTCCTTCTTCTTCAGGTCGTAGTGCACGGCCGTCGCCTCGTCGCCCGTCCCGGCGACCGGAGCCGACTTCGCACCCTTAGCCCCCTCGACCGCCTGCGCGCCCGCGACCTGCTTCTGGAAGTACGCGTGCGCCTGCTCGTCGCCCGCGCCCCGCGCGTCCGAGTCGAAACGCAGCAGCGCCACGTTCAGCCAGCGGAACTGCGAGCCCTTCACGCCGTTGTTGTCGAGGCTGCTCCAGTTGCAGTTGCTGCGCTGAGCCGAATCGTCCGATGCGCCCTTCTTGCCCGACTTGTCGGCCTTCGGGGTCAGTTCACCCAGCGTCTTCTTCGACAGCACCGAACACGGCTGGGGAAGCGTCGCGTACGCGGCCGGCTGAACTGCCTCGGCCGTCGGGCTCGCGGACTTCTTCGCGTCCGGCGTCGCACTCGCGCCCTTCTGGGCGTCGTCCCCGGAGCCGGAGTCCGAGGAACAGCCCGCGGCGACGAGCGCCACCGGGATGACGGCTGCGCTGACAAGGATGCGGGTGAGTCGCGGTGCTCGGCCTACTCGCTGTACTGGTCGGTGCATGGTTCCTTCACTCGTGGCGCTCGTGGAACGGCCGCACATGGGACGAGCGACCGGTCGGGTCCGAGGGGCCACGGTACGCGGTGATCCGCCGGGCCGGTTCCCGTTCGGGCGGTTCGTGCAGGGGTGCCCGAGGGGGGTGCCGAGCCGTCAGCCGTCGAGCTTGCCGGCGAGCACGTCGGCCAGTTTCCGGGCCCTGTCCTGCATTTCCTCGCTGTCGGGGACGCCTCCGGAAGCGGTCGGCTGCTCCGCGTACTCGATCGTCACGATGACGTTCGACGTGCGGAACACCACAGTCACCGTGCGCTGCCGGGCGGTCGACGAGCCGGTGCTCAGCCTGTCGTTCAGGAACGCCTGGTCCGCCAGATCGTCGAGGACGCGGGGCTGGAGCGCGGCGGGCGTCTCCGGGGGGGAACCGGAGCCGGAGGGGGTGGGCTCGGAGCCGCCCCCGCCCGCACCGCTGTCGTCGCTCTTGCCGGCGTCGCTCGGGGTGGCGTCGCCGCTCGGGCTCGACGAGGCGGCGGTGCCGGAAGCGGTGCCGGAGGTGGCCGGCTCGGGAAGGTCCGCCGCCGTCTCCCGGGTGGTGAAGAGGTCCTCGGCCTTGTTGTCGTCGCTCACCGCGTTGTCGTACGAGACGACCCGCTCGAAGCCGACGGAGAGGTGGTCGGTGGCGGAGGCGGACTCCACCTTCCAACTGCAGCCGTCGCGCCGGTCCGTGTCGTACGTGAGCGTCGCCTCGCCCTCGTACGCCGTCTCCTGCTGTGCCGGGTCGGTGAGTTGCTCGATGCCCGGCAGCAACGAGTCCAGGGTGTCGTGATCGACCGCTCCGCACGCCTCCGGGAGGGTGCGGTACTTGCCCGGCTGGGCCACGACGGCCGTCGTGCCGGTGTCGCCGCCCTTGGAGTCGGTGGGTGAACCCCCGTCGTCCGAAGCCCCGGTGCAGCCCGCCAGCAAGGCCGCGAGGAGCACGGCGGCGCCGGGTACGTACGCCTTCCGCTGCACGGTCAGGCTCCTCTCGACGGTTCCCCGGCGCGCTTCCGCCCGGGTGTCCTGTGGTTATTCGGTTGCCGCACAGGGGCGACCCCTGGAGACAATGTGTATCGCACGCACAGCCGTGGACGCCGGTCCGTTGTCCTATACGTCGACCTAGGCGCCGGTTTTGCGATTTAAGACTTCTGTTGGTTTCCGGGGGATCGAGGACGATATGTCGTATGTAGAGGTGCCGGGCGCGAAGGTTCCCATCCGTATGTGGGCCGACCCGGCGTTGGTCGAGGACGTGGCACTCCGTCAGCTCCAGAACGTGGCGACCCTGCCCTGGATCAAGGGGCTCGCCGTCATGCCGGACGTCCACTACGGCAAGGGCGCGACGGTCGGCTCGGTCATCGCGATGCGGGACGCGGTGTGCCCGGCCGCGGTGGGCGTCGACATCGGCTGCGGCATGTCCGCCGTCCGCACGTCCCTCACGGCCAACGACCTGCCGGGCGACCTCTCCCGTCTCCGCTCCAGGATCGAGCAGGCGATCCCGGTCGGCCGCGGCATGCACGACTCCCCGGTCACCCCGGACGCCTTCCACGGCCTGCCCACCGCCGGGTGGGACGGCTTCTGGGCGCGGTTCGCCGGGGTGGCGGACGCGGTCAAGTTCCGCGAGGAGCGGGCCGTCAAGCAGATGGGGACGTTGGGCGGAGGGAATCATTTCATAGAAGTTTGTGTCGATACGTCCGATTCTGTCTGGCTCATGCTGCATTCCGGATCCCGGAACATCGGCAAGGAGCTCGCCGAGCACCACATCGGCGTGGCGCAGAAGCTCCCGCACAACCAGGGGCTCGTCGACCGGGACCTCGCGGTCTTCGTCGCGGACACCCCTCAGATGGCGGCGTACCGCAACGACCTGTTCTGGGCCCAGGAGTACGCGAAGAACAACCGCACGCTCATGATGGCGCTCCTGAAGGACGTGGTCCGCAAGGAGTTCAAGAAGGCGAAGCCCACCTTCGAGCCGGAGGTCAGCTGTCACCACAACTACGTGAACATCGAGCGCTACGAAGGCATGGACCTGCTCGTCACCCGCAAGGGAGCGATCAGCGCCCGTGCCGGTGAGTACGGGATCATTCCCGGCTCGATGGGCACGGGGTCGTACATCGTGAAGGGTCTCGGCAACGAGAAGGCCTTCAACTCCGCCTCGCACGGCGCGGGCCGGCGCATGAGCCGCAACGCCGCGAAGCGCCGCTTCTCGACGAAGGACCTGGAGGACCAGACCCGGGGCGTGGAGTGCCGCAAGGACTCCGGCGTCGTGGACGAGATCCCGGGCGCCTACAAGCCGATCGAGAAGGTCATCGACCAGCAGCGCGACCTCGTCGAGGTCGTTGCGAAGCTGAAGCAGGTCGTGTGCGTGAAGGGGTGAGTCCCGCGACGGGGTGAACTGCTCCGAGGGCCCGAGCCGTTGGTGGCTCGGGCCCTTTCGTGCGGCTGCTCGCGGGCGCGCGTGGAGGCGCCTCTCGAACGGTCACTTCGCGTGGAGGACCGCGTAGATCATGACGAAGGCGATGATGTGGATGCCGAAGAGGAAGTACGCGAGGTAGTACCAGACGAAGCGTTCGCGTTTTTTCTCCAGGGCGAGGCGGGCCTTCTCGCCGTCGTCCGTGGGGGGCCGGTCCTCGGGTGGTGCCGGGGTGGGCGTCACTGCTCCCGGTGCACCTTGGTGTTCGACGCCTGGGCGCGGGGGCGGACCACGAGCAGGTCGATGTTGACGTGGCTCGGGCGCGTGACGGCCCAGGTGATGGTCTCGGCGACGTCGTCCGCGGTGAGGGGCTGGGCGACGCCCGCGTAGACCTTCGCCGCCTTCTCCGAGTCGCCGCCGAAGCGGGTCAGCGCGAACTCGTCCGTCTTGACCATGCCGGGGGCGACCTCGATCACCCGGACCGGCGTGCCGACGATCTCCAGGCGCAGCGTCTCCGCGAGGACGTGCTCGGCGTGCTTGGCGGCGACGTAGCCACCGCCGCCCTCGTACGTGCCGTGGCCGGCGGTCGAGGACAGGACGACGACCGTGCCGTCGCCGCTGGCGGTGAGCGCGGGCAGCAGGGCCTGGGTCACGTTCAGGGTGCCGATGACGTTCGTCTCGTACATCTGGCGCCACTGGGCGGGGTCGGCCGTCGCGATCGGGTCGGCGCCGAGCGCGCCGCCCGCGTTGTTCACCAGTACGCCGATCGACGTGAACGCGGTCGCGAACTCGTCGACCGCGGCGCGGTCCGTGACGTCCAGGGCGTACGCCGTCGCCTTGCCGCCCGCCGCGGTGATCTCCTCCGCGAGCGACTCGATGCGGTCCTTGCGGCGCGCGGTGATCACGACGCGGTAGCCCTCGGCCGCCAGCTGCCGGGCCGTCGCGGCGCCGATTCCGCTGCTGGCGCCGGTGATGACGGCGATACGGGATGCGGCGGCGGGGGTCATACGGCTGCTCCTGCTCCTCGGGCGGTGGCTCGCCGAGGCCGTCTGGCGGTGGCTGGGGGCGGGCCGGCTGGGGTGTCTTCGGCAAGGATAGGCGGGTGAGGGTGGCGGGGGCCGGGGCGAGGTGCCCGTTGCGGCGCCGCGGGTGACAGCGCGGGCGGAGCGAGGCGGGCCTCAGGCGCCGTTGCGGGGGCCGTACATGATCACGGCCATGCCGGCCAGGCAGATCAGGGCGCCGGTGATGTCCCAGCGGTCGGGGCGGTAGCCGTCGGCGACCACGCCCCAGGCGATGGAGCCGGCCACGAAGACGCCGCCGTACGCGGCCAGGATGCGGCCGAACTCGGCGTCCGGCTGGAGGGTGGCGACGAAGCCGTACACGCCGAGGGCCATCACGCCCGCGCCGATCCACAGCCAGCCGCGGTGCTCCCGTACGCCCTGCCAGACCAGCCAGGCTCCGCCGATCTCGAAGAGGGCGGCCAGGACGAACAGGGCGGCGGAGCGGACGACGAGCATGCGGTCACTCTGGCACGGGGGCCGCGAGGGTCCGGCGGGCGGTTCGGCGCGGGTCGCCGGGGCGTCACCTGTTGGAGGGCGCCTGGGGAGCGGCCAGGGTGGGATACATCCCGGGACGGCGGGTCGACGACCCGATGATCGTGATGGTTCGTGCCGGCGGAGGAAATGACCATGTGGATGCTGAGTGCGGTGGGTCTGTTGGGTTCGGGGGCTCTGCTGGTGGGAGGCGTGGGCGGGCTCGGTGCTGCTGGGGATGCGGGGGTTCCCGAGGCCGATCTCGCGTACCACGGGGCCGCGTCCATGGCCGCTGGGCGGGTCGACGTCCGGCTGACGCCGCGGAACCACGGGCCCGATCCGGTGGACGACGCGACGGTGCGGCTGCGGTGGTCGGCGGCGCTGGACGACACCCAGGTGCTGCCGGCCGGGTGTGCCCGGTCGGGCGAGCGGGTGGTGGTGTGCCGGACGGGGGCGCTGCCGGCGGACGGGCCGGGCGAGGAGATCCGGATGACGGTGCGGCTGCGGGAGGTCGCGTCCGAGGTGACGCTGGGGCTGGACACGGTGTGGGGCGGGGGGTCGGTGGACCGGAACCATGCGAACGACCGGCAGCAGGTGCTGGTGCTGGACACGGGGGACGCGTACGCGTTCTAGGGGCGCGCGGGGCGCTGTCCCGGTGGGTGGGTCGGGGGCCGTGCCCGTACGTCCGCCCGCCGTCGCCGCTGGACCGGACGTGGGTCGTCGAGACCGGGCTGCTCGATCCGGGCGTGAGCGACGGGCAGGTGATGTACCGCACGGGCCCTCCCGGCGGCGGAGACCCGGAGCGGGCGTGGCCGGGACGCCAGGGGCGGGGTGCGGCGTACGATTTCCGGACGGCTCGGGAAGGGGCGGGATGGCTGGGGATGCGCGCGAGGGGCTGCTGGGTGAGCTGGCGGTCGTGTCGCGGCGGTACATGGCCTCGTACGCCCTGTTCAACCAGGCCCTCGCCGACCACGTCGGCCTGCACCCCACGGACGTGCAGTGCGTGAACCTGCTCAGCCTGGAGCAGGGGCCGGTGACCACCGGGCGGATCGCCGAGATGACGGGGCTGACGACCGGCTCGGCCACGCGGCTGGTGGACCGGTTGGAGAAGGCGGGCTATGTCGTGCGGGAGCGCGACGTGGTGGACCGGCGGCGGGTGCTCGTGGCGACCGTGCCGGAGAAGATCGCCGAGTTCGGCCGCATGTGGGACCGGCTGGGCGGCGGCTGGTACGCCCTGTTCGACGGGCTCGACGACGCCGAAGTCGCCCTGATCATCGGGCACATGAGGCGTACGGTCGACTTCAGCGCGCAGCAGGTCGCGCGGCTTCGTGCCGGGGACCTTCAGGAGGACCCGGAGGATCCGGAGGGCGCGTCGTAGCGCTCGCGGGCCTCGACGACCTCTTCGATGTGGTGCTCCGCCCAGTCCTTGACGGCGGTGAGCAGGCAGCTCAGGTTGCCGCCCAGGGGCGTGAGTTCGTAGTCGACGCGGACGGGCACGGAGGGGGTGACCGTGCGCGAGACGATGCCGTCGCGTTCCAGTGAACGCAGGGTCTGGGTCAGCATCTTGGGGCTCACGCCCGCGATCTTGCGGCCGAGGTCGCTGTAGCGCATCGGGCCCCGGGCGTCGGCGAGCGCGCTCACGATCAGGCTGACCCATTTGTCGCTGATGCGGTCCAGGAGCTGGTTGGTGGGGCAGCTCTTGATGAACGCGTCGTACTCGACGCGGGCCTGCCGGCGCCGCTGGGCCGCTGTCGTGGTCGCCATGGCTCACCTCCGGGTGACGTACGCACCTTGAGGTGCCTACTTACCGGAAGATAGTAGCTCTTCCTAGGGTAGTTGCAACGGGTGAGAGACCCGGGTAACCGGCTTGTGGATGGGGTGAGTTGGCATGCGTGCTGCTGTGGTGACGACGTTCGGTGGTCCGGAGTCGGTCGAGGTCGTCGAGGTGGCGGTGCCGGAGCCGGGGGCGAGGCAGGTGCGGATCAGGGTGGCGGCCGCGGCGGTCAATCCCGTCGACGCCGGGGTCCGGGCGGGGGTCTTCGGGGGCGCCGGGAAGCGGCTGGGGCTTGGGTGGGACGTGGCCGGGGTGGTCGACGCGGTCGGGGTCGCCGCCGGGTGGAACGCGGGCGACGAGGTGGTGGCGTTGGCGTACGGGACGGCCAAGTCCCTCGGTACGCACGCCGAGTTCGTGGTGGTCGACGCCGACGCGGTTGCCGCCGCGCCCCGTTCGGTCGATGCGGCGCACGCGGCGAGCCTGCCGCTGAACGCCCTGGCCGCGGCGCAGGCCCTGGACGGGCTGGCCCTGGAGCCGGGGCGGAGTCTGCTGGTGACGGGGGCGGCCGGTGCGGTCGGCGGGTACGCCGTGCAGTTGGCGGCCCGGCTCGGGGTGACGGTGACGGGGCTGGCCCGGGAGGCGGACGAGGAGTTCGTGCGGTCCCTCGGGGCGGACCGGTTCGTGTCGGGTCCGGTGGCTCCGGGGAGCGTGGACGCGGTGCTGGACGCGGCGATCCTGGGTGCGGACGCGCTGGAGTGGGTGCGCGACGGGGGCGCCTTCGTGGGTGTCATCCCGGGGGCGCACCCGGCGTCCGTGCGGGGTGTGCGGACCGGGTCGGTGGAGGTCGCCGCCGACGGGGCGCGGCTCGCGGAGCTGGTGGCGCTGGTCGACGAGGGGGTGCTGACGACCCGGGTCGCCGGGACGTACGCGCTCGGCGAGGCGGGCAAGGCGCACGCCCGGCTCGCGGAGGGCGGCCTGCGGGGCCGACTGGTCCTCGTCCCGTAACGCCTCTGCCGGACGGGCCCGCGGCCGTTCGCCCGGATCGGGCGGCTCGGGAGGCGGTGTCCTGTCGGTCGGGCCGGGCCCCTCCGCAAGATCGGGCCGGGCCGCGCGACATGACCGGGACGACTGGCCCTAGTGATGCTGGTCCTCGGGTGCCTTCAGCGGCAGCAGGCGTACGAGGGGGCAGCACAGGAGGGTGATCGCGGCGATGACGGTGAGGCTCACGGTGGTGGCGTGGGCCTCGCCGCCGCCGGAGTGGAAGTAGACGCTGGTGACGGCGGCGGCTCCGAGGGCGTTGGCGAGTTGCTGGACCGCGCCGAGCGAGCCGCCCGCACTGCCGGCCTCGGCGGGGGCGATGTCGCCGATGGTGACGTCGTAGAGCGAGCCGAAGCAGGCGCCCATGCCCAGCCCGATGACGAACAGGGGCGGCACCAGGGCCCAGCTTCCGGTGCCGGTCCCGGAGGTGGAGACCAGGGCGAGGAGGTGGAGCGTTCCGGCGAGTGTGACGAGGAAGCCGATCAGGACGAGGCGGCGGCCCAGTCGGGCGATCAGGCGGTAGCAGGCGATCGAGGCGATGACGATGCCCGCGGACAGGGGCATCAGGGCGAGTGCGGCGCCCGCGGGGGAGCGGCCGAGGCCCTGCTGGAGGAAGAGGGAGACGACGTAGAGGAGGCCGGCCACGGCGGCGAAGAAGACGATGCCGAGGACCAGTCCCGAGGTGAAGCCGCGGTTGTGCAGGAGTGAGGGCCGGATCAGCGGGCTGGGCGCGGTGCGCTGGCGGTGGCAGAACGCGGCGAAGAGTGCGAGGCCGGCGGCCAGGGCGAGTACGGGGAGCGCGGTCCAGCCGTGCGCCGAGCCCTGGATGAGGCCGGTGAGCAGGGCGAGCATGGTGGCGCCGAGGAGTGCGGAGCCGGGGATGTCGACGCTGGTGGTGCGGTCACCGGTGTCGTGGGGGAGCAGCCGGGCGGCGGCGAGCAGGGCGGCACCGCCGAGGACGAGGTTGATGAGGAACATCGGGCGCCAGCCGAGTCCGGCGAGGTCCGCGTCGATGAGAAGCCCGGCGAGGATCGGGCCGCCGACGGCGGACAGTCCCATCACCGGTCCGAAGAGGCTGTAGGCCTTGCCGATCTGGGCGCGGGGCCAGGTCGCGCCGAGGATGCCGAAGCCCTGCGGGATGACGAGCGCGCCGAAGGCGCCCTGGACGAGGCGGGCGGCGACGAGCGTGCCCGGTGTCGGGGCCAGGCCGCAGGCGACCGAGGCGGCGGTGAAGCCGGCGAGCCCGGTGAGGAAGAGCCGGCGGCGGCCGTACAGGTCGCCGAGCCGTCCGCCGAGTACGAGCAGGACGCCGAGCGCGAGGGCGTAGGAGGCGCCGAGCCACTGGACGAGGGCGGTGCCGCCGCCGAGGTCGTGGGTGATGGTCGGGGCGGCGATGTTCGTGATGGTGCCGTCGAGGAGGTCCAGGACGTCGGCGGCGAGGACCACGCCGAGGATCGCCCAGCGGGTGCGGGCGGGCGGATGCGGGGTGCTTCGCAGGGTATTTTCATCTGCGTCGTGCAATGTCTGTGTCACGCAGATAAATGTCGCGCATGGGCCGGGGTGCGGTCAAGCGGTTTGCGTGAGGAGGCGCCGCGAGGGCGGGATGTGCGGGTGGGCGGTAGGGGGCGTGGGGGCGGTCTGTGCCGGAGGGGGCCGTCGCGGAAGGTCGTCGCGGAATACCTGGGGCGGGGAGGTGGTTCGAGGGTATAGTTGAACCGTCAACAACTTGGAGGGTGAGCGACCATGCAGTTCGGGATCTTCAGCGTCGGCGATGTGACTCCGGACCCGACCACGGGCCGGGAGCCGAGCGAGCACGAGCGCATCAAGGCCATGGTCGCCATCGCGCAGAAGGCCGAGGAGGTCGGTCTCGACGTCTTCGCGACCGGGGAGCACCACAACCCGCCGTTCGTGCCGTCGTCCCCGACCACCATGCTCGGCTACATAGCGGCGCGCACCGAGAAGCTCGTCCTGTCCACGTCCACGACGCTGATCACCACCAACGACCCGGTGAAGATCGCCGAGGACTTCGCGATGCTCCAGCACCTCGCGGACGGACGCGTCGACCTGATGATGGGGCGCGGCAACACCGGACCCGTCTATCCGTGGTTCGGCAAGGACATCCGCGAGGGCATCAACCTCGCCGTCGAGAACTACGCGCTGCTGCACCGGCTGTGGCGCGAGGACGTGGTGACGTGGGAGGGCAAGTTCCGTACGCCGCTCCAGTCGTTCACGTCGACGCCGCGTCCGCTGGACGGGGTCGCGCCCTTCGTCTGGCACGGCTCCATCCGCTCGCCGGAGATCGCCGAGCAGGCCGCCTACTACGGGGACGGCTTCTTCCACAACAACATCTTCTGGCCCGCCGACCACACCAGGCAGATGGTCGAGCTCTACCGCGAGCGGTACGCGCACTACGGCCACGGCACCGCCGAGCAGGCGATCGTCGGCCTCGGGGGCCAGGTCTTCATGCGGCCCAACTCGC
The DNA here is from genome assembly GCF_040607345.1 of Streptomyces sp. NPDC005302. Lineage (NCBI taxonomy): Bacteria > Bacillati > Actinomycetota > Actinomycetes > Kitasatosporales > Streptomycetaceae > Streptomyces > Streptomyces sp. NPDC005302. The sequence continues at coordinate 45,349 of NZ_JBEXGN010000030.1, forward strand.
AGGACGCGGTACGGGAGTTCCGTCCGTACTTCGACAACGCGCCGGTGTACGGACACGGGCCCTCGCTGGAGGACTTCACCGAGCAGACCCCGCTGACCGTCGGCTCGCCGCAGCAGGTGATCGAGAAGACCCTGGCGTTCCGCGACTACGCCGGTGACTACCAGCGCCAGCTGTTCCTGATGGACCACGCCGGGCTGCCCCTCAAGACCGTGCTGGAGCAGCTCGACCTCCTCGGCGAGCAGGTCGTGCCGGTGCTGCGCGAGGAGTTCGCCAAGGGGCGGCCGGCCGACGTGCCGGACGCGCCGACCCATGCGGCCCGGGTGGCCGCCGCCCAGGAAGAGGTGACCGTCGCATGAAGCTCGTCGTCGTCTCGGCGGGGCTGAGTGTTCCGTCGTCCACACGGCTGCTGGCCGACCGGCTGGCGGCCGCGACCGCCGGCCGGGCGTCCGGCCCCGTTGACGTACAGGTCGTCGAACTGCGCGACCTCGCCGTCGAGATCGCGCACAACCTCACCAACGGGTTTCCCGGGCGGGCCCTGTCCGCCGCGATCGACGACGTGACCTCGGCGGACGGGCTGATCGTCGTCACCCCGGTGTTCTCCGCCTCGTACAGCGGGCTGTTCAAGTCCTTCTTCGACGTGCTCGACAAGGACGCGTTGGCCGGGAAGCCGGTGCTGATCGGGGCGACCGGGGGGACCGGGCGGCACTCGCTGGTCCTCGAACACGCGCTGCGGCCCCTGTTCGCCTATCTGCGGGCCGTGGTCGTGCCCACCGGGGTGTACGCGGCTTCGGAGGACTGGGGGGCCGAGGGGCTCGCCGAGCGGATCGAGCGGGCTTCGGGGGAGCTGGCGGTTCTGATGTCCGCCCTGGTGGGTGGGGCGGCGCCTGCTGCCCCCGGCAGGGCCGAGTCCGGGTCCAGCACTCCGGCTGCGGGCGCGTCCGGCTCATCCGTCCCCGCTCAGGGGAGCGTGGGTGCTCGCGGAGACGGGTTGCGGGTGGTCCCCTTCGAGGAGCAGCTCGCGGCGCTGCGGCGGTAGGCGTTCTTTCGCCCCCTCCGCCCCTACCCGTCCCGACCTGGGGCGCCGCCCCGGACCCCGCTCCTCAAGCGCCGGAGGGGCTGGAAATTCAGCGGCTGGGGTTCCGCGCAGGCCCCGCTCCTCAAGCGCCGGAGGGGCTGGAAATCTGGGCCCTCCGGGGCTCAGGCGCCTGTTGTGAAGCCGATTACTGTGCCGCCGCCGGGGCGGGCGTGGGCGAACGGGGTGCCTCCGTGGGCCGTGGCCACCTCGCGGACGATGGACAGGCCGAGGCCCGAGCCGGGCAGGCTGCGGGCGTCGGCGGCGCGGTAGAAGCGGTCGAAGACGCGGACGAGGTCGTCCTCGCCGATGCCGGGACCGCGGTCGAGGACCTCGACGCGCACCGGGCCGGGGCGGCCACCGGGTTCACCGGCGCGCCCGGTCACCACCACCTCGATCGGTGACGTGCCGCCGCGGTCGAACTTGGCCGCGTTCTCCACGAGGTTGGAGACCGCGCGCTGGAGGGCGGTCGGGCGGCCGTCGACCGTGGTGTCCCCGGTGACGTCGAGGGTGATCTCCCGGCCGGTGCGCCGACGCGCGACGATCACGGCGTCCTCGGCGAGTTCGGCGAGGTCGAGGCGTCGTACGGGCTCGGTGTCGGACTGGCCGGCCGCGAGGGCGACCAGTTCGTTGACCAGGTCGGTCAGCTCGCGGGACTCCAGGGCCAGATCGGCGACGAGTTCCTCACGCGCGTCCGGCGGCAGCTCGTCGATCCGGCGGAGCATGGAGATGTTCGTCCGCAGCGAGGTCAGCGGTGTGCGGAGTTCGTGGCCCGCGTCCTGGACCAGGCGGCGCTGGTCCTCCTCGGACTGGGCGAGGCGGCCGAGCATCCGGTCGAAGGAGCGCCCGAGCCGGCCCACCTCGTCGTAGCCGGTGACCGGCACCTGGATGCCGAGATGCCCGGTGCGCGCCACGTCCTCGGCGGCCCCGGCGAGCCGCACCAGCCGCCGGGTGATGCGACGGGCCAGCCACCAGCCGAAGAGCCCGGCGGCGATGACGACGGCCCCGACGAGCAGCACGGTCCGCTGCTGGAGCTCACGCAGCAGGTCCTCCGTGTCACTGAACTGCTGGGCGACCTGGACCGAGCCGCGCCCGCCGCCGAGGGAGACGGTCGCGAGCCGGTAGCGGGCGCCGGTGACGTCGACGTCCTTGTGCTCCTCGACCTTTCCGGCGGTGGCGTCGTCGGAGATGGCCCGGTCGTGGCTGTCCACGGGCAGGGGCGGGGTGCCGCGGTCGACGACCGTGCCACCCCGCCCGAGTACCTGCACGTCGGTCCGGCTGGGCCGGATGATGTCGTCGAGCGGGCCGTCGTGGTCGGGGTCGGAGGCGGCGAAGTCCTGCGGTCGCAGCGGGTTTTCGCGTACCTGGTCGCGCAGGTCCTGGACGACCTCGGCGAAGACGGTCTGCTGGTCGACGCGTACCAGGCGGGCGGCGGCGTCGTAGCTGAGGAAGCCGACGAGGACGGTGACGGCGGCGGCGACGGCCGCGAAGGAGACGGTGAACACGGCGCGCAGGGACGACAGCTGCCGCAGCCGTGCGGACGTGCCGGGGAACCGGGATCCCCACGAGGGTCCCGGTCCGCCGCCGAGGCGCTGCCGGGCCGCACCGGTCAGCGGTCTCTCGTCGCCGGGCCGGGCCGTCCGGCCCGGTTCGGGGTCCGCCGGACCCGGGGGCACTCAGTCCTCCCGCAGGACGTAGCCGACGCCGCGGACGGTGTGGATCAGGGACGGGGCTCCCGGCTCGTCGAGCTTGCGGCGGAGGTAGCCGACGTAGACGGCGAGGTTCTTGGAGCCGGGGCCGAAGTCGTAGCCCCAGATGCGGTCGTAGATCGTGGAGTGGTCGAGGACGATGCCGGCGTTGCGGACGAGGAGTTCGAGGAGTTCGAACTCGGTCCGGGTCAGCTCCAGCTCGCGCTGCCCGCGCCAGACCCGGCGGGCCTGGACGTCCATGCGCAGCCCGGCGACGGAGATCTGCCCGGCGGTGGCGCGCGGCTCGCGCGGCGCGGGCGCCGTGCTCTCGTCGAGGGGGCCGCTCCCGGTGCGGCGCAGCAGCGCGCGCAGCCGGGCGAAGACCTCTTCGACGTCGAACGGTTTGACCACGTAGTCGTCGGCGCCCGCGTCGAGGCCGGCGATGCGGTCGGCGGTCTCGACGAGTGCGGTGAGCATGAGGATCGGGGTGCGGTCGCCCTCGGCGCGCAGGACGCGGCACACCTGGAGGCCGTCGATGCCGGGCATCATCACGTCGAGGACGAGGACGTCCGGTGGGGTGCGGTGGGCCTGGGCCAGTGCCTCCACGCCGTCGGCGACGGCCGTCACCTGGTAGCCCTCCAGGGTCAGCGCCCTTTCCAGGGCGTGACGGATGGCGCGGTCGTCCTCGGCGAGCAGCACAGTCTGGGGCACCCGGCCAGTCTGCCAAGCACCGGGCGGGTGCGGCCCGTCGGGCGGGTCCGGGGGCGGGCTTCTTACCGGCCTCTCACTCCGTCGGGCGGGTCAGCCGACGTGGACGCGGGGGCGGCGGGCGCGGTCTGGTTCGGCCTCGCGGAGCACCTCGCGGGTGACGGGGGCGACCTCACCCTGACCGAAGAGGAAGAACCGTAGGAAGTTGGTGAACGGGTTGCCCTCGGTCCATTCGAAGTAGACGTGCGGGATGCAGCCGGTGGTGTCGCGGACGTGCAGGAGCAGGGCGGCGAGCGCGTTGGGGATGGAGGAGGACTCCAGGGTGAGGACGCGGTAGCGGCCGTGCAGCACCTCGCCGCGTACGTTCATGACCGACTCGAACTCGGAGGGGTCGAGGACGGTGACCTCGAGGAAGACGAAGTCCTCCTGGGCGGGGAGGTCGTGGTCGGCGCGGATCTGCTCGACCTTCTCGCGGTACTCGGCGATGTCGCGGTTGTCGGGTTCGTTGGCGATGAACCGGATGCGCCGGCTCGCGATGTCGCGGACGAACCGTTCGGCCATCGGGTCCACGGTCACGCTGGTGACGCGCAACTCGAAGGCGCGGGCGAGCCGGGAGAGGAAGGAGACGAGGATGATGCCGGCGATGAAGCAGGCGCCGATCTTGACGCCGTCGGGGCGTTCGATGACGTTGACGACGGTCGTGTAGAGGAAGACCGCCGAGATGACGGCGAAGGCGATGGTCCAGTGTTTCTGGCGGGCCTTGCGGGCGGCGATGGTGACGGCGATGGCGGCGGAGCTGATCAGGACGAGGACGCCGGTGGCGTAGGCGCCGCCCTGGGCGTCGACGTCGGCGTCGAAGATCCAGGTGACGAGGAACGCGATCAGGATGAAGACGATCACCATGGGGCGGACGGCGCGTGCCCAGTGCGGGGCCATGCCGTAGCGGGGGAGGTAGCGCGGCATGAGGTTCAGGAGTCCGGCCATGGCGGAGGCTCCGGCGAACCACAGGATGGCGATGGTGGAGACGTCGTAGACGGTGCCGAAGGCGTTGCCGAGGTACTCGTGGGCCAGGTAGGCGAGGGCGCGGCCGTTGGCCTGGCCGCCCGAGTCGAACTCCTTCTCGGGGATCAGCACGGTGGTGATGAAGCTGGTCACGATGAGGAACACGCTCATGATCACGGCGGCGGTGGTGAGCAGCTTCTTCGTGCCGCGGATGCGTCCTGCCGGGTTCTCCTCGGTGTCGCCGGAGTCGCCCTCGACGTGTGGCATGACGGCGACGCCGGTCTCGAAGCCGGAGAGGCCGAGGGCGAGTTTCGGGAAGACCAGCAGGGCCACGCCGACCATCGCGAGGACGTTGCCGTGTTCGGCGGTCAGGGCGGTGGACCAGTCGGTGACGACGTGTCCGTGGGTGGCGACCTCCCACAGGCCGGTCACCGCGACCACCACGTTGAGGCCGAGGTAGATGCCCACCAGCACCACGGCGACGCCGACGGCCTCCAGGAAGCCCTTGAGGAAGACGGCGCCGAGCAGGGCGACGAGGGCGAGGGTGATCACCATCTGCTTGTCGTGCAGGGCGCCGTTCAGGTGGGGGTTCTCCACCAGGTGGGTGGAGGCGTCGGCCGCCGAGAGGGTGATGGTGATGAGGAAGTCGGTGGCGGCGAAGCCGAGCAGGGTGAGGACGAAGAGCTTGCCCTGCCAGAACGACAGGAGCCGTTCGAGCATCGAGATCGAGCCTTCGCCGTGCGGGCTCTCCTCGGCCACGCGGCGGTAGACCGGCAGTGCGCCCGCGAGGGTGACGACGACGAGGACGACGGTGGCGACGGGGGAGAGGAGGCCGGCGGCGAGGGCGGCGATGCCCGGCTGGTAGCCGAGGGTGGAGAAGTAGTCGACGCCGGTCAGGCACATGACGCGCCACCAGCGCTGGCCCTTGTGGAGGGGCGCGGGCTCGGCGGGCCGGGGCAGTTGTCGGCCCTTGCCCTTGCCCATGTCGGACAGGCCTTCCAGCATCCAGGCGCGCAACCGGCTCGGCGGGGCGTGCTCGGGGCTGGCCATCGGCGGCTCTCCAGACGTACGGCTCGGCGATCGTTTCCGGCCATCGAGGAGACGGCGTCATCAGCGTATGCAGAGAGTGATCCATGGGCCCACGCCTGCCGGGGGCCCACGCGTCAAGCTTGCGTTAAGACCCGCTGGTCGCGCATTCCGGGGACGCGGAGGGGCGGCTACGGGCGTCCCTGCCGTGCGGGTTGCGGCGGGACCGGCTCGCCCCGGCGGACGGCACCCGGCGCACGGCGCGTCGGCCGGTTCGCGTGTGCGGAGGAGCTGAGCTGCCAGGGCACGCTCGTCACCATCACGCCCGGGGTGAACAGCAGCCGGCTCTTGAGCCACAGGGCGGACTGGTTGTGCAGGGCGTTCTCCCACCAGTGGCCGACGACGTACTCGGGGATGAAGACGGCGACGACGTCGCGGGGGCTCTCGCGGCGCACCGAGCGCACGTATCCGACCACCGGTCTGGTGATCTCGCGGTAGGGGGAGTCGACGACCTTCAGCGGCACGTCGATGGCGAACTCCTCCCAGTGCCGCAGCAGCTCGTCCGTCGCCTCCTGGTCGACGGAGACGGTCAGGGCCTCCAGCCGGTCGGGGTGGACGGCGCGGGCGTAGGCCAGGGCCCGCAGGGTCGGCTTGTGGACCTTGGAGACGAGGACGATCGCCAGGACCCGGCCGGGCGGTACGAGTTCGGCGCGCGGGTCGGTCACCGCCAGCTCGGCCGCCGTGGCGTCGTAGTGGCGCCTGATCGCGCGCATCAGCACCCACAGCACGGCCGCCGCGAGGACGGCCAGCCACGCTCCCTGGGTGAACTTGGTGACCAGGACGATGACGAGGACGATCCCGGTGAAGACCGCGCCCACCGCGTTGATGACGCGCGCCGTGTGCCGGCGGCGCCGGGCGGCCGGGTCGGGCTCCGTGCGCAGCGCTCTGTTCCAGTGCCGCACCATGCCGAGCTGGGACAGCGTGAAGGAGGTGAACACGCCGAGGATGTACAGGTGGATGAGGCTGGTGACGTTCGCCCGGTAGCCCCACAGCAGCAGGGCCGCGACGATCGCCAGGGCCAGGATGCCGTTGGAGAAGGCCAGCCGGTCGCCCCGGTTGTGCAGCTGGTGGGGCAGGTAGCGGTGCTGGGCGAGGATCGAGGCCAGCAGCGGGAAGCCGTTGAAGGCGGTGTTCGCGGCGAGGATCAGGACGAGGGCCGTCACGGCCTGGATGAAGTAGAAGCCGAAGCTGCTCTCGCCGCCGAACACCGCCGCCGCGATCTGCGCGATGACCGTGCGCTGCGTGTACGTGGCGCAGTCGCTCAGCCCGGTGAGCCGGCAGGAGTCGTCCGTGATGTGCACCTTGGCGACCAGCGCCAGCGTGGTGACCCCGACGAACATGAGGACGGCGAGGCCGCCCATCGCCGCGAGTGTCGTGGCCGCGTTGCGCGACTTGGGCTTGCGGAACGCCGGTACGCCGTTGGAGATCGCCTCCACACCGGTCAGCGCCGTACAGCCGGAGGAGAACGCGCGCAGCACCAGCATCACCAGCGCGAGGCCCGCCAGATGGGCGTCGGACGGGGCGGGCCGGACTCCGTAGGCGGCGCTCTCGGCGACCGGCGCGTCGCCGAGGGCGTACCGGACGAGGCCGGTGATCACCATGATCAGGACGCCGCCGATGAACAGGTACGTCGGTGCGGCGAAGGCCTGGCCCGACTCGCGCATCCCGCGCAGGTTGATGGCGGCGAGGACGGCGACGAACACGAGGGCCATCAGGACGCGCTGGTGGGCGAGGGCGGGGATCGCCGAGATGATGTTGTCGACGCCGGAGGCGACGGAGACGGCGACCGTCATCACGTAGTCGACCAGCAGGGAGGCGGCGACCACGAGACCGGCCGAGGGACCGAGGTTCGTCGAGGCCACCTCGAAGGAGCCGCCGCCGCTCGGATAGGCGTGCACCACCTGCCGGTAGGACAGCACCACCACCGTCAGGAGCACGACCACGGCGCCCGCGATCCAGGGCGTGAAGTGCAGGTACGTCAGGCCGCCGAGGGTGAGGACGAGCAGGATCTCCTGCGTCGCGTAGGCCACGGACGACAGCGGGTCGGAGGCGAAGATCGGCAGAGCGAGCCGTTTGGGCAGCAGGGTCCCGTGCAGCTCGTCGCTGCGCATCGCCCTGCCGATCACGAGCCGTTTGAGCATCCCCGTCACGTTCAGCACGGGCGGAGGGTAAGCCGGGACAGGGGGGTGTGGGCGGTCCCGACACTCAGTCCAGCCCGGACACCTTGAACACCGCCCGTGCGGCCTCGTCCTCGACGCGCTCGCTCAGACGGCGCAGCGCGGTCGTCCCGCAGACGAGGGAGCCGCGCAGCGCGGAGACGCGGGCGTCGTCGTCGAGGCGGTGCCAGAGCGCCGGGTTGGCGACCAGCAGACGCGGGTCGATCTCGACGCGCGCGCCGGAGGTGTCGCGCAGGACGAGCCGCTGTCCGACCCCGTCCAGGCAGCGCACCGACATCAGGCGGTCGGTGCGGACCCGCCGGGTGCCGAGGAGCCCGCGCGTGCTCAGCCAGCCCTCGCCGACAGCGACGCGGGCCGGGTACAGGACGAGGAGGAGCAGCGCGGCGAGTCCCGTCCACAGCAGGACGCGGAGACCGGAGAGGGCGCCTGCCGCGTGGTCGATCAGCAGCAGGAGGGCGAGCAGGAGGGCCGAACAGCGGACCGCGCTGCGCAGGTCCCGGGCCCAGTGGAGGTCGTGCGCCACCTCCGGGGAGGGGCACGTGGCCGGACCGGGGGTCCGGGGCGGGGGCAGCTCGACCGCTTCACGCGGATCGTCGCGACGTTCCATGCCGTCGACCGTAGGCGCCCGAGAGGCCCGGTCCGGCATGCCTTGACGGGTCTCTGACGTGCCGCGGCGTCAATGCCGCGACAGGGCCGGGGGCGCTCGCCACCGGCCGCCACGGGGCGTCCCGCCGCAGGTTCCGCGTCGTCCCGTAAGAGACGCGTCAAAGGGACGCCCCGCCCCGTATGGGAGGCGTCAACGGTGGCCGAAAAGGGCCGTGGGGGCGGTTTCCTCAAGTCGTCAGTTCGATCCGTACCTCATCTAGGAGCTCACGATGGCCGACGTGGCCTTCGTCGTCACCACGATCGCGGTGTTCGCGCTGGTGGCCCTCGTCGCCAAGGGGGTGACGAAGCTGTGACCGCCGAGAACGTCGTCGGCCTGATCGTGGCCGTCGCCCTGCTGGGCTATCTCGTCCTCGCCCTCGTCTTCCCGGAGAGGTTCTGAGCACTGTCATGAGCCCCGTCCTCGCCGGCGTTCTCCAGCTGCTCGCCCTCATAGCGGCACTGGCCCTCGCCTACCGTCCCCTCGGCGACCACATGGCCCGGGTCTACTCCTCCGACAAGCACCTGCGCGTCGAGAAGTGGATCTACAAGGGCATCGGCGCCAACCCGGACGCCGAAATGCGCTGGCCCGCCTACCTGCGCGGTGTCCTCGCCTTCTCGGCGGTCAGCGTCCTCTTCCTCTACCTCCTCCAGCGGCTCCAGGGACACCTGCCCGGCTCGCTCGGCTTCGCCGCCATCGACCCGGACCAGGCCTTCAACACCGCCGCGTCCTTCGTGTCGAACACCAACTGGCAGTCGTACTACGGCGAACAGGCCATGGGCCACGTCGTGCAGACCGGCGGCCTCGCGGTGCAGAACTTCCTGTCCGCCTCGGTCGGCATCGCCGTCGCCGTCGCTCTCGTACGCGGCTTCGCCCGGTCCCGCACCGGTGAACTGGGCAACTTCTGGGCCGACCTGGTGCGCGGCACCGTCCGCATCCTGCTGCCGATCGCCGTGATCGCAGCGATCGTGCTCGTCGCGTGCGGCGCCCTCCAGAACTTCTCCGGCATCCACGCGGTCGGCCAGTTCTTCGGCGGCTCGCAGCAGTGGAACGGCGGTGCGGTGGCCTCGCAGGAGGCCATCAAGGAGCTGGGCACCAACGGCGGCGGCTACTTCAACGCCAACAGCGCCCACCCCTTCGAGAACCCCACCCCCTTCACCAACCTCTTCGAGATCTTCCTGATCCTCCTCATCCCGTTCGCCCTGACCCGCACCTTCGGCCGCATGGTCGGCTCGCTGCGCCAGGGCTACGCGATCCTCGCCACGATGGTGACGATCTGGATCGGGTTCACGGCGCTGATGATGTGGACCGAGTTCGCCCACCACGGCCCGGCGTTCGACATCGCCGGCGGGGCGATGGAGGGCAAGGAGACGCGCTTCGGTGTCGGCGGCTCGTCGATCTTCGCGGTGGCCACGACCCTGACCTCGACCGGCGCGGTGGACTCCTTCCACTCCTCCTTCACCGGTCTCGGCGGCGGCATCACCCTGCTGGGCATGCAGCTCGGCGAGATCGCCCCCGGCGGTACCGGATCCGGCCTCTACGGCATGCTGATCATGGCGGTCATCGCGGTGTTCATCGCCGGCCTGATGGTCGGCCGCACCCCCGAGTACCTGGGCAAGAAGATCGGCACGCGCGAGATCAAGTTCGCGGCGATCTACATCCTCGTCACCCCGGCGCTGGTGCTCGTCTTCACCGCCGCCGCGATGGCCCTGCCCACGCCGGGCAACTCGATGACGAACAGTGGCGCGCACGGCTTCTCCGAGATCCTCTACGCCTACACCTCCGGCGCCAACAACAACGGCTCGGCGTTCGCGGGCCTGAACGCCGACACGCAGTGGTTCAACAGCACCATCGGGCTCGCGATGCTGCTCGGCCGCTTCCTGCCGATGGTGTTCGTCCTCGCCCTCGCCGGATCGCTCGCCGAACAGAAACCGGTCCCGGCGACCGCGGGCACCCTGCGCACCGAAAAGCCCCTGTTCACCGGGCTGTTGGTGGGCGCGATCCTGATCATCACCGGTCTGACCTACTTCCCGGCCCTCGCCCTGGGCCCGCTGGCCGAGGGGCTGGCGTCATGACCACTCGTACCGAGAAGCAAGAGGACACGATGTCCACAGCCACTCCGGCCCGGGCGCCGCACAGCGACCTGCCGACCGGCCACCACCAGGACGAGGGAAGGGTCGGCGCCGGGCTGTTCGACCCGAAGCAGCTGCTGCGGTCGCTGCCCGACGCCTTCCGCAAGCTGGACCCGCGGATCATGGTCAAGTCGCCCGTGATGTTCGTGGTCCTCATCGGCTCCGTACTGACCACCGTGTTCTCCTTCAAGGACCCGGGCGACTGGTTCGGCTGGGCGATCAGCGCCTGGCTGTGGCTCACCGTCGTCTTCGCCAACCTCGCGGAGGCCGTGGCCGAGGGCCGGGGCAAGGCGCAGGCCGACACCCTGCGCAAGGCCAAGACCGACACCGTCGCCCGCCGGCTCTCCGCCGACGGCCGCACCGAGGAACAGGTGCCCGGCACCGGGCTGCGCGTCGGTGACCTCGTGGTCTGCGAGGCGGGCGACATCATCCCCGGCGACGGTGACGTCGTCGAGGGCGTGGCGTCCGTCGACGAGTCGGCCATCACCGGCGAATCCGCCCCGGTCATCCGGGAGTCGGGCGGCGACCGCTCGGCCGTCACCGGCGGCACGAAGGTCCTCTCCGACCGCGTCGTCATCAAGATCACGACGAAGCCGGGGGAGACCTTCATCGACCGGATGATCGCCCTGGTCGAGGGCGCCGCACGGCAGAAGACGCCCAACGAGATCGCGCTGAACATCCTGCTCGCGTCCCTCACCATCGCCTTCCTGCTCGCGGTCGCCACCCTGCCGCCCTTCGCCGGGTACGCGGGCACGCACCTCACCATGGTCGTCCTGGTGGCCCTCCTGGTCTGCCTGATCCCGACCACCATCGGCGCGCTGCTGTCCGCGATCGGCATCGCCGGCATGGACCGGCTGGTGCAGCGCAACGTCCTCGCCATGTCCGGCCGGGCGGTCGAGGCCGCCGGAGACGTCTCGACCCTGCTCCTCGACAAGACCGGCACCATCACCCTCGGCAACCGCCAGGCGTCGGAGTTCGTCCCGGTGACGGGCACGACCGAGGCCGAGGTCGCCGACGCCGCCCAGCTCTCCTCGCTGGCCGACGAGACGCCCGAGGGCCGCTCCGTCGTGGTCCTCGCCAAGGAGCGGTACGGGCTGCGCGAGCGCCATCAGGGCGAGCTGTCCGGTGCCGAGTGGATCGCCTTCACCGCCCAGACCCGTATGTCGGGCGTGGACGTCGACGGGCGCAGGATCCGCAAGGGCGCGGCCGGTTCGGTCGCCGCCTGGGTCACGGAGCGGGGCGGCACGGTCTCCGAGGACGCCGGCACCCTCACCGACCGGATCTCCGAGGCGGGCGGCACCCCGCTGCTCGTGGCGGTCGAGGACGAGCGCGGCGCCCGCGTCCTGGGCGTCGTCCACCTCAAGGACGTCGTCAAGGACGGCATGCGCGAGCGGTTCGACGAACTGCGCCGCATGGGCATCAGGACCGTCATGATCACGGGCGACAACCCGCTGACGGCGAAGGCGATCGCCGATGAGGCGGGCGTCGACGACTTCCTCGCGGAGGCGACTCCCGAGGACAAGATGGCGCTCATCAAGCGGGAGCAGGCGGGCGGCAAACTCGTCGCGATGACCGGCGACGGCACGAACGACGCGCCCGCCCTCGCGCAGGCCGACGTCGGCGTGGCGATGAACACGGGCACGTCGGCCGCGAAGGAGGCCGGCAACATGGTCGACCTCGACTCCAACCCGACCAAGCTCATCGAGATCGTCGAGATCGGCAAGCAACTGCTGATCACCCGGGGCGCGTTGACGACCTTCTCGATCGCCAACGATGTCGCCAAGTACTTCGCGATCATCCCGGCGCTGTTCGCCGCGGTCTACCCGGGCCTGGACAAGCTCAACATCATGCACCTGTCCTCGCCCGACTCCGCGATCCTGTCCGCGGTGATCTTCAACGCGCTGATCATCATCGCGCTGGTCCCGCTCGCCCTGCGGGGTGTGCGGTACCGGCCGGTCAGCGCCGACCGGCTGTTGCGGCGCAACCTCGGGATCTACGGCCTCGGCGGCCTGGTCGCGCCCTTCATCGGCATCAAGCTCATCGACCTGCTCATCTCCCTCGTCCCCGGGCTCTAACTCCTCGAAAGCGTGCTGATCGCCATGAACAACTCGGTTACGAACACGGCCCGGTTGCTGTGGGCCGGCCTGCGAGCGCTCCTGGTGCTCACCGTGGTGACGGGCGTGATCTACCCGCTCGCCGTCACCGGGGTGGCCCAGGGCCTGTTCCCCGGCAAGGCGAACGGGTCGGAGATCACGGCGAACGGCAAGGTCGTCGGCTCCTCCCTGATCGGCCAGGCCTACAACCTCCCGCTGAAGAAGGGCCAGGAGACCCCCGAGCCCGACCTGAAGTGGTTCCAGGGCCGCCCCCAGAACGGCCTCGGCACCAACAGCGTGAACACGCGGTACAAGCTGATCCTGTCGGGCGCGACCAACCGCTCCGGTGACAACGCCGACCTGATCACCTGGGTCAAGGCCGCCAAGGCCGCCGTGGTCAGGGACAACTCGACCGCCGACTACGAGGTCAAGCCCTCCGACGTATCCGCCGAAGCGGTCACGTCCTCCGGCTCCGGCCTGGACCCGGACATCTCCCCCGACTACGCGGACCTCCAGATCCACCGTGTCGCCGAGAAGAACCGGCTCCCCGTCGCCCAGGTGCGCGAGTTGGTCGACGAGCACACCGACGGCCGCACCCTCGGCTTCGTCGGAGAGCCCCGGGTCAACGTGCTCGAACTCAACATCGCGCTCCGCGAACTCGTGGCGAAGAGCTGACGGGCCTGGCGCACCGGGCGGGAGCCGGCGGCCGGGGACACCTCCCGGGCACGCCGACTCCCGCCGCCGTGGAAGAGCCGCCATGAAAAGCCGCCATGAGAAGCCGCTGTGGAACAGCCGCCACGGAGGCCGCCATGGAGGCTGCCATGGAAAAAGGGGGAGACGCCGTACCGGCCCACGCTGAACACTCACCCCATGACCGAACTCACCACGCCACCCCGTCTCGTGGAGCCCACGCCGGCGGTGCGGGAGTCCTACCTCGCCGGTGAACGCGCCGACTGCGCGGCGGAGGGCAGAAGTACCGACTCTCTCGACCTGGCCGCGAAGAACTTCACGGCCTACGTCGAGGAACGGCGCGGCACCCGGACCCGCTGGGGTGTCCCCTCCACCGTCTTCTGGTACGTCTCCGGCGCGCACTACCTCGGCAGCCTCGTCGTCCGCCACGACCTCACCCCCGAACTGGCCGAGGTCGGCGGCCACGTCGGCTATCACGTCGTCACCCCCTGGCGCCGTCAGGGCCACGCCACCCGGATGCTCGCGGCCGGCCTCACCGAATGCCGCCGTCTCGGCCTCGGCCGGGTCCTGCTGACCTGCGAAGCGGACAACGAGGCGTCCCGCCGGGTGATCCACGCCAACGGAGGCGTCCCCGACGGCCGGATCCGCGGTGAGGACCGCTTCTGGATCGGTGTCGGGGACGCGTGAACGGGGTCCCGGACGAGAGCCGGGCGTCCGGTGGCCCGTCCGTCAGACGAGGTGGGCGAAGACCACCAGGTTCTCCGTGTAGTCCTTGGCGGAGCGGTCGTAGTTGCCGGCACAGGTGATCAGGCGGACCTGGGCGTCGGGGGTGTCGGCGTACACGCGCTCGTCGGGGAAGTCGTCCTTCTCGAAGGTGTCCGAGCTGTCCACGGCGAACGTCGCGGTGCGGCCGTCGGACCGCTTGACGCTGAACTTGTCGCCCTTCTTCAGGTCGCTCAGTCCGGCGAACACGGCGGCGGAGGTCTTCGTGTCGACGTGCCCGGCGATGATCGCCGCTCCGCGCTCACCGGGCGAGACGCCCTTGGCGTACCAGCCGACGAGGTTCACGTCGTCCGCCGGCGGCGGTTCGAGCCGGCCCGAGTCGTCGATCGTGAGTTCGGTGAACGGCGCGTCCACTTCGATCTTCGGGATGAGCAGCCGTGTCGGCTCGGACCGGGGGAGGTACTTGCCGGACGGGTGGTGGGCGGGCGGGGACGCGGAGGACGACGCGGCGGGGGCCGCCGCCGCGCGGGACGCCCCGGTGGGGCCGGACGGATCGTCGTGACCGCGGAACATGCTGGTGGCCAGGATGATCGCGATGCCCGCGCACCACACGATCCAGGTCAGGAGCCGCCGGGGGTTGCGGGTCTCGGCGGGAAAGGACGACCGGGCTGCCATCGGGCACCACCTCATCGGGTCGGGCAGCGGAACGAACACGGGGCAGTCGGGCACCCCCCGGGCGTGCGGCGGGCGCGGTGACTGCGGGAGAACCGGCGGAGCGGAGTCGGCGGGAGGAGCGGCGGGGGCGCGCCGCGTCGGGCGCGCCCCGTGCGGCCCGGAGCCAGTGCGTAGGCAGCAAGGAGGCTGACGGGAAGTCGGCCGGGCCGCCACGGAGTACGTGGGGTGGCGGCCCGGGCCACTATGTCGTCAGGCATGGTCAGGCCACACCGCCCTCGGCGTTCCTACGACGCACCGTGTAGACGCCCGCGGCCGCGAGACCGAGGACCGCGATACCGCCGGCCGTGACACCCGGCGTGGCGAGCCCGCCGCCACCGGTGTGCATGCCGCCGTGCGGCTTCTCCTCCTCGTCCTTGCCGTGCTCGTCCCACGAGCCCTTGTCGCCCTTGTCCTGGCCGGAGTCCCAGGACTTCTCCTCCTCGGAGCTCGAGGAGTCCTTTTCCTTGTCGCCCTTGGACCAGTCGTCGTTGGTGACCGTCGTCAGCGCGCCGCCACCGGTGTGCATGCCGCCATTCGGCTTCTCGTGCCCGGAGCCCTTGTCGTGGTCGCCCTTGTCCTGGCCGGAGTCCCAGGACTTCTCCTGGTCGGAGTCCGAGGAGTCCTTTTCCTTGTCGCCCTTGGACCAGTCGTCGTTGGTGACCGTCGTCAGCGCGCCGCCACCGGTGTGCATGCCGCCATTCGGCTTCTC
>NZ_JBEXGN010000030.1:60882-72358 GCF_040607345.1 Streptomyces sp. NPDC005302
CTCGTGCCCGGAGCCCTTGTCGTGGTCGCTGTCCTTGTCGTGCTCCTTGCTGTAGGAAGAGGAGGAGTCGTCGTGCTCCTTGGTCGAGGAGGACGAGGAGTCGTGGTCCCAGTCGCCGGCCGTGACGGCGTAGGCGCCGGGGGCGGCGATCGCGAGAGCGGCGGTGGCCGTCGCGGCAGCGAGGAGCATGCGGGCAGATCGCATTGTCGGAGTCCTTCCGTCAGGACCGGGCAGCTGACCTCTTGTCAGCAGTCGTGAACCCGGCCCGACGTGATCCACCGTCAATCCGATCCGCTCCGCCCACCACTTGAGGCGCACGCTCGGCCCACTCCCGCCGCCGCCCCCAACGGCCGTCCCGTTCGCCCACCCGAGAACGGCCACCCCTCTCTGACCTGGCCGTTCGATGCGAGCCTCCGGCGTGTCGCCGAGCCCGTCGGGCCTTTTGCGCTTGACCCGATCGGCGGCGACTCGTCTGCTCACCGTCCCGGGCGTGGCGCGGGACCCCGCAGTGTCCGATCGCGACGTCCGGACCCTGGGTCACGGACCGTCAGGGCGCGACGCGCGCGAGGGCACGGGTCGTCAGATCGCCGGCGAGCGGGAGGCACGGGCCGTCAGATCCCGACGTCCCGGCGGTTCGTGTCCTCGTAACGGGATGCCGGCGGGGTCCGGGTGAGGGGCCATCGGATGGGGCCCGGGCACGGGGGGAGGGCAGGGGAGGGGCGGGAGTGGGGAGAGCAGGCGGGTGGGCCGCTCCGCGGTTCGGCGTCGGGTGGTCCGGCGTCCGGGCGAGCGCGGCCGGCGCTCGCCGGGCCGGGTCCGTTCAGCGCGTGCCGACCGTCAGTTCCCTCGCGTCGAGGGGCAGGTGGAGGCCGATCCTGCGCCGGACCGCCGCGAGATCGCTCACCAGGGGCGAGGGCGGTACGGCGAGGACGGGGCAGCCGGCGCGTGCGAGGCAGTACCGGGCGACGGAGGGGAACAGGGCGCGGCGCAACGGCCCGCGCCCTCCAGCCCCGACCACCAGGAGATCGCCCTCACCGGCGGCGCTCTCCACGAGCGCGGGCCCGGCCGCGCCCTGGACGACCACGGCCTGGAACGGCACCTCGGGCCCGTCGGGTCCGAAGGCCGAGCCGAGCGCGTCGAGCAGCCGCCGGCCGGCGTCCTGACGGAGGTTCTCCACCGGCGGGGGGCAGATGGCGCGCCGGTACCCGTACGTGCCACCGGGCGGCTCCCAGGCGAGTACGGCCAACAGGTCGGCGCCGCCACGGCGGGCCTCGTACGCGGCCCGGTGCAGCGCGGCCAGGCTCCCCGGCGACCCGCTCACCCCGACGACGACCCGTCGCCGGCCGGGGCCCGGGCGGACACCGTCCTCGCCCGCGCCGCTCTCCCCGCCCACACCCGCACCCGAAGCGCGCATCATGACCTCCCCGTTCCTCCCCGTCCCTCGCCGGCCGTCCGCCGCACGGACGCCCAGGTATCCGTTGCCCAGGAATCCGGCCGTCTCCCATGGAAGGCGCGGGTGGCAGGCGTGTCCGGCGTGTTGACGTCTTCCTGACCCCGCTCGCCCCCGCGCTGACGCCCCTCTGACGCCGGCCCGCTCGCCGCCCGTCCCGCGCCTGGCACACTGACCGGCTGACCGGCGGGAACGGCGGGAACGGCGAGAGACAGAGGCGGGCGATGGCGGGCGTGCGGGACGGAAGCAGGATCACCGTGGTGACGGGCGGCAGCCGGGGGATCGGCGCGGCCGTGGGCCGTCGGCTGGCCGAGGACGGGCACGACGTCGTCATCGGCTACCGGTCCGACGCCGCGGCGGCCGAGAAGGTCGCCGAGGAGGTCCGTGCCGCGGGCCGGAGGTGTCTGACCGTGGCCGTCGACACGTCCGACGCGGGCGGGGTCGACCGGCTCTTCGACGCGGCCGCGGCCGAACTCGGCCCGGTCAGCGGCCTGGTGAACAACGCCGGGATCAGCGGCCCCAACGGCCGCCTCGCCGACGCCGACCCCACGGGCATGCGGCAGGCCCTGGAGGTCAACGTGCTCGGCTATCTGCTCTGCGCGCGCCGCGCGGTACGGGAGATGACCGCGGCGGGCGGGGGAGCGATCGTCAACATCTCCTCCGCCGCGGCGACGCTGGGCAGCCCGGGCCAGTACGTCCACTACGCCGCCGCGAAGGCCGCCGTCGACGCGCTGACCATCGGCCTGTCCAAGGAGGTCGCGGCCGACGGCATCCGCGTGAACTGCGTCGCCCCCGGCACGGTCTGGACCGACTTCCACCAGGACCCCGAGCGCCCGGCCCGGGTCGCCCCGGCCATCCCCCTGGGCCGAGCGGGCCGCCCGGACGAGATCTCCGGCGCGGTGTCCTGGCTCCTGTCGCCCGACGCGTCGTACACGACGGGGGCGGTACTGCGGGTGGCGGGCGGGCTGTAGCGCCGGGCGGTGTGGCTCCCGGCTACGGCCGGGGCACGCGAGAGGCGGGGTTCATGGTCCCCGCTCGTGCGGCGATACGTCTCGGGTCAGGGCCAGACCAGGCAGTAGGGCTGGTGGCCCGCCTCGTGGAGGCGGTGGGAGAAGTCCTGCCATTCGTGCAGGAGCTGGTACACGTTGAACGCGTCGCGGGGGCCGCCCCGGTCCGGGACCGTGGACCAGATGAAGGCGGCCGCGCCGACCGCCTCCTCGCCGATGCCGCGGAGCGGGTCGACGACCGTCATGGGGAGCTTGACCACGGCGTAGTCGGGGTGGAGAACGACCAGTTCCAGCGGGGGGACCTTGTGCAGGGGGACGCCTTCTATGCCGGTGAGGACCATCGCGGCCATCGTCTCCGGCTTGATCTTGGTGAACATGCCGTTCATCCCGAGCTCGTCGCCGCCGAGCTCCTCGGGGCGCATCGAGATCGGGACCCGGGCCGCTGTCGCGCCGTCCGGAGCGCCGAAGTATTTGTACGTCACCCCCACCCGGCCACCATTTCCGCTTCCCGCCCGCAGCCGCCCCACCGAGCCGTCGTCGTGCTCGGAGTCGCCCTGCGGTCCCTGTGCCTGTCCAGCCCGAGTGCCGGCCGCTTCCTCCGCCTCGCGTCGGTGCTTTCCCCGCCGGGCACGCCGAGGACCGAGGTCATCGGTCCCCTCGCCCAGTCCGCCACCGCGATGCATATCTCCACCCGACTGCTTTTCTAAGGCGCGCGACCCCCGCCACGCAACCCGATCATCGTGACAGTGACCTCCCCCACGGCCGCACGCCGAAACGTACGCTGAAACACCTGTCCGCGGGATCTTCGCGGCCCCTGAACACCATGGTTCATGTGAGCTGTCCGTCCGTAGCCCCAGTTTCGCAGATGGCCGGGGGAAGGGGGCCGGTTGTCGTACCGGGCTCCTCCCCGCCCCTCCGCGATGGCCGGGATCATTCCTCTCCCGAGCCGTACGTCGGGCCGCGCCCGTCCGTTCACGGTTCCCCGTTCTTCCCCTCCCGGGTCCCCGGCGCCGCTGGCCTACCCTGAGGTAGTCACTAGCCCCCCGGAGTCGGAGACGTCGCAGGTCATGACCGAACTGCCTTATCCCTACGAAGCCCCAGCCTCGCAGTCGCTGTTCGACCGTGCGGCCATCGTCACCCCAGGTGGCGTGAACTCGCCGGTGCGCGCCTTCCGAGCCGTGGGCGGTACGCCCCGGTTCATGGTGTCCGGCACCGGTCCGTACCTCACCGATGCCGACGGCCGTGAGTACGTCGACCTCGTCTGCTCCTGGGGTCCCATGATCCTCGGACACTCCCACCCCGAGGTCATCGCCGCCGTCCAGGAGGCCGTCTCCCGCGGTACGTCCTTCGGTACGCCCGGTGAGGGAGAGGTCGCCCTCGCCGAGGAGATCGTCGCCCGCGTCGAGCCCGTCGAGCAGGTCCGGCTCGTCTCCAGCGGCACCGAGGCGACGATGTCGGCCATCCGGCTCGCGCGCGGGTTCACCCGGCGGGCGAAGGTGATCAAGTTCGCCGGCTGCTACCACGGGCACGTCGACTCGCTGCTCGCCGCGGCGGGCAGCGGCCTCGCCACGTTCGCCCTGCCGGACACCCCCGGTGTCACGGGCGCGCAGGCCGGCGACACCATCGTCCTGCCGTACAACGACCTCGAAGCCGTGCACGCCGCCTTCCACGCGCACCCCGGCGAGATCGCCTGTGTGATCACGGAGGCCTCGCCCGGCAACATGGGCGTGGTGCCTCCGGCGCCCGGGTTCAACCAGGGCCTGAAGGACGCCTGCGCGAAGAACGGCGCCCTGTTCGTCTCCGACGAGGTGATGACCGGCTTCCGCACGAGCAGGGCCGGCTGGTTCGGGATCGACGGTGTGCGTCCCGACCTGATGACCTTCGGCAAGGTGATGGGCGGCGGCTTCCCGGCAGCGGCGTTCGGCGGCCGCGAGGACGTCATGTCGCACCTCGCGCCGGCCGGGCCGGTGTACCAGGCGGGCACGCTCTCGGGCAATCCCGTCGCCACCGCGGCCGGTCTCGCGCAGCTGCGGCTGCTCGACGACGCGGCGTACGACAAGGTCGACGCGGTGTCGGAGCGGATCCGGACGCTGGTGTCCGAGGCGCTCGCCAAGGAGGGTGTGACGCACCGCCTGCAGAACGCCTCCAACATGTTCTCCGTGTTCTTCACGGGACGTGAGGTGCGCGACTACGAGGGCGCGAAGGCGCAGGAGTCCTTCCGCTACACCGCGTTCTTCCACTCGATGCTGGCGCAGGGCGTGTACCTGCCGCCGTCCTCGTTCGAGTCGTGGTTCGTGTCGGCGGCCCATGACGACCAGGCGGTTCAGCGGATCGCCGACGCCCTTCCGGCGGCGGCACGGGCAGCGGCGGAGGCCACGGCATGAGCGAGTCCATCGGTACGAACGGCGGCACCGGCGCCGCGGGCGACGACGACATCACCGTCGTCCATCTGATGCGGCACGGTGAGGTCGCCAACCCGGACGGCGTGCTCTACGGGCGGCTGTCCGGCTATCACCTGTCCGAGCTCGGCCGGCAGATGGCCGACCGGGTGGCCGAGCACCTCGCGCCGCGTGACGTCACCCACGTCGTGGCCTCGCCGCTGGAGCGGGCGCAGGAGACGGCCACGCCGATCGCGAAGGCGCACGGCCTCGACCTGGCGACCGACGGGCGGCTCATCGAGGCGGACAACGTCTTCCAGGGCAAGACCTTCGGGGTCGGGGACGGCGCGCTGCGGCGGCCGGAGAACTGGAAGCACCTCGTCAACCCGTTCAAGCCGTCCTGGGGCGAGCCCTACGTCGACCAGGTCGTGCGGATGATGGGCGCGCTGGACGCGGCCAAGGACGCCGCGCGCGGTCACGAGGCGGTGCTGGTGAGCCATCAGCTGCCGATCTGGATCGTGCGCAGCTATGTGGAGAAGCGCCGGCTGTGGCACGACCCGCGCAAGCGGCAGTGCACGCTCGCCTCCCTGACGACCTTCACCTACCGCGGCGACAAGATCGTGTCCGTGGGCTACAGCGAGCCCGCGCGCGACCTGGTTCCGGCGCACCTCCTCGCCGGTGCCAAGCCGGTGAAGGGCAAGGACAAGGCGTTCGGGGCCTGACGGCCAAATGAGCGCATATTCGTAAAATCATATAAATCTGCGCGAGTTATACGGAACCCGCGACTTCATCGTGCCCTCTCATGGGGTGCCAGCTGAGAGCCAGCTGAGAGGGTGCGATGAAACGAGGACCGTATGCGGGACGTCAGCCGGAGGGGAATGATCGGTCTCGGGGCAGGCGCCGCGGCCGCAATGGGACTTGCCGCGTGCGGCACCGCGCAGAAGGACGCCGTGGGTCACGCCGGTGGTTCCCCCACGGCGGGCAGCGGCAGGCCCGGCACCCCGAAGCGGACCGTACGCCCCATCGGTGACGGTTCCACCGCCTACACGGGCAAGCAGCCGCACCAGCCCGCGGAGCCCGTGCCGCTGGAGCCCGGCGAGACCCCGCCGCAGTTCGTGGTCTTCTCCTGGGACGGCGCCGGCGAGGTCGGCACCGGTCTCTTCGAGCGCTTCCTGCGGCTCGCCAAGGAGAACGAGGCGCACATGACGTTCTTCCTCTCCGGGCTGTATCTGCTGCCCGAGTCGAAGAAGCGCCTGTACGACCCGCCCAACAACCCGCGGGGCGCCTCGGACATCGGCTACCTCAACGACGACCACGTCCGGTCCACCCTGAAGCTGGTGCGCCAGGCCTGGCTCGACGGGCACGAGATCGGCACCCACTTCAACGGCCACTTCTGCGCCGGTTCCGGCTCGGTCGCCAACTGGACGCCCCGGCAGTGGCGCAGCGAGATCGCGCAGGCGAAGTCGTTCGTCACCGAGTGGCGCACCAACACGGGCTGGACCGATCTGCCCGCGCTGCCCTTCGACTACGAGAAGGAGCTGATCGGCGCCCGCACCCCGTGTCTGCTCGGCCAGGACAACCTGCTGCCCGCCGCCCGCGAACTGGGCTGGCGCTACGACGCCTCCTCGCCCGGCGGTGTGCAGCGCTGGCCGCAGAAGAAGCAGGGGCTGTGGGACCTGCCGCTCCAGGCGATCCCCTTCCCCGGGCACCGCTTCGAGGTCCTCTCCATGGACTACAACATCCTCGCCAACCAGTCGGTCGCCACCACTCGGGCGCCCTCGTACAACTACCCTGGCTGGCGCACCCAGGCGACCAACTCGTACATCTCCGGATTCAAGCGGGCGTACGAGACGAACCGGGCACCCTTCTTCGTCGGCAACCACTTCGAGGACTGGAACGGCGGCATCTACATGGACGCCGTCGAGAAGGCCTTCAAGTACATCGCCAACGAGAAGAGCAAGGGCGCGGACGTACGGCTCGTCTCCTTCCGGCAGTTCGTGGACTGGCTGGACGTGCAGCGGCCCGAGGTGCTGGCGAAGCTCCAGTCGATGGACGTCGCCGAACAGCCCGTCGGCGGCTGGAAGTCCTACCTTCGGGGGCAGGCCGCCTGATATGCGGGTTTCCGCCCGCAAGGGGGGTGCGGAAGATCCCCGAATCGGGCATGCGAAACTTTTCACATGAGTGCCGCCTGCCGCGCAGACCAGCGCCCGATCCGCACCCGTCGCCGCGCCGCCCTGCTGACCGCCGGGGCCGCCGTCGCCGCGCTCGTCCTGACCGCGTGCGGTTCGGGCGGCACGAAGGGCGGCTCCGGCGGCAGCGGCTTCGTCGCCGGCAAGGACGGCATCTCGACGGTGGCGAAGAGCGACCGCGTGGCCATCCCCGACCTCTCCGGCAAGACCGTCGACGGCAGGAAGCTCGACGTCGCGGACTACAAGGGCAAGGTCGTCGTCCTCAACGTGTGGGGCTCCTGGTGCCCGCCGTGCCGCGCCGAGGCGCCCAACTTCGTGAAGGTCGCGAAGGAGACCGCCGGCCAGGGCGTGCAGTTCGTGGGCATCAACACCCGTGACCCCAGCACCGCTCCGGCGAAGGCGTTCGAGAAGGAGAAGGGCGTCACCTACCCCAGCCTGTACGACCCGACGGGCAGGCTGATGCTCCGGTTCAAGAAGGGCACGCTCAACCCGCAGACCATCCCGTCGACGCTCGTCATCGACCGGGACGGGAAGATCGCGGCCCGCACGCTCCAGGCACTCAGCGAGGACAAGCTGCGCGAGATGCTCGACCCCGTCGTCGCGGAGAAGTGACCGGCGTGTCCCTTCTCCACTCGTCCACGGAACTCGCCGCCTCGACCGACATGAACACCACGGTCTACAGCGGCGCTCTCCTGCTCGCGTTGCCGATCTCGGTCCTCGGCGGACTCATCTCCTTCTTCTCGCCCTGCGTCCTCCCGCTCGTGCCGGGCTATCTGTCCTACGTCACCGGGGTCAGTGGCACCGACCTCGCGGACGCCAGACGGGGGCGGATGGTCGGCGGCGCGACCTTGTTCGTCCTCGGCTTCACCGTCGTGTTCGTCTCCGGCGGGGCCCTGTTCGGCTACTTCGGGTCGACGCTCCAGGAGTACCAGGGCACGCTGAGCAAGATCCTCGGCGTGCTGATGATCGCGATGGGCGTGTTCTTCATGGGGATGATGCCCTGGCTCACGCAGCGCGAGTTCCGCTTCCACCGGCGGCCCGTGACCGGTCTCGCCGGTGCCCCGATACTGGGCGCGCTGTTCGGCATCGGCTGGACGCCGTGCCTGGGCCCGACGCTCACGTCCGTGAACGCGCTCTCCATGGACCAGGCGAGCGCCGGACGGGGCGCCATACTGACCGTCGCGTACTGCCTCGGTCTCGGCGTGCCCTTCGTCCTCGCCGCTGTCGCCTTCCGCAAGGCGCTCGGTGCGTTCGGCTGGGTCAAGCGCCACTACGTCTGGGTCATGCGCATCGGCGGCACGATGATGATCGTGACCGGCGTGCTCCTGCTCACAGGCGCCTGGGACAGCCTGGTGCAGCAGATGCAGACGTGGTCCAGCGGCTTCACGGTAGGGATCTGATCCATGAGCACGACCGACACCGGCAACACCCGCGACTCCACCGCGACGCCGGAGGACGACGGCGCGCCGGCCCCGGTGAGCCCCAAGCGGCACATCGGGGTGAGCGCCGACGGCGAACTCGGCGAGGCCGGTTCCCAGCTGTCCACCGCGCCCGTCGAGACGGCGATGCCCGGCTCCTTCGGCGGCACCCGCAAGCCCGGCGCCGCGGGGTGGATCACCTGGACCGGCCGTGAGGTCACCGGCTGGGTCCGCTGGTTCTGGCGTCAGCTCACGTCGATGCGGGTCGCGCTGATCCTGCTCTTCCTGCTGTCGCTCGGCGCCATCCCCGGCTCGCTGATCCCGCAGTCCGGCACCGACGCCGCCAAGGTCCAGGACTTCAAGGACGCGCACAGCCTGCTCGGCCCGGTCTATGAGCGGCTCGGCCTGTTCCACGTGTACAGCTCGGTGTGGTTCTCCGCGATCTACATCCTGCTGTTCGTCTCGCTCATCGGCTGCATCGTGCCCCGCACCTGGCAGTTCGTCGGACAGCTGCGGGGCCGTCCGCCGGGCGCTCCCAAGCGGCTCTCCCGGCTGCCCGCCTACGCGACCTGGCGCACCGACGCCGAGCCCGAACTGGTCCGCGAGGCCGCGCTCAAGGTGCTCAAGCAGAAGCGGTTCCGGGCGCACATCGAGAAGGACGCCGTCGCGGCGGAGAAGGGCTACCTGCGCGAGACGGGCAACCTGCTCTTCCACATCGCGCTGATCGTGATGCTCGTCGCCTTCGCCTGGGGCCAGCTCTTCAAGTCCGAGGGCAACAAGCTGATCGTCGAGGGCGACGGCTTCTCCAACACGCTCCTGTCCTACGACGACTTCAAGTCCGGCAACCTCTTCAGCACCGACGACCTGACCCCGTTCAGCTTCGACCTGAAGAAGTTCACCGGCACCTACGAGCGGACCGGCCCCAACAAGGGCACCCCCCGCACGTACCAGGCGGCCGTCGACTACAGCGTCGGTGCCTACGGCAAGGAGAAGAAGACCGTCGTCAAGGTCAACGAGCCGCTCGTGATCGGCGACTCGAAGGTCTACCTCACCGCCCACGGCTACGCGCCCACCGTGACGGTCAGGGACGGCAAGGGCAAGGTCGTCTTCCACGACGCCGTGCCCCTGCTTCCGCTGGACTCGAACGTCACCTCGCAGGGCGCCATCAAGGTGATGGACGGCTACAAGAACGCGCAGGGCAAGAGCGAACAGCTCGGCTTCTCCGCCTTCTTCGTGCCGACCTTCGCCGGCGCGGGCAAGGGCGACATGTTCTCCCAGTTCCCGGCGCTCGACTACCCGGTGCTCGCGCTGAGCGGCTACCACGGCAGCCTCGGGGTCGACGCGGGCCTGCCGCAGAACGTGTACCAGCTCGACCCGGCCAACATGAAGCAGTTCAAGAACGCCAAGGGCGACATCGTCAAGAAGCGGCTGCGGCCCGGCGAGACGATGACCCTGCCGAACGGCGCCGGCTCGATCACCTTCGACAAGGACATCAAGGAGTGGGCGAACTTCCAGGTCACCCAGCAGCCCGGCAGTGACTGGGCGCTGGCCGGGGCGTTCTCCGCGATCTTCGGCCTCGCCGGCTCGCTGTTCATCCAGCGCCGCCGCGTCTGGGTCCGTGCCACCACCGGCGCCGACGGTGTCACCGTCGTCGAGATGGCCGGACTCGGCCGCAGCGAGTCCGCGAAGCTTCCCGAGGAGCTCGGCGACCTGGCCGCGCTCGTCCACGCAACCGCGCCCACCAAGCCCGACGATGACGCGGCACCCGCCGACGCCGAAATCCCCGTACCCGCCGCCGAAGGGGCTGAGAAGCAGTGACGCTCGCCACCGCGCACGACCTGGGCGCCGTGACCGATCTGGCCACCGCGACCAACGAACACCTCGCCAACATCAGCAACACGCTGATCTACTCCGCGATGGCCGTCTACACGCTGGCGTTCTTCGCGTACATCGCCGAGTGGCTCTTCGGCAGCCGCAGCAAGGTCGCGCGCACCGCGAACGCGCTCACCGCGGGCGGCGAGAAGCCGGCCGCCGCGCCCGAGGTCACCGTGCAGACGGCGGGCGGCACCGCCGTCCTCGCGCGGCCCAAGGTCGTCACCCGGTCCGCGGTCGGCGCGCGTGACGTGCCCGACGGGCCCGGCGCGCACGGCGGGGACGAGCAGGGCGACCTCTACGGCCGGATCGCCGTGTCCCTCACCGTCCTCGCGTGGGCCGTCGAGGCGGCCGGCGTGGTCGCCCGCGCCATGTCGGTGCGGCGGGCGCCGTGGGGCAACATGTACGAGTTCAACATCACCTTCTCCACCGTGGCCGTCGCGGTGTTCCTGGTGCTGCTCGCGCTGCGGAAGAACGTGCGCTGGCTCGGCCTGCCGCTGGTCACGACGGTCCTTCTCGACCTCGGGCTCGCCGTCACCGTCCTGTACACCGCGAGCGACCAGCTGGTCCCCGCGCTGCACTCGTACTGGCTGTACATCCACGTGTCGACCGCGATCCTGTGCGGCGCCGTCTTCTACGTGGGCGCCGTCGGCACGCTGCTCTACCTGTTCAAGGACAGCTACGAGAACAAGCTCGCGAGCGGCGGACAGCCCGGCCGGTTCGCCACCTCGGTCATGGAGCGGCTGCCCGCCTCGTCCTCGCTCGACAAGTTCTCCTACCGCGTGAACGCGGCCGTCTTCCCGCTGTGGACGTTCACGATCATCGCGGGCGCGATCTGGGCGGGCGACGCCTGGGGCCGCTACTGGGGCTGGGACCCCAAGGAGACCTGGGCGTTCATCACGTGGGTCGCGTACGCCTGCTACCTGCACGCGCGCGCGACGGCCGGCTGGAAGGGCCGCAAGGCCGCCTACATCGCCCTGATCGCCTTCGGCTGCTGGCTGTTCAACTACTACGGCGTGAACATCTTCGTCACCGGCAAGCACTCCTACGCGGGCGTCTGACCCGCGCGCGTCAGCGTGCGGTCACAGGAATCACATAGGGGTGGGGACGAATGAAGAGCATCATCGTGCGCCGGGTGACCCTCGCGATCGCGCTGACCGCC
>NZ_JBEXGN010000031.1:0-71889 GCF_040607345.1 Streptomyces sp. NPDC005302
AGCCCGCGGGCTCGCCGGCGCCGGACGCGCGGTCGCGGCGGGAGACGCCCATGACGGTGTCGTCGGTCGGTGTGGCGGAGGGCCCGGTGCCGGATCCGGCCGACTCCTCCGGGGTGGTGGTCGGGCCGCTCTGCGGCGGCTCGCCGCGCGTCGCGTCCGGCGTGACGCAGTCCTCGTCCCGGGGAGCGCTGCCGGAGGCCGAGTCGTGCGGGCCGGGGGACGCCTCCGGGCGGTCGGGCGGGGTCGTCCCGCCGGGCCGCGGTACGGGGTGGTCGTGCCGGTGGCCGTCCTGCCCGACGGGCCGCTCGATCCAGGTGTCCGCCGCGACGTCGAGGATCGTGAGGCCGGTGATCACGACGGGTGCCGGGGTCACGACGACCACCCGGGCGGGCCGGTATCCGCTCCAGGGCCTGCCGCGGGTGGGCGGGTCCGCGTCCGTCGCGGCGGGCCGGCCGAGCGGGTTGCCGCAGGCGCAGCGCACCCGGGGCACGCCCCGGTCGTCGACGAGGACGGCCGTACCGGCCTGGAGCACGGCCGGGAACCCGGTCGCCTGCCCGTCGCGGAACCCGTGGTCGGTGACCCGGGTGTCCGCGCGCAGCACGACCGAGGTCAGACCGCGCAGGTAGTCGGGGACGGACTCGGGTGAGATGCCGGAGGACTGGGCGAAGGCGCGGGTCCTGGCCCGGTCGGCGGCGAGAGCCTCGACCTGTCGCCCGGCGTCGCAGCTGCCGGTGTTCCGGGTGCCGCCGTAGAGACCGGGCGTGGCGCCCGACACGGAGCGCGGGCCCCGGCCGCCGGTGGCCGAGGGTTGCGGCGTTCGGGTGACGGGCGGCGGGGTGCCGACGGAGGTGACGGTCGACTCCGTGAAGGGGTCGGGGCCCCGTTCCGAGAGCGGCTGGAGCAGCACCTCGCCGTCTGCCGGTCCGTTCGCCGCCGTGTCCCGGTCGTGGCCGCCACCGCACGCGGCGAAGAGCAGAACCGCCGCGAGGGCGCCGCCGGTGGACGAGGGGCCTGGTGGGTATCTGCACCACGTTCTCCCGTTCATCGCGGGCCAGTCGTGGATCATTCTCTGCGTCACCCTCTTGGCGCACGCAAGCGGAGTACGGTCACCCAGCGTCACAATGGACGGGAGAGGAGCGCTCGGCGTGGAGTGGTTCACGGCACCCGACTACTGGTTGTCCCGGCTGGTCTTCCAGCGGGGGCTGGCCGTGCTGTATCTCGTCGCGTTCCTGGGCGCGGCCCTGCAGTTCCGGGCGCTGATCGGGGAGCGCGGGATGCTGCCGGTGCCGCGATTCGTGCGGCGGGTGGGATTCCGGGACGCCCCGAGCGTGTTCCACCTGCGCTACTCGGACCGCTTCTTCGCGGCCTGGTCGTGGACGGGCTGCGCGGTGTCGGTGGCGCTGATCGCGGGCGTCGACGGGTATCTGCCGCTGTGGGGCTCGATGCTGCTGTGGCTGCTCCCGTGGGCGATGTACCTGTCGGTCGTCAACGTGGGCCAGACCTGGTACGCGTTCGGCTGGGAGTCCCTTCTCCTGGAGGTCGGGTTCCTCGCGGTCCTCCTCGGCAACGACGAGGTCGCGCCGCCCGTCGTCGTCCTGTTCCTGTTGCGCTGGCTGCTGTTCCGCGTCGAGTTCGGGGCGGGGCTGATCAAGATGCGGGGCGACCCCTGCTGGCGCGACCTGACCTGCCTCGACCACCACCACGAGACCCAGCCGATGCCGGGGCCGCTGAGCTGGTTCTTCCACCACCTCCCCAAACCGCTGCACCGCGTCGAGGTGGCGGCCAACCACGTCACCCAACTCGTGGTGCCCGTCCTGCTGTTCACCCCTCAGCCGATCGCGACCGCCGCGGCCTGCCTGATGATCCTGACCCAGCTGTGGCTGGTCCTGTCCGGCAACTTCTCCTGGCTGAACTGGACGACGATCGTGCTCGCCGTGAGTGCGGTACGGATCCCCGGCACCGCTCCGCACACCGCCGCGGCGCCGCTCTGGTACGAGATCGTCGTCCTCACCGTGTCCGCCGGGCTGCTCGCCCTCAGCGTCCGGCCGGTGCGCAACATGCTCTCGCGGCGGCAGGTCATGAACCGCTCCTTCGACCCGCTCCGCCTCGTCAACACCTACGGGGCGTTCGGCAGCGTCAGCCGGGTGCGCCACGAGGTGGTGATCGAGGGCACCGCGGACGAGGTGCCGCACGAGGACACCGGCTGGCGGGAGTACGAGTTCAGGGGCAAGCCCGGCGATCTCCGGCACTGGCCGCGCCAGTTCGCTCCCTACCACCTGCGCCTGGACTGGCTGATGTGGTTCGCCGCGCTCTCCCCCGGCTACGCCGACGCGTGGTTCGGAGGGCTGGTGGAACGCCTTCTGGTGAACGACCGGGACACGCTGCGGCTGCTGCGCCGCTCGCCGTTCCCCGCGGACACCCCGCCGCGGTACGTCCGCGCCCGCCTCTTCCGCTACCGGTACACGACGTGGCACGAGCTGCGCGAGACGGGCGCGTGCTGGCACCGGACGTACGTACGCGACTTCCTTCCGCCGACCCGGCTGGAGGGTGGCGCGCGACGGCGGGTGCCCTGAGCCGCCGCGGGGCCGGGGCCCGCGGTTCAGAGTCCGTAGACGCGCGTGGCGGTCCCGGCGAACACCGCCTCCCGTTCGCCCGGGCTCAGACTCATCGTCAACTCCTCGGCGAGGTACATGACTTCGCCGTAGGACGCGGCGAGCGTGCACACCGGCCAGTCCGAGCCGAACATCGTCCGGCCGGGCCCGAAGGCGGCGAGGGCGGTGTCCGCGTACGGCCGCAGGTCGTCCGGGGTCCGCCGGGCCGGGTCGGCCTCGGTGACCAGCCCGGAGAGTTTGCAGGCGGTGTTGGGCAGCGCTGCCAGTTCCCGGACGGCGCCCGCCCAGGGTTCCGGGGCGCCGGAGGCGATCGGGGGCTTGCCCAGGTGGTCGAGGACGAAGGTAAGCCCGGGGTGGGCGGCCGCGGCCCGGGCGCACATGGGCAACTGGTGCGGCAGGACGACGAGGTCGTACACGAGGCCCGCCTCGGCGACGGCATCGAGTCCGCGCCGCACGTCCGGGCGCAGCAGCCATCCGGGGTCGCGTTCGCCCTGGACCTGGTGGCGGATGCCCTTGAGCCGGTGGCCTCCGGGCAGCTCCCGCAGTCGTGCCAGTTCGTCGGCGACGTCGGCGCGGGTCAGGTCGGTCCAGCCGACGACGCCGGCCACCAGGGGGTTCCTCTCCGCCAGGGAGAAGAACTCCGGGGTCTCCTCGGCCACGGTGACCGTCTGCACGAGGACGGTACGGTCCACGCCCGCCGCCACGGCCTCGGGTTCGAGATCCGCCATCCCGAAGTTCCTTCGCAGTGGCCGGAGTTCGGCGCCGGTGATCCAGTCCTGGTCCCGGACGGCGAGGTCCCACACGTGGTGGTGCGCGTCGACTCTCACGGCAGTTCCCAGACCACCGGCAGTCCCGCGTCGGCGCCCGAGCCGGAGTAGTCGTGCGCGACGTCGAGGAGTTCGGCCATGCGGGCCTGCCAGGCGATGTTGGCGGGCAGCTTCTCCAGTTCAGCGAGCATCCGCCCGTAGTCCTCGCACTCCAGGAGGTGGAACAGGTCGGTGCCGCTGCGCCAGATGGTCCAGGAGGTGGCTCCGGCGGCACGGATCGCCGTGACGAGTTCGGCCGGCACCCGCCGGTGCGCGGCCTCGTAGGCGGCGACGCGCTCCGCGCGGACCTTGGTGTGCAGGGCGACTCTCATGACGGCTCCGGTACGGGGAGGGGGGCCGCGTGCGGCAGCAGGCCCTCGGCGCGCAGTTCCCGCCAGAAGGCGGCCGGCACCGGGGTGGCGAACTGCTGCGCACAGTCCTGGACTTCGGCGGCGGACCGGGCGCCCACGAGGACGCTCGCCACGGCGGGGTGTGCCGCGGGGAGGGCGAGTGCGGCGGCGCGCAGCGTGGTCCCGTGCCGCTCGGCGATCTCCTTCAGCCGGAGCGCCCGGTCCAGCAACTCGGGCGGAGCGGGCGCGTAGTTGTACGTCGAGCCGGGTCCCGGGTCCGCGAGCAGACCGGAGTTGAAGGCGCCGCCGACGACGACGGAGGTGCCGCGCCGCCGGGCGGCGGGCAGCAGGTCGGTGAGCGCGCGGTGGTCGAGCAGGGTGTAGCGGCCGGCGCACAGCACCACGTCGACGTCGGTGTCCTGGACGAAGCGCGTGAGCATCGCGGTCTGGTTCATCCCCGCGCCGATCGCGCCGACGACGCCCTGCGAGCGCAGTTCCTCCAGGGCCGGGTAGGCCTCGTGGAAGGCCTGCTCGGCGTGGTCGTCGGGGTCGTGCAGGTAGACGACGTCCACCCGGTCGAGGCCGAGGCGCTCCAGGCTGGCGTCCAGGCTCCGGCGTACCCCGTCGGCGCTGAAGTCCCAGACGCGGCGGTGGGTGGCGGGCACCGCGAAGCCCTGGGCGAGGTCGTCGCCGCCCGGGTCCGCGGGTTCGAGCAGGCGGCCGACCTTGGTCGAGAGGGTGTACTCGGCACGGGGCCGGTCGCGCAGGGCCGCGCCGAGCCGCCGCTCGGAGAGTCCGATGCCGTAGTGCGGGGCGGTGTCGTAGGTACGGATGCCGCAGTCCCAGGCGGTGTCGACGGCCGCGCGGGCCTGTTCGTCGGTCACCTCGGTGTACAGGTTGCCGATGCCGGCGGCGCCGAAGGAGAGCGCGCCGACCGGGACGCCGCTGGCGCCGAGGGTGTTCACCGGCCCGCCGGGCGCAGTCGCAGCCCCTGCATGCCGCCGTCGACGGCGAGCGCGGTACCGGTGGTGGCGCCGGACAGGGGGCTCGCCAGGTAGGCGATGGCGCCGGCGACCTCCGGTGCGGACACGAGCCGGCCGGTGGGCTGGCGGGCCTCCAGGGCGGCGCGTTCGGCGGCCGGGTCGGGGGCGGCGTCGAGGAGCCGGCCGACCCACGGGGTGTCGACCGTGCCGGGGTTGACGCAGTTGACGCGGATGCCCTCGCGGACGTGGTCGGCGGCCATCGCGAGGGTGAGGGCGAGGACGGCGCCCTTGGAGGCCGAGTACAGCGCGCGCTGGGGCAGGCCGGCGGTGGCCGCGATGGAGCAGGTGTTCACGATCGCCGCGTGCGAGGAGGCCCGCAGGTGCGGGAGGGCCGCCCGGGTGGTCCGCACGATGCCGAGGACGTTGACGTCCAGCACGCGGCTCCATTCCTCGTCGTCGTTGTCCTCGACGGTGCCGCGGGCGCCGATGCCCGCGTTGTTGACGAGCACGTCGAGGCCGCCCAGGCCGGCGACCGCGGCGGCCACCGCCGCGCGCACCGAGGCGTCGTCGGTGACATCGGCGCGGTGGCCGGTGAGCGGCGTGCCCACCGACGACGGGTCGAGGTCGAGGACGGCGACGCGGGCACCTCGGGCGGTGAGGAGGTCGGCAGTGGCCCGGCCGATGCCGGAGGCGCCGCCCGTCACCAGCGCGGTGAGCCGGTCGAAGTCGCGGATGTCCTGAGGGTCCGTCATGCTGCCTTTCCCTTGCGTTCGTCGGCGTCCCGCTGAGCGAGGTCGGCGGTCCAGAAGGTGCCGTCCGGGTAGGTGAACTCCGCGATGGACGCGGGGCGCATGGTGGCGGAGAACCCCGGAGCGGTGGGGGCCGTGTAGCGGCCGTCGCGGATCACCACGGGTTCGGTGAAGTGGTCGTGCAGATGGTCGACGTACTCGATGACCCGGTCGTCGGTGGTGCCGGCCAGCGCGACGAAGTCGAACATCGAGAGGTGCTGGACGAGTTCGCACAGTCCGACGCCTCCCGCGTGCGGGCAGACGGGGACACCGAACTTGGCCGCGAGGAGCAGGATGGCGAGGTTCTCGTTGACCCCGCCGACCCGGGCCGCGTCGATCTGCAGGACGTCGACCGAGCCCGCCTGGAGGAGCTGCTTGAACACGATGCGGTTCTGGACGTGTTCACCGGTGGCGACCTTGACGGGGGCGACGGCCGAGCGCACGGCGGCGTGCCCCAGGATGTCGTCCGGGCTCGTCGGCTCCTCGATCCAGTACGGCTCGAACTCGGTGAGCGCGCGCGTCCAGTCGATCGCCTCGTCCACGTTCCAGCGCTGGTTGGCGTCGATCGCGATGCGGATGTCCGGGCCCACCACCGCGCGGGCGACCCGGCAGCGGCGGATGTCGTCCGCGAGGTCCGCCCCCACCTTCAGTTTGATCTGCCGGAACCCCCCGGCGACGGCCTCGGCGGCGAGCCGGGTGAGCTTCTCGTCGCTGTAGCCGAGCCAGCCGGGCGAGGTGGTGTAGGCCGGGAAGCCCTGGGCGAGCAGGGTCGCGGTGCGCTCCGTCGCTCCTTCCCTCCCCCGGCGCAGGAGGTTCAGCGCCTCGTCCGGGGTCAGCGCGTCCGTGATGTAGCGGAAGTCGACCTGGCCGACGAGCCAGGCGGGATCGGCCTCCGCGAGGAACCGCCACAGCGGTTTGCGGGCGCGCTTGGCCGCCAGGTCCCACACGGCGTTGACGACGGCGCCGATCGCCATGTGCATCACGCCCTTCTCCGGTCCGAGCCAGCGCAGTTGGCTGTCGCCGACCAGGTCGCGGGAGAGGGTGCCCGGGTCGGCGCACAGCTCGTCCACCGGCCGGCCGAGGACATGCCCCCGCAGTGCGTCGATCGCGGCGACCTGGACATCATTGCCCCGCCCGATGGT
This sequence comes from Streptomyces sp. NPDC005302, assembly GCF_040607345.1. NCBI lineage: Bacteria > Bacillati > Actinomycetota > Actinomycetes > Kitasatosporales > Streptomycetaceae > Streptomyces > Streptomyces sp. NPDC005302. The sequence goes on from NZ_JBEXGN010000031.1 coordinate 6,682, forward strand.
GAAGGTGAAGCCGTGCCCCTCGGCCCCGTCCGCCGCGTCGCTGCGCAGGACGACGTACGCCGCCGAGTAGTCGGGGTCCGGATTCATCGCGTCCGAGCCGTCGAGCTCGCGCGAGGTGGGGAAACGGATGTCATAGGTGTCGACCGCGGTGATGCGTGCGGGGGTCGGGGACACGGAAGGCCTTTCGGTCGGTGGCAGGGGGTCCTCGGTGGGGCGTCCGCCGGTCCGCGCCCCGGTGTTCGGTCGCTCAGTCCTGGGCGCGTCCCGTCGTCACCCGGGCGATCATGAGGGCGACGAGGATGATCCCGCCGTAGATGGCCTGGATCCAGAAGGACGGCACCTGGGCGAGCGTGAGCAGGTTCTGCACCACGCCGAGGAGGAGGACGCCGGTCAGGGCGCCGAACATGGTGCCCTTGCCGCCGTCGAGACTGATCCCGCCGATGACCGCGGCGGCGAACACCGTGAAGATCATGTTGTTGCCCTGGTTGGCGCTGATCGCGCCGACGTAGCCGGTCTGCATGATCCCGCCGACGGACGCGAGCACACCCGCGACGACGAACACCCCGAGCATCACCCGCTCGACACGGATTCCGGCCGCGCGGGCGGCGTCGGCGTTGCCGCCGATGGCGTACAACGCGCGTCCGACGCGGTGGTACTTGAGGACCAGACCGGCGACGGCGAAAGCGACGGCTGCCAGCCACACCGACAGCGGGACGCGCAGGAACGTCGTGGTGGCGAGGGAGAAGAACGCGTCGGGCATGCCGAACAGGGTCTTGCCCTTGGTCGCGCCGACCAGAAGTCCCCGCAGGACGATCAGCATCGCGAGCGTGACGATGAAGGCGTTCAGCTTGAACTTCACGACGAGGATGCCGTTGAAGGCTCCGATGGCCGCGCCCACGACGAGGATCGCGAGGAGGGCGAGCGCCGCCGGGAACTCCGTGCCCCAGCCGGACTGGGCGGCGGGCAGCACGAGCAGCGCGCCGACCGCGGGGGCGATGCCGACGACGGACTCCAGGGACAGGTCGAACTTGCCGGTGATGAGGACGAGCGACTCGGCGAGCACGACCATCGCGAGGGCAGCCGACGCGCCGAGGATGGAGATGATGTTGCGTTCGGTGAGGAAGGAGTCGTTGACGAACGCGCCGAGCACGACCAGTAGCAACAGCGCTGGAACGAGCGCGAGTTCGCGGGCCCTGCGCAGGAGTACGGCCTTGGCGGCGCGCGGGTCGGGGGCGCGGGAGGGGGTGAGTGGCGAGGTCTTCGTCTCAGTCATCCCGGTCTCCCCCGCCGCTGCCGGGGGTCCCGGGGGTGTCCGCCGCGGCGGTGCCGTTGCCATGGTCCACTCCTTCGATGGAGGCGATCAGCTCGTGGTCGCGCCAGCCCGCCGGATGCTCGGCGACGACGCGGCCGTGGAAGAGGACGAGGACGCGGTCGCAGCGGCGCAGGTCGTCGAGTTCGTCGGAGACGACCAGCACGGCGGTGCCGTCCTCGCGGGTGCTGTCCATCCGGGACAGCAGGGACTCCTTGGACTTCACGTCGACGCCCGCGGTCGGGTTGATCAGGACGAGCAGGCGTGGGTCCGAGGCGAGCGCGCGGGCCATGACGACCTTCTGCGCGTTGCCGCCCGAGAGGTCGGAGACGGGCTGCTCGGGTCCTTCGGTGTGGATGCCGAGGCGTTCGATGAGCCCGGCGGCGAAGCCGCGTCTGCGGCCGGTGCCGATGAAGCCGTGGCGGCCCAGCCGGTTCAGGACGCTCAGGGTGGCGTTGTCGCCGACGCTCATCCCGGGCACCAGGCCCTGCTCGTGCCGGTCCCGCGGGACGCAGCCGACTCCGGCCTTCAGCGCGGCGGCCACGTCACCGAAGGGGAGCCGCTCGCCGCCCAGCCGGGCGCTGCCGCCGGTCGGGGTGTGCAGTCCGGCGAAGGACTCGGCCAGTTCGGTCTTGCCGCTGCCGCTGGACCCGGCGAGCCCGACGACCTCGCCCCGGCGCACGGTCAGGTCGATCCGCTCGTACGCGGGGGAGGTGAGCCCCGTGGCGTCCAGGACCACGGGCGCCTCGTCGTCCGACTCCCGCGGGGAGATCGCGAGTTCGGCGATCGACTCGCCCGCCATGGCCTCGATCAGTGCCGGGCGCGGGAGTTCGGCGACCGGCGCCGTGGTGATCCAGCGGGCGTCCCGCAGGACCGTGACCGTCTGGCAGACCTCGTACACCTCCTGGAGGTGGTGGGAGATGAACAGGAAGGTGACGCCGGAATCCTGGAGTCCCCGCATCCGGGTGAAGAGCCGTTCGATCTCCCGGCTGTCGAGCTGCGCGGTCGGTTCGTCGAGGACGATGAACCGGGCGCCGAAGGAGAGCGCCCGCGCGATCTCGACCATCTGCCGGTCCTCGACCTTGAGGTCGGCGGTGCGAGCGTCCGGGTCGACGCGCACGTCCCAGGTCTCCAGCAGCCGCGCCGCCTCGGACCGGAGCCGGCGCCAGCTGATGAAGCCGCCCCGGCCCGCCGGCTGCCGGTTGATGAAGAGGTTCTCGGCGACCGTCAACTCGGGTACGACGGTGGGCTTCTGGTAGACGCAGGCCACGTTGCGCCGCCAGGCGTCACGGTCGGCGAGCGGCGGTGCGGGCCGGCCGTCGAAGCTGATCGACCCCTCGTCCGGCGCCTGGAGGCCGGTGAGCAGGGTGACGAGGGTGGACTTGCCGGCGCCGTTGCGGCCGACCAGGGCATGGGACTCGCCGGGGAACACGGCGAGCCGACCGTCTCGGAGAGCGACGGTGGGACCGTACCGCTTGGTGATCCCCCGCGCCTCGACCAGTGGAGTGCTCATTTGACCGTGTTGCCCCACAGCTTCGGGTCGTCCACGTTCTCCTTGGTGACGAGCGGGGCGGGGAGCTGGTCCTCCAGGATGCCGCCGGGCAGCTTCACGATCTCGGAGTCGTGGTCGGTCGGACCGGGTTTGAACGTCTTCCCCTGCATCGCGGCCTTGATGTAGTACATGCCGTACTTGGCGTAGGCGTCGGCCGGCTGGGAGACGGTGGCGTCGATCTCGCCCTTGCGGATGGCGTCGAACTCCTGCGGGATGCCGTCGTTCGAGACGATCGTGATGTGCCCGGCCGCACCCGCCTTCTTCAGCATGCCCTTGGACTTGAGGGTCTGCAGGGTGGGCGCGAGGTACACGCCGCCCGCCTGCATGTAGATGCCCTTGATGTCGGGGTTGGCGTTCAGCAGGGTGTCCAGCTTGGAGGCCGCGGTGTCTGACTCCCACTTGGCGGGGATCTCCAGGACCTTCAGCTTCGGGAAGTTCTTCTTCACGCAGGAGCGGAACGCCTCGGAGCGGTCCCGGCCGTTGACGGACGCCAGGTCGCCCATGATCTGCACGACCTTGCCGGAGCTGATCTGCTTGCCGAGGTACTGGCAGGCCTTCTCGCCGTACGCGACGTTGTCGGCGCGGACGACCATGGCGACCTTGCCCTTCTCCGGGGCCACGTCGACGGCGACCACGGGGACGCCCTTGCGCTCGGCCTGGTCGAGGCCCGCGGCGATCGCGGCGCTGTCCAGCGGGGCGACCACCAGGCCCTTGACGCCCTGGTTGAGCTGGTTGTTGATGTCGGTGATCTGTTGCGAGGGGTCGCTGTTGGAGTTGACGGTCTTGAGCGCGTCCACGCCCTGCGACGTCGCCATCTTCGGCACGTAGTCGTTGTACGACTGCCAGAACGGTGAGGTCAGCAGGGGCAGGATCACCCCCACCTTGCCGCCTCCGTCACCCTTCCCGCCGCCCGAGGCGACGTCGTCCTTCGTGCTGCCGCACGCCGCGAGCACGAGGGTCGCGCAGGCGGCCACCGCCACCGCACACACGGTCCGCGACGGGATACGCCTGTTCCGCACAGTTCTGCCGGCCATCTGACGGCTCCTCATTGAGCGTGATCGAGCAGGACGGGTGGCCGGAGGTCCCTCTACCGACCGGGACGAATATTTATCAGACCACTTCGGCCTTCCGACACCCTCTGGAGCCAACTATTCACAGTTTCCGGCCATAGTGGTCCGACCACTTCGGTCGTTAGACTGCGGCGCACCCGGCAACAGGAGGAAGTGGCGTGGACGAGAGCCAGCCCGTGGGGGCGGAGCCCGGCAAGGACCCCGCCCCGCCGAAGGGCACCGTGACCCAGCGCGCCATCGAGCAGATCAAGGCGCTGATCCGGGAGGGCCGGCTGGAGCCGGGGCAGCGACTGCCGACCGAGCGGGACCTGGCGTCCCAGCTGGGCATCTCCCGCAGTTCGATGCGCGAGGCGATCCGGGCGCTCACGGTCCTCGGTGTGCTGGAGGCACGGCACGGATCGGGCATCTACGTCACGCAGTTGGAGGCGGGTGACCTGCTGGAGACGTTCGGGGTGGTGGCCGATCTCTCCCGCGGCCACCAGCTCGTCGAACTGCTGGAACTGCGCCGCATCCTGGAGTCGACGGCCACCGCGATGGCGGCCGCGCGCATCACCCCGGACCAACTGGCCGAGGTGGAGAAGCAGTTGACGGCGATGAACGCGACCGACGATCCGGAGCAGATCCTCGCCCACGATCTCGCCTTCCATCGCGAGATCGTCGCCGCCGCGGGCAACGAGACGATGACCGCGATCCTGGACGGGCTCTCCTCCCGTACCTTCCGCGCCCGCGTCTGGCGCGGCTACCAGGAGGAGGGCGCCTTCGACCGCACCCGGCGCGAGCACGCGGCGATCCACCGTGCGCTGGTCTCGCGCGACCCGGAGGCGGCACGGACGGCGGCGGCGGCACACGTCGGCGAGGTGGAGCAGTGGCTGCGCTCGCAGCTCGCGCCGTAGCCCGCGTCCATGAAGGCCCGCGTCGTCCACGGCCCGTTCGCCCGCCGTCCGGCACGGCGGGCGGCGAGGAACGCGCCCGGGCACCGATCCGACGGGCGGCGTCCCGCACGCCCCCCGCGGCCGTGCCGGGCGAGCGTCCGGACGGGTCCCCGGCCGGGACCCCGGCGTCGAGCCGCGCCGCGGACCGGCCCTGCTGCGGCCGGTCCGCGGCGTCGCGCCTCAGGCCCGCTTCAGCCGGAGCGTGACCAGCTCGAACGGCCGCAGGGCCACCCGCAGTCGCGTCCCGTCCCGCTCGGGTTCCGTCGCGTCGGCGAGCGGTCGCTCCAGCAGGTCCGTCACCGTGACCTCGTCGAACGCGAAGCCCACGGTCAGGGTCGCCCGCGAGCGGCCGCCACGCGACTCGTGGAACCGTACGATCACGTCACCGCTCTCGTCGTCGGCCAGTTTGACCGCCGTCACCACGACGGCGTCCTGCCCGACGCCGACCAGCGGCAGGACCTCCTGGGGGCCCGAGCCCGCCAGCCGCCGTTCCGGCAGGTTGATGCGCCAGCCCTCACGCACCGCGTCGCCGATCGCCGCGCCGGGAACGAGGGCGTGACGGAAACGGTGGATGCCCTGGTCGGTCTCCGGGTCCGGGAAGCGCGGCGCGCGCAGCAGCGAGACCCGGACCGTGGTCGTCGTACCGGAGTCGCTGTCGCGTACGGCGCGGGTGACATCGTGGCCGTACGTCGAGTCGTTGACCAGGGCGACGCCCCATCCCGGTTCCTCGATGTGCACGAACCGGTGGTTGCAGGCCTCGAACTTGGCGGCCTCCCACGAGGTGTTGGTGTGGGTGGGCCGGTAGAAGTGCCCGAACTGGGTCTCCGACGCGTAGCGTTCGGCGTGCACGTCGAGCGGGAAGGCGAGCTTCAGGAACTTCTCCGTCTCGTGCCAGTCGACCTCGGTGTCGATGTCCAGGCGCTGTTCGCCGGGCGACAGCGAGAGCACCTGAGTGACCTTCGAGGCGCCGAAGGAGCGGACGATCCGTACCGAGACACCGTCCTCACCCGGCGCGACCTCATCGGCGTCGGCCAGATCGGTGACCGTGTTCCGGTAGAACTCGTCGACGTCCCAGGCGTCCCACATGTTCGGGAAGTCGGGGTGGAGTTGCAGCAGGTTCGCCGCCTGCCCCGGTGCGACCGTCTCCCGGTCGGCGGACAGGTCGAACGCCGACACGACGAGCCCCCTTTCGTCGATCTCGACGCGCAGCACCCCGTTGTCCAGGACGTAGCCGCCGTCCACCCGGGGGGCGAGGGCCGTCTCGCCGAGCACCGCCGGGGTCCGTGCGCCGCCGGCCGGCACCCCGTCGCGGGCGTGCGGCGCCGAGTTGAAGACCAGGGGCGCCGAGCCCTCGCCCGCCAGCGCCCGCTGCGCCGCCCCGATGACTGCCTCCAGCTCGGCGGCGACCCGCTCGTAGGTGCGGCGCGCCTCGCGGTGGACCCAGGCGATGGACGAGCCGGGCAGGATGTCGTGGAACTGGTGGAGCAGGACGGTCTTCCAGATGCGGTCCAAGTCCTCGTACGGATACGGGAATCCGGTGCGGACGGCGGCGGTCGCGGCCCACAGTTCGGCCTCGCGCAGCAGGTGCTCGCTGCGCCGGTTGCCCTGCTTGGTCTTCGCCTGGCTGGTGAGGGTGGCACGGTGCAGTTCCAGGTACAGCTCGCCGACCCAGACGGGCGCGTCGGGGTACTCCGCCTCGGCCTTGCGGAAGAAGTCCTCGGGGGTCTCCCAGGCGACGGTCGCGGAGCCTTCGAGGTCGCGGAGGCGGCCCGCCTTGGCGATCATCTCGCGGGTGGTGCCACCGCCGCCGTCGCCCCAGCCGGTCGGAGCGAGCGAGTGCCGGGCGGCGCCCTTGTCCTTGAAGTTGCTCGCCGCGTGGGCGATCTCCCGCCCGTTCATGGAGCAGTTGTAGGTGTCGACGGGCGGGAAGTGGGTGAAGATCCGGGTGCCGTCGATGCCCTCCCAGCGGAAGGTGTGGTGCGGGAACTTGTTGGTCTGCGACCAGGAGATCTTCTGGGTGAGCAGCCACTTGGAGCCGGCCGCCTTGATGATCTGCGGCAGCCCGGCGGCGAATCCGAAGGTGTCGGGCAGCCACGCCTCGTCGTTCTCGACGCCGAACTCGTCGAGGAAGAAGCGCTTGCCGTGCACGAACTGACGGGCCATCGCCTCGGAGCCGGGCATGTTGGTGTCGGACTCGACCCACATGCCGCCGGCCGGCACGAACCGGCCGTCGGCGACCGCCTTCTTCACCCGGGCCCAGACCTCGGGCCGGTGCTCCTTCACCCAGGCCCACTGCTGGGCCTGCGACATGGCGAAGACGAAGTCGGGCTCGTCCTCGATGAGAGCGGTCATGTTGGAGGTCGTGCGGGCGACCTTGCGGACCGTCTCGCGCAGCGGCCACAGCCAGGCCGAGTCGATGTGCGCGTGCCCGACGGCGCTGATCCGGTGGGCCGACGGCACGGCGGGCGCGGCCAGCACCTCCCGGAGCAGTGAACGGGCGTGTTCCGCGGTCCCGTTGACGTCCTGGAGGTCCACGGCGTCCAGGGCCCGCTCCACCGCGCGCAGGACGTCCCAGCGGCGCGGGGACTCCACCGGCAGCTCGGCCATCAGCTCGCCGAGGACCTCCAGGTCGATGACGAGGTTCCACACCTCCTCGTCGAGCACGGCGAGGTCCATGCGGGCGAGCCTGTACTGCGGCTCACTGCCCGCCGTCTCCTTGTCGCCGAGCTGCGTGGGCCGGAAGGGGTGGTAGTCGAGGATGACCGGGTTGGAGGCCGCCTCGACCCGCAGGTCCACCTGCTCGCCGCCCTCGGCCGGGGCGGCGACCCTCACCCACTGGTTGCGCGGGTTGAGGCCCTTCACGGGACTGCCGTCCGGCCGGTAGACGAGTCCCTCGCACTGGAAGCCGGGCATGTTCTCGTCGAAGCCGAGGTCCAGCAGGGCCTCCACGGTCCGGCCCGCCCAGGCCTCCGGAACGGTTCCGGTGACCCGGAACCAGCTGGTGCCCCACGGAGCACCCCAGCGCGCGCCCACCTCGATCGGTTCCGTCGGGGCGGCGAGCCCTTCGGCGACCGGCACGGGTTCACCGGGCGCGTTCCACACCGCCACCTCCAGCGGAACGGACTCGGGGTACACGGCCGGACGGATGCGTTCGTCCAGGACGCGCTTGAGGCGGGACTCGACCAGGGTGCGGTCGTCATGCATGTGAGTGCTCCGTGGGGTAAGGGATGCGGGTTGTTACCAGGTGTGCGTGGTCGTGGCGGGCGGGGAGACGCTGAACAGTTCCCCCACTGAGCGCAGTTCGAATCGTGCGGCCGGTTCTCCCTGTTCCGGGGCGAGCCCTGCGACGTGGAAGGCGCGCTGGCAGGTGCCGCCGAGGAAGCGGCGTGTGCCGTCGGGGAGGATCCGGTACAGCTCGTAGTGGCGCACCGGTCCGGGTACGGGCTGCCAGGCGAGGCGCAGGTCGCCGCCCTCGGCGTCGGTGACGCGCAGGCCGGTGGGCGCCTCCGGGGTCTCGGCCGCGTCGCGGACAGCGAGTCCGCCGAGCCGCCAGCGCAGCGGCCCGCCCGCTCCGGTCAACCGGACGCCGAGGGCCCGGACGGTCCCCGTCAGCCCGGCGAGGGACACGGTCGAGGTCTGCCAGCCGCTGCCCGAGGAGACCGGGAGGAAGGCGTACGGGGGTGCCGCGCCTGCCGTCGTGGGGTCGTCGGTGGCGACCGCCAGCTCCAGCGAGACGTCACCCGCGTCCGTGCGGTGCGTCAGCTCGACGACGGTGTCCTCGCCGAGCGGGAGCCGGGTCGCGTAGAGGTCCACGGTGACCGGGGCGTCCGGATCACCGGAGACGAGGACGCTGCTGCCGCCGCGCCAGGCGTCCGCGAAGTCGAAGGTCACCGAGGGGCGCCGGCCGTCGGTGCGCACCACCCAGCGGCGGGCGGGCAGCCGGTCCTGGAGGCCGAGATGGTTCCAGGCGGTGTCTCCGGTGGCGCTGCCGTCCTCGTACCACTTCAGGCCGTGACCGGTGTTGAAGACGGTCGCGAAGGGGAGCGAGGTGACGGTGGAGCGGTCGGCGACGAAGACGGCGGGCGCACGCCAGCGGCCGGTGGTGTCGGGCCGTGCGGGGTCGAGGGAGGCCCCGGTCCAGAAGCCGTCGTCGGCCGCGTGGAAGTCGCCCGGGGTGCGGCCGGCCGGCAGGTGGTTCCGTGTCCACTCGGGCCGGTAGTAGCCGACGGAGGTGACGTGCGGCTTCGTGGCGGGGACGACGGCGTCCCAGTTCACGGAGGCGTTGGTGCCGTTCGCCTCGACGTCGACACCCGCCCACAACGCATGGCGGCTGCGCCCGAGTTGTTCGGCCGTCGTCCCGGACGCGGCCAGTCCGGCGGAGGTCCAGCGGAAGTCGAGGAACATGGAGTCGGCCGCCTGGAAGAACGCCTTGTTCTGGTTGTTCAGCGCTCCCTGCCAGCTGACCGAGCCGTTCACGGTCATCGCGTCGTACCAGGTGACGCGCTGTCCCCTGGCCGTGCCGAGCGACCTCAGCTCCCCGAGGAAGCCGAGCATGTCGGCGGCGAGGGCCGGATCGCCGCCGCCCGTCTCGGCGTTGACGAACCAGCCGTCGAAGCCGTACGCCTCGGCGACGGCGACGAGTTGCGCCGCGAGCGGGTGGCGCCCCTGCGCGTCCTTCCGCACGAGGTCACGGGTCCAGCGCAGTTGACCGCCGTACGCGGCGGGCGGCAGGAACACGTTGCCGAGGACCGGGACGCCGTGCCGGTGCGCGGCGTCCACGATCGGCGCGTTCGGCGCGAGGATCAGCCCCTCGCCCGACGAGCCGCCCCAGAAGACGAGTTCGTCGAGGTAGGACCAGTGGGTCAGGGCGTAGTAGTCGGCGGTGGCCGCGCCCTGCGAGGGGTTCTGGGCCGTGGGGCCGAAGGAGACGAGCGACTGGACGCGGGCCTGTCCGGAACGTGCCGTGGTGTTGGCGGGGACGGGGGTGAAGCGGGCGGCGAGCGGCACGGCGGAGGCGTTGAACGCGAGGTCGGTGTCGGTGTCGGCGCGCCACGACGTCAGGCTGCGCCAGGTGATGCCGGTGCCCGGGGTGCCCGTGGGCAGCGAGTCGGGGTACCAGTAGGAGGCGTACGGCTGGAGGTCACGGGGTGCCGCGGCCGCCGTGCCCTGCGATGCGGACAGGAGCCCGGCGGCGGCGCCGGCTCCGGCGAACAGGACGGTTCGTCTGCTGAGGTTCACGATGTGCTCCGTATCGTGTGGGGAACGGATTACGGTGCTCGACTCAGGCGGTGACCTGATCCGGTGTGACGACCTCGGTGATCCCGCGGGCGACCAGATGTTCGCGGTCGGTGGCGCGGCTCGCGAGGACGGTGGTGGGGCGGACCCCGTCGGCGGTCAGCCGGGCGAAGGCCTCGAAGACGGGGCCGCCCGGCGCGCACACCGAACGGCCCGGCGCGGTGTCGACGACGAGCGCGGTGGTGCGGGCGGCGGGCACGCCGGGACGGTCCCGCCCGACGATCCGGGCGATCGTGTGCCCCGCGGGCTTCGTCCGCCGGTCGCTCGTCAACAGGCCCAGGCTGTACTCGAGTTCGGGGAAGTCGGCGAGGTCTCGGCTGACGTCGTGCGAGCACCACCAGGTCACGCCCCACAGGTCGGGGCAGTCGAGTGCGTTCGTGACGGTGGCTTCGGTGAAGGCGGCGGCGTGCCCGGCGGGGATCAACGGAGCGGGCGCGCCGACCTCCTGGAGCCAGACCGGCCGGTGCGGGTCGTGCGACCAGGCCTTGGACAGCTCGATCAGATAGGCGGCGTGGTGCTCGGTGGCGACGCCGGTCCGGCCGTGACGTTGCGCCGTGCCGTTGAACACCCATGAGTGGACGGCGGTCATGGCGCCCAGCCGGGCCGAGTGGCCGGCGGTGAACGGCTGGTCGTCCTGGTACCAGGCGGCGTCGTACGAGGCGTGCAGGTGTGGCTTGCCCGGGGCGCCCTCCTCGCAGGCGTCGAGCAGCCGCCGCAGCCACGCCCCGGCCTGGTCCTCGGTGATGCGGTCGGGGTCGGGGTGAGGTCCGGCCGCGAACTGGTTGACCTCGTTGCCGATGGTCATCCCGATGAAGTTGGGCCGGTCGGCGAGAGCCGATGCCAGGGTCCGCAGGTACGCCGCCTCCGCCGCGACGACGTCCGGGTCGGTGAAGATGTTCCGCCGGTGCCAGGTCCGTGTCCACGCGGGCAGGAAGTCGAAGCTGGACAGGTGCCCTTGCAGGCCGTCCACGTTGACGTCGAGTCCGCGCTCGGCGGCCGCGTCGGCGAGCGCGACGAGCTGCTCGACGGCCCCTGGGCGGATCAGGGTGCGGTTGGGCTGGAAGTAGGGCCACAGCGGGAAGACCCGGATGTGGTCGAGGCCGAGCGCCGCGATGGAGTCGAGATCGGCGCGGACGGCGTCCAGGTCGAAGTCGAGCCAGTGGTGGAACCACCCCTGGCTGGGCGTGTAGTTGACGCCGAAGCGCACGGCAGAGGGCATGCGGGGATCCTTGCGAATCGGAACGGCAGGACGGCGGAGTACGGGTCGGTGGCCCGCTCCGGGCGGGCGTCAGCCCTTGACGGCTCCCTCGCCGACACCGCGGAAGAAGTACCGCTGGAGGCAGGCGAAGAGGGCGATCAGGGGTGCCACGGCGATGACCGTGCCGGCGGCGACGAGGCGTTCGTCGTTGGCGAAGGTGCCGTGCAGGTAGTTGAGTCCGATGGTGAGGGTGAACTTGGAGGGGTCGCTGAGCACGATGAGCGGCCACAGGAAGTCGTCCCAGGCCCCCATGAAGGCGAAGATCGCGACGACGGCGAGGGTGCCCTTCACCGAGGGCAGCGCGATCCGCAGGAACCGCTGCCACACGTTGGCGCCGTCGACGAAGGCCGCCTCCTCGATCTCGTAGGGGAGGTTGAGGAAGGCGTTGCGCATCAGCAGGACGTTCATCGCGCCGACGCAGCCGGGCAGGACGACCCCGATGAGCGTGTTGTTCAGGCCGAGTTCCCGCATGGTCGTGAACTGGGCGATGATGATGCCCTCGACGGGCACCAGCATGGCCAGGACGAAGACCAGGGTGGCCACCCGCCGGCCGCGGTAGCGCAGCCGGGCCAGGGCGTACCCCGCGAGGGCCGAGCCCACGCAGTTGGTGACGACGTTGGCGCCCGCCACCTTGAGGGAGTTGAGGGCGTAGTCCCACACCGGGATGGTGTCGGCGACACGCTGGTAGTTGTGCAGAGTGGGATCGCCGGGCAGGAACCGGGGCGGCGAGCTGAAGATGTCCTCGGTGGGTCCCTTGAGCGACGTGGACAGCTGCCACACGAAGGGGCCGACGGTCAGGGCGAGGACGGCGAGCAACAGCAGGTAGCGCAGGACGAGTTCCCACAAGGGGACCCGTCGTCCGTGTTCGTCGGTGATCCGGCGGCGGCGCGGGCGCTCCGCCTCCGGGAGCGGTTCGGTGGTGCGGGTCTTCATCGGCGTGCTCATGCGTCCTCCTTCCGGTCGGCGCGCAGCACGAGCAGCATCAGCGCGACGGTGACGACGAAGACGACCACCGAGATGGCGGACGCGTAGCCGACGCGGCCGGTCAGTCCGGTGCCGGTGCGCTGGACGAGCATGACGAGGGTGGTGTCCTCGCCGGCCGGGCCGCCGTCGGGGCCGGCCATCAGGTAGACCTCGGAGAACACCTTGAAGGCGGCGACCGACGAGAGCGCGCCGACCAGCACCATGGTGGAGCGGACGGCGGGCACGGTGACCGTGAGGAAGCGGCGCACCGCCCCCGCTCCGTCCACGGCGGCGGCCTCGTGCAGTTCCCGTGGGACGTTGGCGAGCGCGGCCAGATAAATGATCATGTAGTAGCCGAGGCCCTTCCAGACCGTGACGGCCATGGCGCTGAGCAGGAGCAGCCACTGGTCGCTCAGGAAGCCGACCTTGCCGACCCCGATCGCCTCCAGCAGCGAGTTCACCAGCCCGCGCTCGTCGAGGAGCCAGACCCAGATGAGGCCGACCACGACGATCGACGCGACGACCGGGGTGTAGAAGGCGGACCGGAAGAAGGCGATGCCGGGGATGTTCTTCTGGACGAGGAGGGCGAGCAGGAGCGGCAGCAGGACGAGCGCGGGGACGACCCCGAGGACGTACAGCGTGCTGTTGCGCAGCCCGGTCCAGAACATCTCGTCGTGCAGCAGCTCCCGGAAGTTGGCCAGGCCCACGAACTCGCCGGAGATCAGGGTGCGGCGGTCGGTGAAGGAGTTGATCACCGTCGAGACGAACGGGTAGAGGATGAAGACACCCACGACCACGAGGCCCGGGGCGGCGAACAGCCAGGGGCTGGTGCTCAGTTGGCGTCGCACGCGAGTGCCGGGCCGGTGCTCCGGCGGGGCCGGCCGGGAGCCGGCCCGCGGCTCCCGGGACAGCGTGCGGGGCTCCCGCGCGGTACTGGAGGAACTCGCCATGACCGCTCAGCCCTGCTGCCGCAGCAGCGTGTCACAGGCCTTGACAGCGTTGTCCAGCGCCGCCTTGGGGCTCTGCTTGCCCTGCAGCGCCTTGGCGATCTCGTTGCGCAGCGCCGTCTTCATCTGCTCGCTGAACAGGACCGGCGTGTAGTTGACCGCGTTCTTCAGGGACTTGGCGGCGGCGACCCGCACGCGCGTCTCGTCGGTGCCGTCCTCCTTGGTGAAGTACGGGTCGTCCAGCGAGCCCGCGGTGCTCGGGAAGATCGCGACCTTCTTGGCGAAGGACATCTGGTTATCGGCGTCGGTGACGAAGTGCGCGAAGGCGACCGCGGCCGGGGTGTGCTTGGTGCGCGCGTTGACCATCACGCCCATCACGTACATGTTCACCTTGCCGGTGCTGGTGATCTGGTCCGTGATGCCGATGTTCTTGTAGAGGTTCGGCGCCTGCTTCTTGAAGTTGCCGAGGTCCAGGGCGCTGCCGGGGTTCATCGCGACGGCGCCGGTCAGGAACTTCTTGCCCGACGACTCGGGGGTGGCGGTGAGCGCCTGCGGATCGAGCGCCTTGGCGTCGTACAACTCCGCGTACTTGGTGAGGAGTTGTACGCCCTTGGCGTCGTTGAAGGAGAACGCGGTGCCCTCCTTGTTCATCAGCTCGACGCCGTAGCGGCCGAAGTCCTCGACGGTGGGCACGTTGGCGAGGGTGGCGACCTTGCCGTCGCTCTTGTCCGCCAGCCGGAGGGCGTCCGTGAAGAGTTCGTCGTACGTCGTCGGGGGCTGGGCCGCGTCGAGGCCCGCCTTCTCGAAGAGCGACTTGTTGTAGAACAGCGGCCCGGTGTTGAGGTACCAGGGGAAGGCGTAGGTGCCGGTCATGCCCGGCACCTGATGGCCGGCCCAGGCTCCCGCCAGGTACTCCTTCTTGTACTGGGCGGCCGACTTGTCGAGGTCGAGGGCGAGTCCGGCCTTGGCGAGCGGGGCGACGAGGTCGGGAGAGACGTTCACGACGTCGGGCAGGGTGCCGCCCGCCGCGTCGGCGCTGATCTTGTCGGCGTAGCCCTCGGCGGGCTGGTCGATCCACTTCACGTGCGTACCGGGGTACTTCTTCTCGAAGTCGGCGACGACACCCTCGAAGTAGGGCTTGAAGTTGGCCCTCAGGTTCCAGGTCTGGAAGGTGATGTCGCCCTCGATCTTGCCGGAGGCGTCCGTCGAGCCACCGCTGTCGCCGGAACCGCAGGCACTCAGCGGCAGGACGAGGGCGACGGCGACGGCGACAAGTGCTCTGCGGGGTATGGGCACGGTGACACGGCTCCCTTGCGGCGTCTGCGGGTGGTGGCGCCAGCGACCATGCCCGGCGGCCGTCGGCGAAGTCAATGGATTGGCATCCACTAAATGAATCGGGATGACATTAGTGCAGGTCAGAGCGGTGCGACAGGCCTCTTGCGCGAGATCGCTAATGCGCTTTAGGCTGACAGGACTCAAGCGCTTTAGTGCATGACCCGAAGAAATGGGGAGTCCCGTGCCAGCCAAACGGTCTCCGGCACGCCGGCCGACGATGAAGGACATCGCGCGGCGCGCCGGAGTCTCCGAGAGCGCGGTCTCCTTCGCGCTGAACGACCGGCCCGGCGTCTCCGAGGTCACCCGCGACCGGGTGCGCCGGGTCGCCGAGCAGCTCGGCTGGCGGCCGAGCACCGCGGCGCGCCAGCTCTCCGGCGAGGGCGCGGCCACCGTCGGCCTGGTGGTGGCGCGGCCCGCCGACGCCCTGGGCGTGGACTCGTTCTTCCTCCAGCTGATCTCGGGCATCCAGGAGGTGCTGGCGGAGCGTCATCTCGGCCTGCTCTTCCAGGTCGTCGAGGACGTGGACGCCGAGTGCGCGGTCTACCGGCGCTGGTGGGCCGAGCACCGCGTGGACGGCGTGCTCGTGGTGGACCCACGCGTCGACGATCCCCGTCCGGGGCTCCTCGACGAACTCGGCCTGCCCGCCGTGGTCATCGGCGGGGCGCCGGACGCCCCGCATCCGGGCATGTCCACCGTGTGGGCGGACGACGCGGGCGCGATGGCCGCGGTCGTCGACGCCCTGTACGCCCTGGGCCACCGCAGGATCGTGCACATCGCGGGTCTGCCGGGGCTCGCCCACACCGAGCGGCGCATCCGCACCCTGCGTGCCGAGGCGGAGCGGCGCGGCCTGCCCGAGGTCCGCTCGGTGACCACCGACTACTCGGACGCGCAGGGCGCGGCGGTCACCCGGCGTCTGCTGGAGGGTGCCGAGCCGCCCAGCGCGCTGATCTACGACAACGACGTGATGGCTCTGGCCGGTGTCGCCGCCGCGAGCGAGCTGGGCTTCTCCGTGCCGGGCGCGGTGTCGGTGGTCGCCTGGGAGGACTCGCCGCTGTGCCGCATGGTCAAGCCGTGGCTGTCCGCGCTGTCCCGGGACACGGTCGAGTTCGGCCGGACGGCGGCGCAGGAACTGACGGCACTCCTGGACGGCGGTCCGGCGCGGACGGTACGGGTCCCGGTTCCACGGCTGATCGAGCGCGAGAGCACGGGACCCTGCACGACGGAGGTGTGAGGCGCTGGGGGGGCGCACGGGGGTGACGGAGCGTGGGAGGCGCAAGGGGTAGACCTTCGTGAGCGGCGTCCACCCTACGCCCCTGTGCCCCGCCTCTCACGTCTCTTCGTCCCGTGACCGGTCTAGCGTGAGCGCGTCGATCCGCAGGACCCGACGACTTCCGGCATTCATCGGAGGTCTGATGATCGATCCACCCCACATGACACTCAACGGAGCTTTGGGCGGCCGGAGTTGCTCCAGTGATCGGACGAACCGTCAAACTGTGGGAACGCCGGCCGACGCCCGCGCGAAAGCCCCACAGGACCGCACCGCATGTCCGAGGCGGACGGCTCTCGACGCGGCGGCCCCCCTCCGGGCAGAGTGCACCCCGTACACGTACTACTCACCAGTAGGACCTGGAGCGAGGAGCGCCCGTGACCACCTGGGTCGGCCGGACCGCCACCGAGATCGCCGCCGCCGTCCGCGAACAGCGGGTCGCACCGCGCGAGGTGGTGGCCGAACACCTCGCGCGCATCGAACGGTTCGACGGCCGGGTCGGCGCCTTCCGGACGGTGCGGGCCGAGGCGGCACTCGCGGAGGCGGACGAGCTGCTCTCCCGGGATCTCGGGAGCCTCCCCCTCGCGGGTGTGCCGGTGGCGGTGAAGGACAACCTCGCGGTGCGCGGCGAGGCGACGCGCATGGGCTCGGCCGCGACCCCGGACACCCCCGCGGACGAGGACCACGTCACGGTGGCCCGGCTGCGCGCGGCCGGTGCCGTGGTGGTGGGACTGACCAACGTGCCCGAGCTGTGCGTGTTCGGCACCACGGAGGGGGTGCACGGCACCGCCCGGAACCCCTGGGACCTGTCCCGGACGGCGGGCGGTTCCTCCGGCGGGAGCGCCGCGGCGGTGGCCGCCGGGATGGCGCCCATCGCGCTCGGCAACGACGGTATGGGTTCGCTGCGGATCCCCGCCGCGAACTGCGGCCTGGTCGCCCTGAAACCGGGCCACGGCGTGGTGCCGGCCGGGATCGGCCACGGCGACTGGTTCGGCATGTCGGAGAACGGGCCCCTGGCCACGACGGTCGAGGACGCCCGCCTGATGTTCTCCGTCCTGGCCGACACCGGGCAGGCGCCGCCCGCGGAGCCGGCCACGCGCACCATCGCCGTCTCGGTGCGCAGTCCGCTGGCCGGCATCAGGGTCACGCGACCGTATACGACCGCGGCCCGTCAGGCGGCCGCGCTGCTGGCCGAGGCGGGACACCGCGTGCGGCCCGCGGACCCGCCGTACCCGCTCTGGCTGAGCACGACCTCGCTCGCGCACTGGACGGCGGGCACTGCGGTGGACGCCGAGGACCTCGACCCGCGCAGGCTCGCCCGGCGCACCCGGGTGCACGCTGCCGTCGGGCGCCGCTTCGTGACCGGGGTCCGCACGGGGGTCCGTCGCGAGCAGCTGCGCGCGCGGCTGGCGCCGTTCTTCGCGGAGCACGACGTCCTGCTCACCCCGGCGCTCGCGCGCCGCAGCCCCGCCTCCGTGGCCTGGCACGAGCGGGGCTGGCTGCGCAACATCCTGGCCAACACGGCCTATTCGCCGATGACTCCGCCGTGGAACCTCACCGGCTGGCCCGCGATGGCGGTCCCGTTCGGCACCCTGCCGAACGGCGCCCCGTGCGCCGTGCAGCTCGTCGGCCGTCCCGGCTCCGAGGCGGCTCTGCTGGACGTGGCCGGACAGCTGGAGGTACTGAACCCGTGGCGGCGCACCGCGCGGCTCGACTAGCTCGGCCGGGAGGGGCGGACTCACCCTCGCCGGAGAAGACGGGAGCCGCGGCCGGTCGCCGGCCGCGGCTGCTCCGAGAGGCATGGGCGTGAACCGTGCACGCCCATGCCCTCAGCGATCGCGATGGACCGATCCCCGCGCCGGTCAGTCGACGCTGGGGAGGATGTGGGGCTCGGCGAGGTCGTCCTCGTAGCCCGCGAGGCGGATCGGGGCGGACCTGGCCCACACCTCCAGGCTGCCGAGCTTGATGTCGGCACCGCCGGCGCGCTCCGTACGTTCCTTGGGGCGCTGATCGCGATTCGTCTTCTCTGGTGTCACCGCGCACTCCTTATGTGTCGGGTCACCCTCGGGACGTGCGGTCCGGTCTGCTCCGGCCGCCTGACGTCCGCTCGGGTGTGAGTCGAAGGCAGTTAGGGACGCGGTGGCGCCGGTAACTCGGGTGAGATCAGGCCGTGGTGACCGGCTTGTCCCGGGACGGACCGTGGGTGTGGGTGGACCCCAGTAAGGCTGCCCGTCGGCTACAGGGTAACCAAATGAGCGGGTGACTGCTCGATGGGGCCGAAAACTTCGCGTTACCGTCGCGGGTCGCCCGGGCCCCATCAGGCCCCGATCTGCGGCGATTTGAAACACGATGCCCCCTTCGCCGCCACCCATTCGGCTCAATACCGACCATAGGGGCGGGCATCAGGACGTGTCAGGGGCCAGTCTGAGGTCACCGGCGACCGACGGGCGTCGCCCCTGTCGGACACCACCGGAGGCGGTGCGCAGTTCAGGTCCCGTTGGCCGGTTCGCAAGGAGGCCATGGTCTGCTGACGACCGGCACAGGCTTTCTCGTGGGAGGACCGACGCATGGAGCTGCGCGGCGTCGACGATCTGATGGATCTGCTGCACGCCTGCCGGGGCGCGTGGGACACCCCCGACGGCACCGGCGATCCGGTCGATCTGCACGATCACGGCCTGCAGACCGCCGCGTTGCTGCGCCGGGAACGGCCCAGCGACAAGGAGCTCCAGGTCGCCGGGCTGGTGCACGACATCGGGCATCTGCTCAGGCCGGGCGACGACGCCGGGCACGCCGACCACGCCGCCGCGGCGGTGCGGCCACTGCTCGGTGACCGGGTCGCACGTCTCGTCCAGCTGCATGTGGGAGCGAAGCGCTACCTTGCGGCCACGTCGCCGGGCCGCGGACTGTCCCCGCAGAGCGCGCTGACGATGACCGCCCAGGGCGGCGCGATGAGTCCGCGGGAGGCGGCCGCCTTCGAGCGGGACCCGCTGGCCGAGGACGCGGTGACCCTGCGGCAGGCGGACGACGCGGGAAAGGTCGTCGGACTGGACGCGGGAATCATGGAGGACTGGCGGCCCGTACTGGAACTGGTGGCGTCCCGCACGGCCCGCCTCGGCGCCGTCGACTGACGGCGCCCCGAACAGGGCGGCGAGCCGGCCGGGACCACGCGGCCCCGGCCTGACCTGACCCGTCCCCAGCACAGACGGTCCGGACCGCGGCTCGGCGCGGGAGCGCTGCGGGCGAACGCGCCGAGCGACACCGGCGAATGCGTCGACGGAACCGGGTGTGGGCCGAGCCGCGTCCCGGCGATGCCGCCCGGCGTGCCGGTGGCGTCCGCCGGACCTGCCGACGGACGCCACCGGGACACCTCACCGACAGCACGTCATCCGACGCGCCGCCCGTTCACCACTTGCCGGGCGCGTAGTCCTTGAGGAAGACGCCGTACAGGTCCTCGCCCAGCTCGCCGCGCACGATCGGGTCGTAGACGCGGGCCGCGCCGTCGACCAGGTCGAGCGGGGCGTGGAAGCCCTCGTCGGCCAGCCGGAGCTTGTCGTAGTGCGGGCGCTCGTCGGTGATCCAGCCGGTGTCGACCGAGGTCATCAGGATGCCGTCGCTCTGGAACATCTCCTGGGCGCTGGTGCGCGTCACCATGTTCATCGCGGCCTTCGCCGCGTTCGTGTTCGGGTGGCCCGCGCCCTTGTAGCCGCGGCCGAACACGCCCTCCATCGCCGAGACGTTGACGATGTAGGAGCGCCCGGCGGACGCCTTGCGCGCGGCCTCGGCCATCTGCGGGCGCAGGGCGCTGATCAGGATGAACGGCGCCGTGTAGTTGCACAGCTGGGTCTCCAGCAGCTCCACCGGGGAGATCTGCTCGATGGTCTGCACCCAGGTGTTGCTGTCGACGACGTCCGGCAGCAGGCCGCCCGCGTCGATGGCGGTGCCGTCACGGTGCCGAACCACACTGGCGTTGCCGGCGACCAGGGCGAGGTCGGCGACCTTCTGCGCGTCCAGTCCGGACACCCCGGCGGGCAGCGCGGTCAGTCCGTCGACGGCACCGGAGTTGAAGGCGCCGATGATGTGGCGGGCGGGCAGCTCACCGGCCGGCAGCGGGGCGCTCTCGCTCTCGACGAGCGCGGCGTAGGCGGAGGGCAGCCGCCGTACGGTCTGGGTCGCGTTGTTGATCAGGATGTCGAGCGGCCCCTGCTCCGCGATCCGCTCGGCGAGGGACACGGCCTGTGCGGGGTCCCGCAGGTCGATGCCGACGACCTCCAGGCGGTGGATCCAGTCCGCCGAGTCGTCCATGGCCTTGAAGCGGCGGACCGCGTCGTGCGGGAAGCGGGTGGTGATGGTGGTGTGGGCACCGTCACGCAGCAGGCGCAGCGCGATGTACATGCCGATCTTGGCGCGGCCGCCGGTGAGCAGGGCGCGCTTGCCGGTGAGGTCGGCGCGGGCGTCGCGGCGGGAGCGGTTCAGGGCGGCGCAGTCCTGACAGAGCTGGTGGTAGAAGTAGTCGACCTCGACGTAGCGGGTCTTGCACGTGTAGCAGGAGCGCGGACGCTGGAGTATCCCGGCGATCCGGCCCTCCTCCGTCACCGACGACGGGAGGATGCCCTCGGTCTCGTCGTCGATGCGCTGGGCGGAGCCGGTCGCGGTGGACTCGGTGACCTGCTTGTCGTGGGCCGTCTTGGCGGCGCGGCGGTCCTGACGGCGGCGCTGCTTCACGGTCCGGTAGACGCCCGCGGTGGCGCGGCGCACGGCGATGGCGTCGGGGTGGTCGACGTCGATCTTGTCGAGCTCGTCGAGCACGCTGAGGCAGACGGCCAGCCGCTCGGGGTCGATACCGGGACCGAACGCGACGTCGGCCATCTCTGTCGTGTCCACGGCGGGGGTCGCCCTGCCGTCGTCTGTCACCGTCATCGCTGCTGCCGTTCCTCGGGTTGTGCGCCGCGTTCGAACCGCGCTCGCTTTCGAAGGCGGAATTTTACGGACCAATCGGCGCGGCACCAAACCCGTGGTGATCATGGCGTGCAGGCGGTGATCAGTGCGCGCACCTCCTCGGTGAGCGAACGGGCCAGCAGATCGAGGTCCGGGACGGCCTCCGCGTCGGCGACCAGGCCGTAGTGGACGCTCCCCCGGTAGGTCGAGACGGCCACGGCGAGGGCCTGGCCGCGGGCCAGCGGGGCGAAGGGGTAGACCTCCGTGAGCGGGCAGCCCCCGAGCTTGAGGCCGAGGCTGGGCAGCGGAACGCTGGTGACGAGGATGTCGAAGAGCAGCCGGGCGGCCTGGCCGACGACCGGGCCGCCGAGCCGGTGCCCGAGGGGCGGCACGTGATCGGCGAGCAGCGCGACCGCGCCGGCGCCCCGGTTCGGCCCGGCGTCCTTGTTCCGGTCCATCTCCGTCCGCACGGCGCGCAGCCGGCCGAGCGGGTCGGGATCGTCGACAGGAAGCCGTATCAGGTAGCCGGAGAGCCGGTTCCCCTGCGGCTGAGCGGTGCGCGGGCGGCGCCGGGAGACGGGGATGAGGGCGCGCGGGGCGACCCCCTCACTCCCGTCGCCGCGTTCGTCGAGCCACCGGCGCAGGGCGCCCGCGACCACGGCGATCAGGACGTCGTTGACGGTGCCGCCGACGGTCTTGCGGACCCGGTGGACGTCGTCGAGGTCGATCACGACGCCGGCGGTGCGCCGGGTGCCCGTGGGCGCCGAGGTGAGGGCGGGCGAGGACTGGGCGGCGAGGGTGGCGCGGGCGACGGAGGCGCCGATGTCGAGGGCCCGGCCCACGTCGGAGAGGGTGCCGCGAAGGAGGTCGGGCAGTCGGCGCACGTCCGGGAAGAGTCCGCGGGGCGGCTCGGCGGGGCGGGGGCGGGGCTCCGGAAGGTCCATCGGGTCCATGATGGCCGCGGCGAGCATGAGGGCCCTGAGCCCGTCGGCGAGTGCGTGGTGGAACTTGAAGAGCACCGCGAAGGAGACTCCGTCCTCCCCGGGCAGCACGTGCGCCTCCCACGGCGGGCGTCCGCGCTCCAGCGGGCGCTCCATCAGCCGGCCGGCCTCGGCCTGGAAGTCGGCGGTCGGCGCGTGCAGCAGGACGTGGTCGAGCGGTTCGAAGTCGGCTGCGGGCTCGCGGGTCGCACTGCCGAAGGCCAGCGGGGCCAACGGCTGCCACACGTCGCGGATGCGCATGCGCAGCCCGGGCACGGCGGCAGCGCGGGCGGCCAGCAGGTCCGCCGCGTGGGCGCCGGCCGCCGGCGAGTGCGCGGCGAAGACGCCGAGGGCGCCCAGGTGCATGGGATGCCGGGCGGACTCGATGTTCCAGAAGGCCAGGTCGAGTGGTGCGAGCAAATCGGAAGTCAAAGGCTTGCTCTCGCGTCGACGACGGGTGAACCTGCAGTCAAACCCGGACCAGTGATTACGGTCAAGTACGATCAAGCTACGCACAGTTAACACCAGATTAAGTCCCGCCCCTCGCGGGAGGGGCGGGACTCGGTCGCATCAGGACATGCCGGGCGTCACTTCAGGACCGGGGGCGCGGCCGAGGCCGACGTTCCCCACCCGGACGGCTCGGAGCCGACCGTGAATCCGAGGGAACGGATGCTCCTCAGCTTGTCGGTCGTCAGATACGTACGGCCGTACGACGAACCGTCGACGCGGGCCCCCTGGATGTAGCGGTCGGTGTCCGAGGTGCCCGGCGCCGTGACGGTGAGGGCGCCGTGCGGGTAGTAGTGCCGGTCGAGGGTGAGGTCGACCCGGTCGAAGACGGGCGTGGACAGACCCCACGTGTCGAAACCGGGCTGCACCGGGAAGATCCCGATCGAGGACAGCACGTTCCAGGCGGACATCGTGCCGAGGTCGTCGTTGCCGGTCATCCCGGTCGGCGCGTCCGTGAACAGGGTCAGCGCCGCGTGCACGACATCGGTCGTCTTCCACGGCTGCCCGGTGGACAGGTAGGTGTACGGGGCGATGAGGTCGGGCTCGTTCTGCGGGTTGTACTTGTCCGCGTTGTAGTAGGCGTACGGACCGTTGACCCAGACCTCGCGGGCGGTCTTCGCCGGGTCCTTCAGGAGCTGGTCGTAGGCGAAGAACGAGTCGAGACGGTCGTTGGCCGCCTGCTTGCCGCCGATCAGATCCACCATGCCCGGCAGGTCCTGCGGCACGAGCCACTGGTACTGCCAGGAGGTGCCCTCGTGGAAGCCCTCACTCTGGGCGGGGTCGGCGGGTCCGGTGAAGGCGCCCGCGGCGTCCCGGGCGCGGAAGAAGCCTGTCGAGGGGTCGTGGATCGTGCGGTAGTTCTGGGCCCGCGCGAGGTAGCGTGCGGCGTCCTGGTCGTGGCCCAGATCGCGCGCCATCTCGCCGAGCATGGCGTCGGACAGGGCGTACTCCAGCGTGGCCGAGGCGCCGTGGTCGTAGTCCGAGTCGCCGGGCTTCGCGTGCGGGCGGCCCTTGACGTACGGGGCGAAGCCGTTCGCGATGTACTCCCGGTTGGCCTCGCGGCCCAGCGCCGGGGAGCCGGCGGGCGGCACGCCGTCCGCGTTCTTCTTCAGCGCCCGGTAGGCCCGGTCCTCGTAGCCCTTGAGCAGGCCCTGCTGGTAGGCGTTGGTGAGGAACGGGGTGACCGGGTCGCCGGTCATGATGTTCGTCTCGGCCGTGCCGTAGCCCCACTTGGGCAGCCAGCCGCTCTCCTCGTCGATCCTGATGACGGAGATCGCCATGTCACGCGCCTCGCGCGGCGCGAGCAGCGACAACAGCTGCGACTGGGTGCGGTAGGTGTCCCACAGCGACCAGTTCTGGTAGTACGTGAAGCCCTTCGCGCGGTGGACCTTCTGGTCCCAGCCGGTGTAGCGGCCGTCCGCGTCGCTGCCGACGTTCGGCGCGAGGAAGGAACGGTAGAGCGACGAGTAGAACGTGCGGCGCAGGGTCTGCGTGCCGCCCTTCACCCGTACGTCGTCCAGCCGGTCCTCCCAGGCACGGCGGGCCGCGCCGCGGACCGCGTCGAAGGAACGGCCCCCTTCCGCGCGGAGGTTGACCGCCGCGCCGGAGGCGTCCACGTAGGAGAGCGCCGTGGTCGCCTCGACGGTGCGGTCCTCGGTGGTGTCGAAGCGCACGAAGGCACCGGTGCGCCCGGTGGTGCCCGACGTCTTCTCGGAGCCCTGCGTGACGGTGTCGCCGTTCCAGGTGCCCGAGGTGGTGAACGGCCGGTCGAACCGGGTGACCGTGTACACCGTGTACGGCTTCGTGCCCTGACAGAAGCCGCTGCCGGTGATCGCCGTCCGTACGGTCCGGTTGTCGAGGATCTCGACCTTGGTGGAGACGGTCTTGTGCAGCGACTGGCCGGCGTTCAGCAGCACGTTGGCCTTGTCGGTGGCCGGGAACGTGTAGCGCTGCACGCCGGTGCGCTCGGTGGCGGTCAGCTCGGCCTCGATGCCGCTCTTCAGGCCGACCTTGTAGGAGCCGGGGCTCGCCGACTCGGTGTCGTGGCTGAACTCGGCCGCGTACTGCCCGTAGTCCGTCCGGGTGACGTCCCCGGTCGTGGGGAGCACGGGCAGGTCGCCGCCGAGCCCGCAGCCGACGCCTGACAGGTGGACGAGCGAGAAGCCGCGGATGTGGTTCTGCGAGTGGTCGTAGCCGGTGTTGTGCCCGGTGTCCGGCGAGAACTGCACCATGCCGAAGGGCACGGCGGCGCCGGGGTAGGTGTTGCCCTCGTTCTCCGTTCCGATGAACGGGTTGACCAGATCGGTGAGTTGGCCGTCGCGCGGCTCGGCGGCCTGTGCGGTGGGCAGGGCGAGCAGCGCGGACGCTGTCACCAGCCCGGCCGTGCACAGGCGCAGGCGCCGGGTCCATCTCATGCGGGAGACCTCCGGTGGGGTGGGCGACATCGTTGTCGTTGTCTTCTTGCATGGTCGGGGCGGGGGGCCGGCTTTCCCGGCAACCGGCGGGGATCCCCCGGGACGCGTCGCGCCCGGACGGGATGACATCGTTGTCAGTGGTACACGACGTTGTCATCCACAGCAGTTGGCATGACAGCACGCGATTCCGCGCCCTGTCCAGGGACATGACAAGACGTGCACAGAACGGCCCCGGGCACCCGGCTCGGTGAGCCGGGTGCCCGGGGCCGTTCGTCCTCGCGCGGCGGCCGGGGTCCCGGGCCGCCGCCACCGGGGCGGTCAGGGCTTGCCCTACGGCACGCGCTGGCCCTTGCCCAGCGCGATCACCCCGCCCTTGGAGACCGTGTAGAGGTCGGCGTCCCGCTCGGGGTTGACGCCGATCGTCGCGCCCGGCGGCACCTCGACGTTCTTGTCGAGCACGGCGCCGCGGACCACCGCGCCGCGCCCGATCTTCACGTTGTCGTGCAGGATCGAGCCCTGCACCACCGCCCCCGGGTCGACGAGCACGCCCGGCGAGAGCACCGACCGGGTCACCTGACCGCGGATCAGGGAGCCCGCGCTGATGATGGACTCGCTGGCGATGCCCCCGGCGTTGAAGCGGGCCGGCGACAGCTGGCCGGAGCTGGTGTAGATGGGCCAGTTGCGGTTGAACAGGTTGAAGGCGGGCCGCTCGGCGATCAGGTCCATGTGGGCGTCGTAGTAGGCGTCGAGCGTCCCGACGTCACGCCAGTAGCCCTGGTCGCGGGTGGTCTCGCCGGGCACGTGGTTGTCGCTGAAGTCGTACAGCTGCGCCTCGCCCCGCTCGGTGAGCGCGGGGAGGATCGAACCGCCCATGTCGTGCACGGAGTTCTCGTCCTCGGCGTCCCGCTGGAGCGCCTCGATGAGGGCCTTCGTGGTGAAGATGTAGTTGCCCATCGACGCGAAGACGCACTCGGGGGCGTCCGCGAGGCCCGGCGGGTCGGCTGGCTTCTCCAGGAACCCCCGCACGGTCTGGCCGTCCGAACCGGGGCTGATCACCCCGAAGGACGACGACTCGGAGCGGGGCACCCGTATGCCGGCCACCGTCACCCCCGCGCCGCCCTCGATGTGCTGCGCGAGCATCTGCCGGGGGTCCATCCGGTAGACGTGGTCGGCGCCGAACACCGCGACGTACTCGGGCTGTTCGTCGTGGATGAGGTTGAGCGACTGGAGGATCGCGTCCGCGCTGCCCAGGTACCAGCGGGGGCCGAGGCGCTGCTGCGCGGGGACCGGTGTCACGTAGTTGCCGAGCAGGCTCGACATCCGCCAGGTGGTGGTGATGTGCCGGTCCAGCGAGTGCGACTTGTACTGCGTGAGGACGCAGATGCGCAGGATGTCGGCGTTGACGAGATTGGAGAGTACGAAGTCCACGAGGCGGTACGTACCGCCGAAGGTCACCGCTGGTTTCGCCCGGTCCGCCGTGAGCGGCATCAGCCGCTTGCCCTCACCGCCCGCCAGTACGATTCCCAGCACCGAAGGTCCACCGCGCCGCATGCCGCCGCCCCTCTAAGCCCGGTCCGGCCGTCCCGGATGGAGGGATCCGGCCGTTGTGGTTCCGAAAATTGCGCCTGCCTGACCACTACCCCGGTTTGAGGACTTCCTCGTACAACTGGACGGTCCTTCGGGCGACGGCGTCCCAGCCGAACTCCTCGACCGCGCGCCGCCGTCCGGCCTCGCCCATGCGGCGAGCCGTCCCGGGATCGGCGATCACGGAGTCCAGGGCTGCCGTGAGGCCCGCCTCGAAGTCGTCGTCCAGGGGCACCAGGAGACCCGTCTCGCCGTCCTCGACGGCCTCGGGGATGCCGCCGACGCGCGAGGCCACCACGGCCGTTCCGCAGGCCATCGCCTCCAGGTTGACGATGCCGAGCGGCTCGTACACCGAGGGGCAGGCGAACACGGCCGCGTGGGTGAGGAGTTGGATCACGTCCGGCCGGGGCAGCATCTGCGGGATCCAGTGCACGCCGTCCCGCACAGCACTGAGCTCCTCGTACAGCTCACGGAACTCCCGGTCGATCTCCGGGGTGTCGGGGGCGCCCGCGCAGAGCACCACCTGGGCGGACGGGTCGATGTCCCGTACCGCGCGCAGGAGATGGGGCACGCCCTTCTGCCGGGTGATCCGGCCGACGAACAGGACGTACGGGCGGGCGGTGTCCAGGCCGATGCGCTCCAGCACGTCGGTGCCGTGGTCGGGGCGGTAGAGGGAGGTGTCGATGCCGTTGTGCACCACGCGCACCCGGTCCGGATCCAGGTCCGGGTAGCAGCCGAGGATGTCGTCCCGCATGGCTCCGGAGACCGCGATCACGGCGTCCGCGGCCTCGATGGCGGTGCGTTCGGCCCAGCTCGACAGGGCGTAGCCGCCGCCGAGTTGCTCGGCCTTCCAGGGCCGCAGCGGTTCGAGGCTGTGGGCGGTCATGACGTGCGGAATGCCGTGCAGGAGTTTGCCGAAGTGGCCCGCGAGGTTGGCGTACCAGGTGTGCGAGTGGACGAGTTCGCGGCCTTCGAGGGAGGCGGCGATGGAGAGGTCCACGGAGAAGGTGCGCAGCGCGTCGTTGGCGCCGTCGAGCGTGGGCCACGGCCGGTGGCGGACCACCCCGCCGGCACCGCCCTCGCCCCAGCAGTGCACGTCGAGGTCCGTGAGGGCGCGCAACTCCCGCGCCAGGAACTCGACATGGACGCCGGCACCGCCGTACACGTCCGGCGGGTACTCCCGGGTCAGCAGGCCCACGCGCACACAGAACCCCTGTCGTAGTCGGCAGATGCCCTTCATGGTCACTCAGTTGACGCCGATGCGGAAGAGCGTGCGGGAAGTGGTTCCGCCGGCTTCGGGCGGGCGGGGTGCGCGGGGCGGTTCGGATCCGTCAGCTCCGGCCGGGCGCGGGCCGTGGCGGGCGGTCGAAGCAGCAGTCGCCGCACACGCCGCCGCCGGGCACCCGGTAGTAGAGGCAACAGCTGCGGCGGCGCAGCGTCCGCGGGTCGAGCGTGCCGGCGAGATCCGGGTGCGCGAGGAGAGCGGCGGCCAGTGTCCGGGCCCGCTCCCCCGCCTCCGGCCGTCCGTGGCCGCGTGCCCAGCGGTCGAGCTGGCGCACGGTTCCGGCCAGCGCGGAGCCGGCGTTGCCCCACAGCAGGCCCGGGGAGACGCGGTACCGGTCGCGCAGGGCCGCGCTCAACGGGACGAGATGCCCGGCGCGCACGACCTCGTCGAGTTCGCTCACCGGCCGGGCGCGGACCTCGGTCAGCCACAGGTCGTCCGGGGCGCCGGCGTCCGGGTCCCAGCGGAGCAGTTCCGGGTCGAGGTCGGGCACCTGCCCGTGGACCACGGCGGACCCCAGCGCGATCGACCAGAGGCGGGCCGCGAGGCCCTGTTGCGCCACCGACGCCGCGACGCGGGCCTCCGGCGCTCCGATGCTCTTCGCGACTTTCTCGACGCGGAAAGTCATCGGATCTCCGTAAACCTCCCCGGGGCCGTCGGCTCGCGGTCGCGCGTACGCCCGCGCGAGGGTCGGCAGGGGGCCGCGCGGGGGTACCCCGGTGCGTAGTACGAAGAAACCGCCGAGTGCGCCGAGCGCCGTCAGCTGGGGGTCGAGGTCCACGAAGACCAGTAGTACCAAGCCCCCTAGGGGGTACCACCAGTGGATCGCTCCGTGGTGTCGCCCACCCTGGGGAGGACGAGGCCCGATCTGTACTCCATCGGCAGTAGGACCCGATGGAGCCTCAGGGACGACGACGAGAACTAAAACGCGAGGCATCGTTGTTTCCATGGAAGCCGACCGTTCGTCGCGCCGGGTCGAAAGCCCGCGCCGTACGCAGAGGAGGGACTCATGAGTGCCCTCGCTCTGTCCGTGGTGCTCTCGTTCGTCTCGGCCGTCGCGTACGCGGGCGGCGCCATCATCCAGGAGCAGGTCGCGCTGACCTCTCCCGGCCAGGCCTACGCCCCGGTGCGCCGTCCCGGCTGGTGGGCCGCCGTGGCGCTGACCGGCGTGGGGGGACTGCTGCACGTGGTCGCCCTCGCCTTCGGCCCCCTGTCTCTCGTCCAGCCGCTCGGCGCGCTGACGATCGTCTTCGCCCTCCCGATGGCGGCCCTGTTCGTCGGCCGCAGGGCCGGAGCCGCCGCCTGGCGTGGCGCGATCATGGCCACGGTGGGTCTCGCGGGACTGCTCGCTCTGGTCGGCGCATCCGACGCGAACTCCCTGAACAGTGCCCAGCGTCTGGCGCTGGGCGTGGTGGCGGGCGGCTCGGTCGCGGCGCTCATGGTGGCGGGGCGCGCGGCGCACCGGCACCCGGCCGTGCGGAGCATCCTGCTGGCGGTCGGCGCGGGCATCGCGTTCAGCATGTCGTCGGTGTTCACCAAGACCGTCGCCGTGGACTGGTCGCGGCACGTCTCGCTCGCGGACCTGTCGAGCCTCGCGGCGATCGGAGTCTTCGCGACCGCCGGCATGCTGCTCTCGCAGGCTTCCTACCGCGGCGCGGGCCTGGAGGCGCCGCTGGCCACGCTGACGGTGGTGAACCCCGTCGTGGCGGCCGCGGTCGGCATCACGATGTTCGGCGAAACCTTCCGCTACGGCACGACCGGCACGGCGCTCGCCCTGGGCTGCGGTGTGGTCGCGGCGGGCGGTCTGATCCTGCTCACGTCGGAGCGCATCAGCAGCGGCGCGGCACGCTCGGTGAGCGGCTCGGCGGAAGCGGTGCCGGAGACGGACGCCCGGCCGCGGGAGGACGTCGCGAGCCCGGCCGACGAGCCGGCGCCCGCCGCCCTGTCGGGTCCGCCGGCGCCCGCCGCCCTGTCGGGTCCGCCGGCGCCCGCGGCTGCCGGTCCTGTCGGCCCGCTGGTCCCCTCGGACCTGGGCGCTCTCACGTCACTCACGGCCTCGGAGGCGCACGTTCGGGAACTGCTGGCGGGGCTCCAGGAGCAGCCCGGCGACGAGGCGGTGTACCTCTCGGCGCCGCACAGCGCCGACGGGATCGTGCCGGTGCCGACGGCCCGGCCCACCGGCGGGACCGTGCTCGTGCCGGAGGCGCAGCCCGGCGGCGGGACGGTGCTGGTTCCGGCGCCGGTGAAGGCGCCCGGCCCCGAGGCCGACGCCGCCGTGCGGGAACCGGCGGCCAGGGACGAGTTGCCGTACCTGACCGCCATGCTCGGGGTGCCCTACGTGCCGATGCCGTTCGTGAACCACCGCCGCACCCGCGTCAAATCCTGACGCCGCCCGCCCGGAGGTACGCCACCGGGTCGATGTCCGAACCGAAGCCGGGCCCCGTCCGCACCTCGAAGTGCAGATGCGGGCCCGTGCTGTTGCCCGTGGATCCGGAGCGGCCGATGCGCTGGCCGGCCACCACGCTCTGGCCCGCCTTCACGGAGATCGCCGAGAGGTGGCCGTACTGCGTGTAGCGGCCGTCGGCGTGCCGGATCACCACCTGGTAGCCGAACGAGCCGCCCCAGCCCGCGGTGACCACGTGACCGGCGGCCACCGCCGCGACCGACGTGCCGGTCGCGACCGGGAAGTCGACGCCCGTGTGGTAACCCTTCGACCAGGACGACCCGGCGGCGCGGTACTGCGTGCCGGTCGCCGCCTGCACCGGGGCCACCAGCGAGTGGGACTTCCGGGTGGTCGTCGTGTGTGTGGACGCCTTGTCGGCGGGGGTCTTCTTCGCGGGCGCCTCGGCGGCCTTCTTCTTCGCCGGCGCCGGAGCGGTGTGCGGGTGCGCGGGAGCGGGCGCTGTGCCGTGCAGGGCGAGCCGCTGGCCCGGCAGGATCAGGTCCGGGTCGGAGCCGACGGTCGTACGGTTCGCCGCGTAGAGCCCCTGCCAGCCGCCCTGGACGTGCCGCGAGCCGGCGATGCCGGACAGCGTGTCGCCGTGCACCACGGTGTACATCTCGGCGGTGCCGGCCTGCGACTGCGGTGTGTTCTGCGGTTTGACGTCCCGCACGGAGCGCTGCGGCGCCTGCTTCGAGCGCTGCGCGGTCTGCGGGGTGCTCCGCGGTGTGGTCGCCGCGGGGTGGACGTCGGGGGTGCCACCGCCCCTGGTCAGTCCGCCGCGCACCGAGCACACCGGCCAGGCGCCGGGTCCCTGCCCCTTGAGCACCTTCTCGGCGATGGCTATCTGCTGGTCCTTGGAGGCCTGGTCGGCACGGTGGGCGTAGGCCGTCCCGCCGTACGCCGCCCAGGTGGACTGGCTGAACTGCAGCCCGCCGTAGTAGCCGTTGCCGGTGTTGATGCTCCAGTTCCCGCCGGACTCGCAGGCGGCGACCTTGTTCCAGGTGCCGACATCGGCCGCGTGCGCGATTCCGGTTCCGACGAGCGGGAGCGCGATCCCCGCGCCGCCCACCGTGACGGTGAGTGAGGCACGGTTGATCCTGCTCGGCTGATACCGGCGGTGCCGACCGCGTACGGCCATGAGGGAGCCCCCCTAGACATGCGTCAGGAGCGGCAAAAGTAAGCGTTGGGAACAGGACAGGACAAGACGGCAATCGGTCGCTCCCGAACGGCGGTTGACAGGCCGGGAGAGCACAGGTCGCCTCTTCCGGCCCTGCACGCCGGGTGACCGTCCCGGATCCCGTAAGGAAGGGGACTCGCCGCCGTCCTCGGCCGGTGGAGGTCGGATGCCCCGGTCGGACGAGGGGCCGGGGACGAGGTCACGGGCATGGGATCCGCGATCCGGGGGAGGCGTTCCGGTGCGTGCGCGTCCCGTGCGACGGGTGGCCGGGGGCTCGGGGCCTGGCCGAAACCCGCCCTCCCGGTGGCACCCGGTTCTTCCGCGTGCCTCTGCGTGGACTCCGCCGACGCGTCAGGATGGCTCTGGGGCACCACCAACGAGCGGGACGGACGGCGAGGACGCACACGACCGACACGGGGACCTGTCGACACAGGACCCACCGATACCGGGACCTGTCGACTCCACCCCTTCTTCCCGGCCCACCCAGCGGAATTCTTAGGAGCCAAACCGTATGAGCACTTCAGCCCAGATCGGCGTCACGGGTCTCGCGGTCATGGGGCGCAACCTCGCCCGCAACTTCGCGCGCAACGGGTACGCCGTCGCCGTGCACAACCGCACCGCCGCCAAGACGAACGCACTGGTGGAGGAGTTCGGCGACGAGGGCACCTTCGTCCCGGCCGAGACGGCGAAGGAGTTCGTGGAGGCGCTGGAGCGGCCCCGACGTCTGGTGATCATGGTCAAGGCGGGCGAGCCGACGGACGCGGTGATCCAGGAGTTCGCGCCGCTGCTGGAGCCCGGCGACATGATCATCGACGGTGGTAACGCCCACTTCGCGGACACCCGGCGCCGCGAGCACGCGCTGCGCGAGCAGGGCATCCACTTCGTGGGCACGGGGGTCTCCGGCGGTGAGGAGGGCGCGCTGCACGGGCCGAGCATCATGCCGGGCGGCTCGACCGAGTCGTACGCCTCGCTCGGCCCGATGCTGGAGAAGATCTCCGCCAAGGCCGACGACGGTTCGCCGTGTGTCACGCACCTGGGCCCCGACGGCGCCGGGCACTTCGTGAAGATGGTCCACAACGGCATCGAGTACGCCGACATGCAGCTCATCGGCGAGGCCTACCAGCTGCTCCGTGACGTCGCCGGGTACTCCCCCGCGCAGATCGCCGACATCTTCCGCACCTGGAACACCGGCCGGCTCGACTCCTACCTGATCGAGATCACCGCGGAGGTGCTCTCGCACGTGGACGCGGCGACGGGCAAGCCGTTCGTCGACGTGGTCCAGGACCGGGCCGAGCAGAAGGGCACGGGACGCTGGACCGTGCAGATCGCGCTGGACCTGGGTGTGCCGGTCTCGGGCATCGCCGAGGCGGTCTTCGCCCGCTCGCTGTCCGGGCACGCCGACCTCCGTGAGGCCTCGCGGGGCCTCGCGGGGCCGAAGGCGCGGCAGCTCGGCGAGGCGGAGGCGGCGGCCTTCGCGGACCGGGTGGAGCAGGCGCTGTACGCGTCGAAGATCGTCTCGTACACGCAGGGCTTCCACGAGATCACCGCGGGCAGCGACGAGTACGACTGGGACATCGACCTCGGTGCCGTGGCCTCCATCTGGCGCGGCGGCTGCATCATCCGGGCGGCCTTCCTGGACCGTATCCGCGCCGCCTACGACGCCCGTCCCGACCTGCCGAGCCTGCTGTCGGACGACACGTTCGCCCAGGAGATCGCCGCGGCCCAGGACGACTGGCGCGAGGTCGTCGTCGCGGCCACCCGCCAGGGCGTCCCCACGCCCGGCTTCTCCGCGGCCCTCGCCTACTACGACGCCCTGCGCGCCGAGCGTCTGCCCGCGGCCCTCACCCAGGGCCAGCGCGACTTCTTCGGGGCGCACACGTACCGCAGGACGGACCGGGAGGGCTCGTTCCACACCCTGTGGGGCGGGGACCGGTCGGAGGTCGACGCGTAACCGGACCCGGGCGAACGGCACACGCCGGAACGGCCGAAGCCGCCACACCCCAGCGGGGGTTGTGGCGGCTTCGGCCGTGCTTCAGGGGCAGCGGCCCCAGGTACGGGGCCCGCGCTCGGCGGGCCCCTCGCTCCTCAGGACAGCGGTCCGGGCTGTGGCTGGGGCTCCGGAACGGGGTCCGGACCCGGCGGCTTGGGGACCGGCGACGGGGAGGGTACGGGCTCGGGGCCGCCGGGGCCGGGAGTCGGGTCGGGCCTCGGGGGCCCGGGCGTGGGGTCGGGGCCACCGGGGTCCGGCACCGGGTCCGGGAAGGGTGACGGGCCCGGCGGCTCGGGGCTCGGCCCGGGGGTGGGCCCCGGCGGTACGGGGGCGGGATACGGCTGCGTCATGGCGGTCCTCCAGCCATTCGGTACGTCGGCCCTGGACTGTTCCCCGCGTACCCAGCAGCCGACCATGCACTCACCCCGTCGCGCGAGGATGCGGTCCAGGTGGGGCAACGGAGCGTGCGGGGGTTACCCGCGGGGGCGGGCTGCAATGTGCACGCGGCCGAAGCCGGCCGAGCCGGCCAGGCCCCGCCGCCCACGGCGCATCAGGGTCCGCCGGCGGGCCTCGGTCACCGGGGCCGACGCCTGGCCGGCCGTCGATCGCCGACCGAGGTGTGGAGCGCCGCGGGCCGGCCTACTGGTCGGCTCACCGGCCGGGCCGGTTGACGGTCGAACACCGGTCGAGACAGCGGAGGACCGGGCCCCACGCCTCCCTGTCTCCGGTGGGACGGGTCGCCCGCACGTCCGGGATCCGGGCGGAGGCCGCGCGAAGAGAGCCGGTGGACGGCCGGGTCACGCCGCGGAAGGCCGTCACACGGCGCGGCCACCGAACGAGAACCGAACGAGAGGTGCTGCCGGCGCCGCTGCAGCACCGGGGCACGGCGCTGGCCACTGCCCGTCCTCGGCGGCTCGGGGCGCACCCCGGGCCGCGGGTCGCCGGTCTACCCGGGCTGCGGCTGACGCTCGGCGGTGGAGGCCGCCGCCGCCAGGCCGGGCCGGGGGCTCGACAGCACCGGGATCGTGGTGCTGGTCAGGTCCTGTGCCGGAGTCATGGACGCCTGGGCGAGGACGATCGCGTCGGCTTCGGTGACGGCGTCGGCGGCCTCGGCCACCGCGCGGGCGCAGCCGTCCGTGTCACCCGCCTCGAACAGGTCCCACGCGCCGTCGACGAGAACCGTGCGGACCTCGACGGGCCGTCCGGCGCGGCGGGCCTCCCCCTCGACGAGGGCGACCGTCGGTTCCAGGGTGCTCGCCACGGTCGCGAGGACGACGACCCGCGGACCGGCGGCCACCGCCGCGGCGGCCATGGGCCGGTCCACGCGCAGCACGGGCACCCCGGCGTCGGCCCCCTCGGCGATGGCGCCGATGGTCGAACAGGTGCAGAGCACGGCCCGCGCGCCGTCGGCGACGGCCGCGACGAGCAGGGTCCGGACGTCGTCGGCCACCGCGTCGGGCCCCTCGCGACGGGCTCGCGCCAGCAG
Organism: Streptomyces sp. NPDC005302; assembly: GCF_040607345.1. Classification (NCBI taxonomy): domain Bacteria; kingdom Bacillati; phylum Actinomycetota; class Actinomycetes; order Kitasatosporales; family Streptomycetaceae; genus Streptomyces; species Streptomyces sp. NPDC005302. The sequence goes on from NZ_JBEXGN010000031.1 coordinate 41,408, forward strand.
TTCCTCGGCGACGAGGTGCCGCATGTCCAGGCCCGGGTGGTCCTCGTCGCGCAGGGCGTCGAAGACGGGGATGTGGGCGGGCGAGGTGTGCAGCAGGGCGAGGGGCCCGTACGACCCGGAAAGGGGCGCTCCGGACGACGCCGGGGGCGGCGCCCCGGACATCAGAAGCGTCCGGGGTGCGCCTTGAGCCACTCCAGCGCGGCCTTCCGCAGCGCGGGGTCGGCCGCCGGGGCCTCCTCGGGGTGACGCTCCGCCCACTTCACGACGTACGGGCAGAGCGGCGCGACCACCGTGCCCTCGCGCGCGGCGATGGCGTACAGCTCGCGGGCCAGGGAGCCGGCGATGCCGTGGCCCTCGTGCTCGGGTTCCACGATGGTGTGCACCGGGACGAGGGCGCGGGCGGGCTCCTCCAGCACGAAGTACTCGATGTGCCCGACCACCTCGTCACCGGCGAACGCCTCAAGACGTCCGGCCGGCCGGTCGTCACGGATCTCGATGTCGCTCACGGCCACTCCTCGGGTCCTCGGTTCCAGGTGCTGCGGCGCCACTCCGCCCCGTGACACGGACGCCGTGGTTCAGGCGGTGACGGCCTGAGGGCTGCGCTGCTGGTCCGAGCCCGGGACCGGCTCGGACGGATCGGCACCGAGGGAGACGATCCGGTTGTCGCGGTCCACATGCACGACCCGCGGCCGCAGCGCCCGCGCCTCGGCGTCATCGACCTGAGCGTAACTGATGATGATCACCAGATCATCGGGCCGCACGAGATGGGCGGCGGCGCCGTTGATCCCGATGACCCCGGACCCGCGCTCCCCCTCGATGACGTACGTCTCCAGGCGGGCGCCGTTGGTGATGTCGACGATGTGGACGAGCTCACCGGGCAGCAGATCGGCGGCGTCGAGCAGATCGGCATCGATCGTCACGGACCCGACGTAGTGCAGGTCGGCCTGGGTGACGGTGGCACGGTGGATCTTGGACTTGAACATGGTGCGCAGCATGCGTTGCTCCGAAGGTCGGCTCCCTGCCTGCGTGCGCAGGTCAAGGGCGCTTTTCACTCTACAACGGGTGGCTTCGGACCGACTCGCGGTCTGCCGTTCAGGCACTACACCCGGCCCAGGGCCGGAATCCCGGCTTCACGTCCTCGTAGAGCGAACCCTCGCTGGTCCTCCGCGATGCGCCGGCACTGCCCCCGGCCGCCCCGACTACCCCTCGGGCAACGGCGCCACGACCCGCAGCGCCCCCGGCACCACGTCCAGCGTGAACCGCTCCCCCGGTGTCTCCAGTACGTCGCCGTCGTACTCGAAGACGAGGGGGTGGCCGTCCGTGCGTTCCACGACGATGCTCCGGCCGCGGGCGTAGACCACGCCCTCGCGGCCGACGTGGCCGCCGTCCCGGGAGAGGGCGGGGAGTTCGTGGAGCGGGAGGGCGGTGCCGACGACGCACACGTCGAGGAGGCCGTCGTCCATGACGGAGTCCGGGAGCAGCTTGAACCGGCCGCCGCGATGCCGGCCGCCGCCGACGTTCGCGAAGACGGTCGGGCCCTCCTGCACCACCTCGCCGTCGACCAGGACCCGGCCCGGGTACGGGGTGAAGGCCCGTAGAGAGGCGGCGACCGCCTTCTCGTACCGTTCGCGGCCGGCGTCGGTGATGTCGCGGGCCGTGATGAGGGACTGGGCGACCACGCCGGTGGAGGCGCCGAGCAGGGCCGACGCCCCGTTCTCCGCGACGCGCGCCAGGTCGATCGCGCGGAAGTACGGTTCTGTCACGGCGAGTTCGAGAGCTTCGCGCCAGGGACGGTCGGCCCAGATCTCGCGGTAGAAGGAGTTGCCGGTTCCGGTGGGGAGGATCAGCAGGGCGGGCACCCGGGCGGCCTGCTGGGGTGAGGAGTTCCCGGTGTTCGCCAGGCCCGCGGCCACGTCGTGCGCCGTGCCGTCGCCGCCGAGCGCGACCACGATGTCGGGTCCGCCGGGTGCCAGCGCCTCGGCGGCCAACTTGCGGGCGTGGCCCGGTTGTTCGGTGACGGCGAGGGTGACGGTGTGGCCGGCGTCGGCGAACCGGCGGCGTACCGTCTCGGCCGTCGCGGGCAGGTACGTACCCGATACGGGGTTGGCGATCACCAGGACCGATGCGAACGGGGCGCTCATGACGACGGGCACTCCAAGCCGGGTGGACAGCACGGCGGCGCCGCCGGAGTCCGGCGGCGCCGCTCGGGAACACGCTGCGGAGAGGGCAGGATTCGAACCTGCGCGGGCCGAAACCCGAACCAAGTTGCCTCGGTACCCCGTTGGGCCGCTTCGGGTACCTCTCCTCGCTCCGGTCGGCGGGCTCTCGTCCGCTCCCCGGTGCACCGCAGACATTTCCGCATCCGCCTGACATTCACCTGAGACGGGCGCCTCAGGCCGCTCGCAGAACGGCGCCCTTGGATCGGCGACGTGGTGGACAACGCGCGGGAGCGCGCCCCGGCGGGACGCGCTCCGTTCCGTTCCGGACGGTCTCCCGGTTCAGTCGAGGTCCGGGTCACCGAGGCCGCGGTGGGCCAGTTCCAGGATGGACGCGGTGACCTCTTCGAGGTCGATGGGTTCGTCGCGGCTGATCAGGTCGTCGAGGAGGCCGTCCGCCGCGTGGAAGACCAGGCGGCAGGCGAGGCCGGTGTCGCGGGCACGGAAGGCTCCGACCAGCGAGCCGCGGGCGACGAAGTCGCACATCAGGTCCACCACGCGCTGGTTGGAGGCGTGGCAGAGCTCCAGGGCCTTGGCGTTCGCGGAGCGGTAGACGATGCGGTGCAGGTCGGCGTTGTGGACGGCGTGCTCGACCATGGTGCGGATCAGACGGTCCAGGCTCGGCCACCAGGCGCCGCCCTCGTCGAGCATCGCGCGAGTGTCGCGCAGGAAGCCGTCGACGTACTCCTCCCACATCGCTCCGAGCAGGTGGTCCTTGGAGTCGAAGTAGAGGTAGAAGGTGCCCTTGGCCACCTCTCCCGCCTCGGCCAGCTCGGCGACCGTGGCGGCCGCGAAGCCCTTTTCCTGGAAGACCTCGGAGGCGCCCCTGATGAGCGCCGAGCGGCGGTCGTCGGGGCTCATGGTCCGCCGCTTGCGGCGCGCGGGCTTCCCGGGGTGGGCCTCTGCTGCCGTCGCCATGGGCTCGCCTCCTGTCAGGGGGTCCTCCGCCAGGTCCGCGAGGATCGCCTCCAATCTACCTTCCCGCACTGACTGACCGTCGGCCAGTTGACTGACTGACCGTCGGTCATTAGCCTCGAAGAGTCCTGCCGCACAGCCGGGACCAGCCCCGCACCGTCCTCGAGACCCGTCCCCCAAACCTTGATACGAGGGAACCGCGATGAGCGACACCACTGCCCCGGGCCAGCGGAAGGGGCTTTTGCTCGCCTTCCTCTGCTTCGGCGTGTTCATGGTCTATCTCGACGCCACGATCGTGAACGTGGCGCTGCCCGACATCCAGGAAGACCTGTCCACGGACATCACCCAGCTCCAGTGGATCATCGACGCGTACACGTTGACCTTCGCGTGTCTGCTGCTGACGTCCGGCACCCTGGGCGACATCCTCGGCCGCAAGAAGATCTTCCTCGCGGGCCTGATCGGCTTCACCCTCAGCTCCGTGGTCTGCGCGCTGTCCGACTCGATCGGGGTGCTGCTCGTCGGCCGCACGCTCCAGGGGGTCTGCGGCTCCATCATGATCCCGGTCTCGCTCGCGCTGGTCTCCGCCGCGTACACCGCCCCCGCCGACCGCGCCAAGGCGATCGGCATCTGGGCCGGCGTCGGCGGCATCGCGCTGTCGACCGGTCCCGTGCTCGGCGGAGTGCTCGTCGACCACTACGGCTGGCAGTGCATCTTCTGGGTCAACGCGCCGGTCGGGGTCATCGCCACCGTCGTCCTCGCCAAACTGCTCACCGAGAACCGCTCCCCCCGGAAGCGGCAGCTCGACCTCGTCGGACAGCTGCTGTTCATCACGACGATCGCGTCGCTGGCGTACGGGCTGATCGAGGGCAACAGCGAGGGCTGGACGTCCGGGATCATCCTCGGGTCGTTCGCCGGGTCGGTCGTGACGCTGCTGCTCTTCGTGCTGTGGGAGCTGCGGCACCCCGACCCCATGCTGCCGATGAGCTTCTTCCGCAGCCCGATCGTGGTCGTCGCGGGCATCGTCAACTTCCTCAGCCTGTTCGGCCTGTTCGCGGCGATCTTCCTGCTCACGCTCTATCTGCAGAGCATCAACCAGCTCAGCTCCATCGAGACCGGGGTACGGTTCCTCGCGCTGACGGTGCCGATCATGATCGCCTCGTTCGCCGCCAGCATCGTGGCCGCGAAAGTCGGGCCGCGGCTGCCGATCGCCATCGGTTCCGCGCTGTCGGCGGGCGGTCTCCTCGGGCTCACGCTCCTGGAGGTCGGTTCCGGATTCGGCAGCTACTGGTGGTCGCTGGCCCTCCTCGGCGTGGGCGTCTCGTTCACCGGCGCGCCCGCCACCGTCGCGCTCCTCGGGTCCGTACCGCCGGAGCAGGCCGGTACCGCCTCCGGCGTCTCCAACACCTTCCGCCAGGTCGGCACCGTCTTCGGTGTCGCTCTCGCCGGCGCCCTGCTCCTGCGACACCTGCGGGACGGGATGCCCGACGCGCTGGCCAAGACCGACGTGCCCGCCCAGGCGCAGGCCAAGGCCGTCGACCTGCTCGGCGACGGCGACCTGTCCCGTGTCGCCGCCCTCCCGCCTCAGATCCGGGGCACGGTGATGGAGGCGGTCAGCCCCGTCTACGTGGAAGGCATGCACATCGCCATGGAGATCGCCGGGGCCGGCGCCCTGGTCGGCGGGCTGTTCGCGCTGATCTTCCTCAAGGGCAGGCAGCCGGCCGTCCGGGCCGGGTCCGCCGCGGTGGACGACCGCGGGCAGGACGGCCTCCCGGTCGAGCCCGCCGGACAGCGCTCCTGATGCCCGGATCCGGTACGACTCCCGTGGGGCGGGACGCTTCAGGCGCCCCGCCCCACGGGCCGGGCCCGGCGAAGGACGCCCGAGTCCGGCCGGAGTCCCGGTCGCCCGGCGGTGACAGCATCATCCGCCGACTCGCCATCTGGGGCAGTCGACTCGACCTCGGCGACGCACCCGACCGGGTCGTCGCGCACCTCAAGAGCCAGATCCTCAGCCAACTCGGGGCCGCCCGCGCCGGGTACGGGCACCCGCTCGGCAGGCGCATCAGCCAGGCGTACGGCAGCCCGCTCCAGCGCGACCCGAAGCATGCCGTGCACTCGCTCTCCATGGCGACCGTCTGCCTGGACTTCGACGACACCGCCTACGCGGGCCACTTGTCGCACTCCACGGTCAACGTCCCGCTGATCTACGCGAGTCCGCTCCGCCTCGACGGGCGACAGCTGTTGACCTCGGTACTCGCGGCCAACGAGACCGCCGCCCGCATCACCGCCGCCGCGACCCTCGGGCCGTTCCGCGGCCAGACCGCCGGGCACACCCATCTCGCGGGGGCCGTCGCCGGGCGGCTGCGCGCGGAGAACGCCTCCGCCGACACCTGGGCCCACGCCCTGGGCATGGCGTTCTCGGTGCCGACGTGGAGCCTGTCGCGCGGGTTCTTCAGTACGGACGCGAAGCTGCTGGTGGCCGCCGTGCCGGTGCAGATCGGACTGAGCGCCTGCGACGGGGCCCGCTTCGGGCTCACCGGGCCCGAGGACGTACTCGAACACCCACAAGGGTTCCTGCACCGGTTCGCGGACATACCGCTCCCCGAAGAGGCACTGGCCGGACTCGGCAGCCTCTGGCACACGGAGACCTTCTCGTACAAGATCCACCCGGGCAGCGCCTACACCAGTGCCGCCGTCGACTGCGCGGTCGAACTGCACAGCGCCCTGGGCGGAGTTGACCATCGGGACATCACCGAGGTCGTCGTGGAGGGCTCGATCTTCACCGCCGGGCTCGACCGGATCGCCCGGCAGCACCCGATCGGCCCCGACTCCAGCGTGGCCGCCCTGAACTTCTCCCTCCCCTACAACGTCGCCACCGCGCTGCTCACCGGCTCCCTCCTCCCCTCCGACCTCGCGCACCCGGCGGTGGACCGCCCCGACCGCTGGGAACTCGCCGACCGCGTACACACCCGGCACGACCCGGCGTTCAGCCGGCACGCGCTGCTGGCCACCGCCCCGCTCGGCCAGGCGCTGCGCCGCGCGGGTGAGCGGGCCGAGGCCTGGGTACGGGCCATCGACGCCCGGGCCGCCGAGGCCCTGCCGCCCGCCTGGCTGGAACCGGAGACCGATTTCCGGTGGGCCACCAAGAACCTCGGTGCCCGTGTCACCGTCCGGCTGCGCGACGGCCGCGAGCTGAGCGTCGAGCGGCGCGGCGCGGTGGGTGCCGCGAGCGGCGCAGACGGCACCGACCACGCGGCGCTCGCGCGCGCCAAGTTCCTCGCGTGCGGCGGCGATCCGGAGGCCGCCGACCTGGTCGGCCGGCTCGAACACCTGAGTCCCGATGAGGTCGCGCGGCTGGTGGAACTGGCACTCGCCGGGCCCGACGACGACCCCGTCCCGGGCCCGCCCACAGACACCCATGTCACCGGCGATGTCACCCACGACGTCCGGGACTTTCGAAAGGACTCAGCAATGGAGACCGCCGTTCTGGAGGAGGCCTACGCGGGCCTGATCGCCGCCGCCACCGCCGCGCCCCTCGGCCACCAGGCGTCCGCGCCGCGGCCCGACGAGCGCGACGCCGACTGGACCCTCGCCCATATCGCCCTGAGCGACCGGCTGTTGGCCTCGACCGCCCGACAGGTGCTGGCGGGAGACCCCGCCGGACTCGACAACGGGCCCGCCATGGACCCGAAGGCCGTCGAGGAACTGACATCCTCGGTCGATCGCGACGTCCTGGTCGAACTCGTCCGCCGCAACGCCGCCGAGTTCATCGGCCTACTCGCCCAGACGCCAGAGAATCAGCGGGCGACGCCGGTCATCGTGCGGCTCGTCGGCGACAAGGGCGAGGAACTGTTCAGCGGGGCCGTGCCGTGGGGCGAGATCGTGCGCCTGCGCGCCGAGGACCACATCCCCGCGCACACGGGCCGGCTCCGGCGCATGGCGCGGGCGCCACAGGAGTCGTGAGAAGAGGGCGCGTCCGGCGCCCGCGCAGGTATCACCGCGGCCCGCCCCGCTCAGGGGGAGAGCGTGGGCCGTCGACCCAGGGGGGATGTCCGATGGCGGGGCCAGGACAGGGAAGAGACCGGGTGCAGGGCGAGGCACGGGGGGAGGACCGGATCGAAGGGCGGAGTGGCGTCCGGGCGCCGGGCGGAGCGCCGCGCAGGGGCGTGGGCGACGCCGACGCGGCTCCTGCCGGCGAGCACGCGGATCCGCGGTGCCTGGGTCCGGGTGAGGGCGCCGAACTGCTCGCCGGCGCCGGCTGGCGGCGGGCGGTGGTGCTCGGCGACAGCACCACCGACTCGGCCGGGATGACCGTCGTACCGGGCTGGGCGCGCGCGCCGTGGACCGACCGCGTGACCGACGCGCTGCGCGACGCGCATCCGCGGTTCGCCTGTCTGCATCCACGGGGACGGCGGGAGCTTCCGCTCTCCCACGTACGGTCGACCCAGCTCGGGGACGCCCTCGACTTCAACGGTGATCTCGCGCTGCTCGCCTGCGGCGGACCGGAGTTGAGGGCGCGCTCCTTCGATCCGGACGCCATGGAGTTCGAGTTGAGCAGGATCCTGGCCGCGTTGCGCGGCGGGAACTGCCAAGTGGTGCTGGTGGTCAGCCCGTTCGACCTGACGAAGGCCGGCGAGGTGCCCGCCGCCGAGCACGCCGGCCTCCGGGCCCGGCAGCGCCTGCTCGTCGAACGCATCGAAGCGGTGGTGCTGCGCCACGGATGTGTGCACGTCGACCTCGCCGCGCACGAGGGCACATCCTTGGCCGATCTGTGGGGCGCGCGTCCGGGGCGGCTGAGCAGCCGGGGGCACGCGGTGGCGGCGTCCGCCGTGGTGCGGACGCTGGGACGTCTGCTCGCGCCATGAGGAAGGGGCGCCGCGGTTCCCGCCGGAGGTGACCGGCGGGGAACCGCGGCGCCCCTTCCCCTTCGCTCCCTGCTCCCCTACTGCTCCAGCGCGGCCTTCAGCCGCCCCAGGGTCGCCCGCATCCCCGCGGTGTTTGCCCGGTGCCGTACCGCGGGCTTGGTGCCCGTGAAGAATCCGAGCAGTTCGGCCGGCCGGCCCCTGCGCCCCGTGCGCAGGTCCTCCCAGTACTCGGTGACCCGGGTGCCGTCCTCCTCGGGCGTGAACCGGTAGCCCCAGAGCGCGATCGGCAGGCCGAAACTGGTGACGCGGAAGGCGAAGTCACGGCCCTCCTCGGCCCGCACGACACGGCAGTCGGTGAACCAGAGCCAGAGGCCCTTGCGGTTGAAGCCGGTGAACCTGGTGCCCGCGACGACCGGGCCACGGCCGCGCACCCGGACCCCGACACACTCGGGGGAGAACGTGGCCATCCTCCGTACGTCGCTGATCGCGCGGTAGGCCCGCTCCGGGGTGGCGTGCACCAGCACGCTCTCCTCGACCTGCCATCTGCGTTCCTCGGACACGTCCCACGGCTCCCGTTCGCTGTCAGGCCCTGCTGAACACGAGTACGGCGTTCTGGCCGCCGAACCCGAAGGAGTTGCTCACCGCGACCTCGACCGGCAGCTCGCGGCCCGCCTTGGCCACCACGTCCAGGTCGACCTCCGGATCGAGGCTCTCCAGGTTCGCGGTGGGCGGGACGAAGCCGTTCTCGATCGTGAGCACCGTGGCCACGGCCTCGATCGCCCCCGCGGCGCCGAGCGCGTGACCCACCACCCCCTTGATGGAGGTTACCGCCGGGTGCTGTCCGACGACCCGGCGGATCATGCGTGCCTCGGAAACGTCGTTGAGCGGCGTGGAGGTGCCGTGCGCGTTGACGTGCGTGACGTCCGAGCCGTCGACTCCCGCGTCCGACAGGGCGCTGCGGACGGCGAGTTCGGCACCGGCGCCCCGCGGGTCGGGGGCCGTGGCGTGGTGGGCGTCGGCCGAGGCTCCGTAGCCGCTGACCATGGCCCGTATCCGGGCGCCGCGGGCCCGCGCGTGCTCGGCGCGTTCGAGTACGAGGACGGCGGCGCCCTCGGCCGGAACGAAGCCGTCACGATCGGCGTCGAAGGGCCGGGAGGCGGTCGACCGGTCGTCGCGGCGTTTGGACAGGGCGCCCATCTGGCTGAATCCGGAGACGATCGACGGTACGAGGGGAGCCTCGGTGCCGCCGGTCACGACGATGTCGCACAGGCCGCTGCGGAGCAGTTCGCGTGCCATGCCGATGGCGGTGGTCCCGGAGGCGCAGGCGGTGGCGGTCACGAAGTTGGGGCCGCGCGCCCCGCATTCCATCGCCACGTAACCGGCGGACATGTTGATGGACAGCATCGGGATGAGCAGGGGCGAGACCTTGAGGGGGCCCTCGTCGCGCAGGACGTTGTGCTGCTTCTCCCAGGCGGCGGCGCCACCGATGCCGTTCCCGAGGACGACGCCGACCCGGGTGCCGTCCCAGGTGGACGGGTCGAGGCCGGCGTCCGCGATGGCCTCGGCGGCCGCGGCGATCGCGAACTGGTTGCAGCGGTCCAGGCGCCAGGCCTTGCGCCTGCCGACGGCCTTGGCCGGGTCGAAGTCGGGCACGGCGCAGCCGAAGTCGGCGGGTGTTCCCTCGAGTGCGGGGACCGGGCCGGCGGCCGTGCCCTCGCCCTCGCGGATGCGCTTCCAGGACGCCGGGACCCCGATCCCCGCGCAGCTCACCATCCCGACCCCGGTGACGGCGGCGTCGAAGCGGGAGGTGCCCGCCATCAGACGGCCACGCCCTTCGCCTCTATGACCTCCGCGGCGCGGGAGATGGTGTCCCGCGAGCTGATGTCCTCGTCGTTCACCGGGACCCCGAACTCCTCCTGGGCGGCCAGCGACAGTTCCACCATGGCCAGCGAGTCGAGTTCCAGGTCGTTGAAGGTCTGTTCGGGGCTGATCTCATCGGCTTCCAGACCGAAGCCGGCCTGCAGCAGCTTGACCATACGGTTGTAGACGTCGCTCATGACTGCATCTCCTGTTGGTCGTGATGGGTGTGCGGTAGGTGTGCGACTGATCGCCGGTGGTCGGTCACGGCGGGTCAGGCCGGCCGGATGTCCGGCCAGGTCAACGTGCAGGCGCCCCAGGTCAGGCCGCCGCCGAAGGCGGTCAGCAGGACGCGTCGGCCCGCGCTCAGGGCCCCGGAGCGGTCCGCGTCGCCGAGGGCGAGCGGGATGGACGCGGCGGCGGTGTTGCCGACACGGTCGATGTTGACGAAGCAGTCCGCGCGGTCGACGCCGATCCGGTCGGCGACGGCGTACAGGATCCGCAGGTTGGCCTGATGCGCCACCACGAGATCCGGCAGCCCTCCGGTCCAGCCCGTACGGTCCAGCACGCGGCGCGAGGACTCGGTCATCCGCTCGACGGCGTTGCGGAAGACCGCCTTGCCGTTCATCCGGAAGTACGGGTCCGCCGCGTCCCCTGCCGTCGGGTACGGGTCACGCGATCCGCCGGTCCGTACGGTGATCAGGTCGCTGCCGCTTCCGTCGCTCCCCAGGTCGAAGGGGCCGAGCGCGCCCGGCTCGTCCGGCTCCCCGGCGCGCAGGACCACCGCTCCGGCACCGTCGCCGAAGATGGCGCGGCTGGAGCGGTCCTCGGGGTCGAGGATGCGCGAGAAGGTCTCGGCGCCGATCACGAGGACGCGTTCGGCGGTGCCGGCGGCGATCAGCCCCGCCCCGGCGGCAAGTCCGTAGAGGAAGCCGGTGCACACCGCCGCCAGGTCGAACGCCGGCACGGTGCCGAGCCCCAGTCGCGTGGCCACCAGAGGGGCGGTCGCGGGGCAGGGGTGGTCCGGGGTGGTCGTCGCGACGATGACCGCGTCGACCGCTGAACTCCCGGTCGCGGAAGCCGACTTCAGGGCCCGGCCGCCCGCCTCGACCGCGAGGTCGCTCGTCGCGGTCGAGGCGTCGGCGATGTGTCGCTGGCCGATGCCGGTGCGGCTGCGGATCCACGCGTCGGAGGTGTCGACGAGCTTCGACAGTTCCTCGTTGGTCAGCGCGTACGGAGGGACACAGGTGCCGAGTCCGCACACGACCGCCGCGCGGCCGGCGCCCGTGGCGTTCATGAGACCCCGCTCTCCAGCCGCGCCACCTCGTCGCTGACCTCGTCGAGATAGTCGGCCACCTCGGCGTAGGACTCGAGGATCGACACCTCCACGTACGGCAGCCCGCTGCGCAGGCAGAACTCCTTGACGATGGGCTGTGCCTTGCGCAGGTTGGTGCGGGGCATCGACGGGAACAGGTGGTGTTCGATCTGGTAGTTGAGGCCGCCGTAGAAGAAGTCGCTGAACCGGCTGGGCTTGAGGTTGCGGGAGGTGACCACCTGCCGGGTGAGCCAGTCCAGGTCCTCCTTCTCCCCGTCGCGGACCGGCATGCCCTTGTGGTTCGGCGCGAACATCAGGCCCATGTAGAAGCCGAACACGGCCTGGTGGAGCGCGAGGAACGCGATCGCCTTGCCGGGCGGCAGAACGTAGAACAGCGCGGCGACGTAGAGCACCAGGTGCAGCGTGATGACCGTGAGTTCGGACTTCTTGTACTTGGTGAGGGCACCCCTGCTCGCGGCCACATAGCCCGACATGTGCAGGCGCAGGCCTTCCAGCGTGATCAGGACGAAGAACATCCAGGACTGATGGCGGACCACGAAGCGCTGGAGCGGTGTGGTGCGCTTGACCCGGTCCCCGGCCTCGAAGATGACCTGCCGGCGCAGGATGTCGGGGTCCATCGAGAGGTGGTTGGGAAAGTTGTGGTGGGCCGTGTGGTGCTTGACCCACCAGCCGAAGCTGACGCCGGTGAACAGGTTGCCGTGCACATAGCCGATGATGTTGCTGGCCTTGCGGGTCCGGACGATCTGCCGGTGGCCCGCGTCATGGCCGACCAGGTCGGTCTGGCCGAACATCAGGCCGAGGAACACGGCCACGGCCAGCTGCCACCAGGTGTCGCCGAGCAGCGCGAAGGCCGTCCAGCCGGCCGCCAGGAGAAGGAAGTTGAACGCGATCTTGTAGACGTACCAGCTGGGGCGGGTGTCCATCAGTCCGGCGTCCTTGACGAGCCGGGTGATCTCCTCCAGGGTGCCGGAGCCCTCGGCGTCCCGTACTCCCCTTTCGTTGACGGTGGTCATATCGCCTCCTCCAGGCCCATGTAGACGAGCCGCTTCCGCTGCATCGACTCGGACCACTCGTGGGCCGTCCCCACGCGTTCCTCGACGGTGGTGTCGACGAGGCGGCGACCCGGCCAGATCTCGTAGTCCCCCGCGAGGTCGCGGTGCGCGTCAAGGCCCTTCTGGAAGAGCGTCTCGCGGCGCAGGGTCATCTCCGCGGCGGGCAGGTTCTCCCACAACTTGCGGCCACGGGTGATGAGTTCGAGGATGCGTTCCTTGTCCTCGGGGTGCGCGAGCAGGTGCTCACGGGCGACCGAGCTGCCCACCGTGAGGTGGCGGATCTCGTCGATGCCCGCGCCGCGCTCGACATCGGCGGCGGCCGGGTCGAAGACGCGCCACTTGAGCTCGGAGAGCTGCGCGGCCGGCGCGAGGACGCCCTCGACGAGGATCGTCAGGACGACCACTCCGCCGATGAAGTCCTCCTGATCGCGCAGGACTTCGAGGCCGAGGTTCTCCAGCGGCACGAGCACGGCGTCGCGGTCGGCGGCGGCGAGCCTGTCGATGGTGGCGAAGAGATCGTGCTCGGCGACACCGAGGCTCAGCAGATGGCTGCGGAACACCATCGAGTGCCGGGCCTCGTCCATCAGCTGGGTCGTGTAGAACTCCATCGTCGCCGTGTCGGGCGCGAGGGCCACCATGTAGCCGAGCGCGCGCGTCGCCTTGTCCTCGGCGATGGAACGGAACGCGAGCTCCTGGGTGAGCGCCTCGTTCAGCGGCCCGGGACGCCGGGTCACCTCGTGCGGCCGTACGTTCTCGTCGTGGCCGAGGACCTTGCCGCGCAGGGTGCCCTGGGGCACCGCACGCAGCCAGTACCGCAGGTCGCACTCGGCGGCGGTCAGTTCGAGGGAGTTGGCGCCGTCGACCAGCGACGGCGCGTGGTCCCAGTCGGCTTCCGACGGAATGGCGGGATCGGGGGCCGTCCCCGTGGTGGTGTCGGTCATGGTCAGCTCCGGGTCGTGTCGTCGGGCGGGGCGGCGGCCGGTACGGAAGGGGCGAGGGCTCCGGAAGCCGGGGCGGAGGGGGCCGGAAGGCGGTGCAGGGCTCCGGCGAAGTTGAGCAGCGGGACCTCCGCGGTGCCGAGCCGGGCGTCGGTCACCAGACCGAGGACCAGCTCGTGGTCGCCGGCCGGCACGGTGCGTGTCACCCGGCACTGCAGCCAGCCGACGGCCCCGCCGATCAGCGGTACCCCGTCCGCGGTGTGCCCCGCCCAGACGCCACGGCCGGGCCGTGTGAGCCCCTCGCCCCGGTCGGAGCGGGCGAAGTGCCGTGCCAGTGGGTCCTGTTGACTGCCCAGGACGTTGACGGCGAACGTGCCGGCCGCCAGCAGGGCGGCGAGTCCCTGGCTGTCCCGGCGCAGCGCGACCGAGACCATCGGCGGCTTCATCGAGGCGAGCGTCAGGGTGCTGACGGTGACCCCGTGGGTGCCCTCGTCGCGACTGCACGTCAGGACGGTCACGCCGGTGGCGAACTTCCGGGTGGTGGCGCGGACGGAGGCGGTGCGACTCCCGGCCGGCCAGCGGGCGGCACCGGTGTGCGTACTCGGAGAAGCCGCGCTCGCCGATGTCGTGCTCGGGGAGGTCATGGCGTCGGCCTCGCGTCGAGCTGTTCGATCAGGCGGGTGCCGTCCGCTTCGGAGGCCGCGAACTCGGACCGGAAGCGCTGGAACGCCGGGTTGGCCACGGGTTCGAAGTCCAGGCCGAAGGGCTTGAGGAAGTTGCCGAACAGGGCCCGGTCGCCGAAGAGATGGATGGGCAGCACGAGCAACGCCCACTCCGGGCCGGCGAGCCAGATCCAGGCGAGCGCGACGATGGTCTGCGTGGCCAGGCTGTGCATCGTGTTGTAGAGGACGTAGTAGGCCTTGGAGATCGCCTTGTCCTCGCTGCGGTGGTAGGCGATCGCGCCCGGGATGTAGCCGATGAGGTCGATGTAGAGGAAGAGGGCCACGGCCGGCAGCCACCGCACCTCGGTGAGGTGCGCGAGGAAGAAGCCGGCCGCGACGGCGAGACCCACCGCGTACTCGACGCGGATCAGCCGGTAGGTGACGGGGGTGTCGAAGGTGTTCTTGGCATCCATCAGACGGCCCCCGCTGTGACCGCGGTGGGGGCGTCGTCCCCGGTGCGGAGTTCCGCGGCGCGCTCGCGGGCCAGTTCGACGGCCCGCACGAGTGCCTCGTCGCCCACGACCTCGGCCTTGGCGAACAGGCTGGTGACGACCAGACCGATCGTCTCGCGGAACACCCGTTCCGCGACCGGGTCGAGGATGCCCGCGAGACTCGGGATCCCGAAGTCGAACTCGGTGAAGAAGTCGATCAGGCTGTCCTCGCCGTCGGCGCGGACCCGCCAGGTGCCGGTGAACTCGGCGAAGTCCCCGTCGGTCTGGGTGAAGGCGATGGTCAGGCCGGCGCGGTCGATGGTGTCGGTCTCGCTCCAGCGCAGGATGCCGTTGCGGAAGTACACCTCCCAGTCGCTGTGTTCCTCGCCGGCCCCGCCCGACGGCCCGGGGGTCGCCCGGGTCACCGTCACGGACCGTACGACGGGGGAGAGTTCGGGATAGCTCGCGAAGTCCTTCACGCGGTCGAACGCATCGCCGGGCGCGACGGCGACCGCGCGGATCGTGACCTGTGCGCTGCGCATGGTCAGACACCTCCTGAGGTCGGTGTGTAGCGGGCGGCCTGGGTCCGGCAGGCGCGGTCCATCGCCTCGTAGAGGAACTCCAGGTCCGTGCTGTCGAGCACGGCGGGCGGTGTGAGGCGCAGGACCAGATGGGAGTTGAGCGAGTGGTTGGTGATGACGCCGTGCTGGATCAGCTCGATGAGCAGGTCACCGGCCGGGCCCGGCCCGGCGAACTCGATGCCGAGCATCAGTCCGCGTCCGCGCACCTCGCGGACCGCCTCGCCGAAGTGGCCGGTGACGATCGAGCGCACGCGGCTGAGGATCTGCTCGCCGAGCGTCCTGGAGCGGGTGACGAGGTCGTTGTCCTTGATCGCCTCGATGGCGCCGCGCGCGGCGGCCATGGCGAGCGGCGCCCCGGAGAAGGTGGAGGTGTGCAGGTACGGGTCCTGGTCGAAGGCCTTGAACACCGCCGGCGTCGCCACGACCGCCGATACGGGCACGACGCCGCCGCTGAGCCCCTTGCCGACGAGCAGGATGTCCGGCACGACGCCTTCGGCGTCCGCGCCCCACCAGGTGCCGAGGCGCCCGAGGCCCGTCTGGATCTCGTCCAGCACGAGGAGAGCGTCGAACTCCCGGCACAGCGCCGCGACCTGGGTCAGATAGCCGGCAGGCGGGATGACCACTCCGGCCTCGCCCTGTACCGGTTCCACGAAGACGCAGCCCTCGCCCGGGATGCGTGCGAGCACGTCGCGCAGCGCCTCGGCGTCCCCGTAGGGCACGTGTGTCGTGCCGGGCAGCAGGGGTCGGAACGGGTCCTGGAAGAGGCTCTTCCCGGTGAGCGTCAGGGCGCCCATGGTCTTGCCGTGGTATCCGCCGTGGGTGGCGACGAGCCGCGTCCGGCCGCGGGTGCGGGCCAGTTTGATCGCCGTCTCGACCGCCTCGGCGCCGGAGCCCGCGAAGTGGACGCGGCTCAGGCCCTCCGGTACGACGGACACCAGGGCGTCGGCGGCGAGCGCGGCCTGCGGCTCCAGGAAGATGCGGGTGGCGACGGGGTGGGTGTGCAGCTGCTCGGCGACCCGGCGGATCACGGCGGGATGCCGGGCTCCGGTCAGAAAGACGCCGTAGCCACCGCAGTTGAGAAACCTGCGGCCGTCGCTGGTGGTGACCCAGGCGCCCTCGGAGGCGACCTCGACATGGCCGCCGAACATCTCGCCGAGGGTGGCGCGGCCCTTGCTGAGCCGGCTGCGGTAGAGCCGGCCGAGTTCATGGCGGTCCGGCAGAGCGTCCGGTGCGAGCGGGGTGATCGTCACGGTGCCTCCTCAGGCCAGCCGCAGCGGCTTGCCCGCCACGTGTTCGAGGAACGGGCCCTGGAAGCTCGTGCGGGACGGCGGGTGGAAGGTGAGCCCGTGCGAGACGGCCGCGAGATAGGCCACGTCGGAGGAGGTGATGAAGGCCATGCCGCCCAGCAGCTCGACGGCCCGGTTCACCGCCTCGCCGAGCGCGTCCTGTACCGCGTAGCGCGCCACCAGGGTCTTCGCGAGCGCCTCGTTGCCCCGCTCGCCGTCCATCACCATCCGGGCGACGCCTTCGAGCAGCAGGTTCGCCGTCTCCAGCTTCGCGATCAGGTTCGACCGGTCCGACTCGCCGCCGCGGCCCGACCGGTACAGGCGCTCCACCAGCGCGGAGACCATCCCCACGTACGCGGCGGAGATGAGCAGTTCGAACCAGATGAACCCGACCGTCTGCAGTTCGTCGAGCTCGCCGGCCTCCCCGAGTTCGGTCCGCATGATCAGCTGTTCGTCGACGAACACGTCCGTCAGCCGCACCTCGTTGCTCTCCGCGCCCGCCAGCGCCCAGCTCTGCCAGAACGGGTGGCTGGTGATGCCGTCGGTCTGGCGCGGTACGAGCAGTACCGCCATCTCGGAACCTCCGTCGGGCGTGGGCAGCGCCACGCTCGCCGTCAGGAGGTCCATCGACTGCGAGAGGCTGCACGGCTTCTTCGAGCCGTTGATGACGAACCCGCCCTCCGCCGACCTGGCCCGCATGGTCGGCGTGAGGATGCCCTGCGATGGCTTGCCCTCGGCGAATCCGGAGGCGACCAGGAGGTTCTGCTCGGCGATGCCTTCGAGCAGCGCCCACTCCATGCCGCTGCTCTTGATGGAGTCGGCCAGCGTGAAGAGGGTGGCCACGGAGAAGTGGTGCATCGTCGTGGCGACGGCCAGCGAGGGCGAGACGGCGCCGATGGCCCGGACGACGGCTAGCGCCTGCAGCGGGTCGGCGCCGGCGCCCTGGTACTCCTTCGGAATCACCAGCCCGGGGCCCTTGGCGGTACGGAAGTGGGTGAGGCCGGGGCTCTCCGGCTTCTCCAGATCGGCGAGCGGAATGTCATCGAGGTTCTTGAGCAGGCCGGGCAGATAGCTCTCGCAGATCTCCCGAGCCGCGTCCAGGGAACGCATGGCTTCCTCAGGGTCGGTGGATTTTCGGAACGCGGGGGATGCAGGGACACGGGGGGCACGCGGGGGGCACGGGGGCAGAGACACGGAGGAGGCACGGACACGGGTGCAGGGACGCGGGGAATCCCGCCGCGGCCCGTGCTACCGGGACCGGCCGCCGCCGAACACGGCCTCGCGGGGGCGCAGGCCCTGCACACTGACGCTGACTCCCTGTACGTGGGAGGTGCGCAGGATCGGGTAGTTGGCCTCGCCGAACACGCCTCCGGTCAGGCCCGTGCCGCCGTGGGTGGGCAGGTAGGGCAGGAAGCCGATGTGCGAGTCGTTCACCTTCAGCAGCCCACCCTTGGTGACCCGTGAGGTGAACCGGTCGATCACCGAACGGTCGTCGGCCCACAGGGAGTTGCGCAGTCCGTACTCGTTGCTGTTGACCCAGTCGATGAACTTCTCCAGCAGTTCCTCGTCGTCGCCGTCGGCGCGTGCCGCGACGACCACGGGGAGCAGCGGGAAGAAGGTCTCGTGCGCCACCGCCCGTACGTCGCGCGCCCCTTCGAGACCGCGCACCAGGACGACGGTGGGTTCGAGGAAGATGCCGGAGGAGTCACGGGCGCCGTCGAGCTGCATGGCGTGGCCGCCGCAGACCAGTTCGGCGCCCGAGTCGATGGCGTCCTGGAGGCAGGAGAAGAACTTCTCGTTGCGCAGCACTGGAGTGAGCAGTACGTCCTCGTCACCGGCGTGTCCCGGCTTCACCAGGGCGCTCTGGCGGGCGAGTTCGGCGGTCAGCGAGTCGGCGATGTCGGGGTGGGCGAGCACCTGGTTGGGGATCATGCACAGTTGTCCGGAGCCGTAGAAGCTCTCGGTGAGCGCCTCGGCGGCCAGCCCGACGTCGGCGTCCTTCCAGACCACCACCACGTCGTTGCCGGCGAGTTCGAGGATCGGCTTCTTGCCCGCGGCGACACAGCGCTCCTGGAACCGGATGCCGTTCTCGCTGCTGCCGAAGTACATGATGTCGTCGACGTGCGGGCTCTGCAGCCAGGCGTTCAGCATCGGCGCCGGGTCGCCGCACACCACGCCGAGGGTGCCGGGCGGGGCCCCGACCTCCTCCAGCGCGGGCACCACCACCTCGTGCAGGACGTACATCACTCCGAGCGGCGCGCTGCGCGGGGCCCGTACGACCAGGGCGTTGCCGGCGAAGAGCGAGGTCACGCCGAGGAGCGCGCTCGAAAGCGGCGCGTTCTGCGGCGGGTTGAGGCAGACGACACCGTCGGGCTGCCTGCGTACGGAGATCTCGCGGGCCCCGTGCCGGAACTCCTGGAGCATCTGTGTGCGGTAGAAGCCGAGCGACTCGGGCCCGAAGCACTCCAGCATCCCGGAGACCTGCCAGCGGGCGAGCGCCAGTGGATGGCCCTCCTTGACCAGGATGTCGATGATCTCCTCGGCCCGGTCGGCCAGCCGGTCGTGGAGCAGCGTGCCGAGCTGTTCCAGGCGGACGTCCAGGGGGACCGCGGACCATTCCCGGCCGGCCCGGGCGGCGGCCTGGAGGGCGTGTTCGACCGTGTCGCGGTCCGCCTTCGCGACCCGGCCGACGATCGTGGGCGGCAGCTCGCCTCCCGCCGGGCCGCCGTGCCACTGACCGCGCTCCAGCTTCCGCTTCAGCGTCAGATTCGTGAAGGCGTCGTCGAGCAGTGCCGCCGCGTCCAGGACGTAGACCCATTCCGTACTGGGAATGTTCTTTCCGTCGACATAAGAGAGATACGTCGAGGCCCCAGGGGCGAGGACGACATCCTCCTGGGTGAGCGGCGCATCCCCCGCCATGTGCGTGCCGTTCACGCGGTCCCCGCTTTCTTCATACGCTTCGAACAGTCGGATCATTCCTCTTCCGGCTGCGCTCAGTAATCTTCCAGCGAGGGCTGAGAAGGCTCTGAGACGGACCTGAGACGAGCGTTTCAGGGGCATCGAAGACCGCGGTCCGAGTATCTGCGGGCAAGGGATGTGAAGGTGAGTCGGCTACGGCCGGGCGACAGGGGAACGAAATGTCAACGACTGAGGAATCGGTAGCCTTCGACTCCGTTGTGCAACCGCTGCGGAAGTATGCCGAGAACCCGAGCGCTTTCCTGGCGCTGAACAGCGGTACCGAGTATTTTCTCGCCCCGGGCACGGAGGGCTTCATCGCCTACCGCTCGGCGGGCGGCTATCTGGTGCAGTTCGGCGGGGCGTTCGGTCCCGAAGGCGAACAGGAGAAGCTCCTGAACGCCTTCCTGGAATTTGCGCGTGCCAAGCGCCGCAAAGTTTGCGCAATCCAGCTCCAGCGCTCGGACGCCGACCTCTACGCCCGCTGCGGATTCACCGTGAACCAAGTGGGGTCCTCGTTCTCTTTGCACCTGCCCGCGTTCACGCTCAAGGGCTCCAAGTTCATGAAGTTGCGCAACAAGATCTCCCGCGCGAAACGCAGCGGCCTGCAGATCGACGAGGTCGCGTACGACGAGGTGGCCGGCGAGATCGACGCCCTGGACCAGCGCTGGCTGCGCAGCAAGGGCAAACACGTCAAGGAGATCGAGTTCCTCGTCGGCCAGTGCGGCGGGCCCGCGCAGAGCGAGCGCCGTCTGTTCGTCGGCCGAGTCGAGGGCTCCGTGGTCGCGTACATCTCCTACTCCCCCGCGTACGGCTCCCGGGCCGGCTGGCTGCACGACCTCAGCCGCCGTGACAACGACGTCTCCCCGGGTGTGATGGAGGCGGTCAACGCCCACGCCATCGACACCTTCCGCACCGAGGGTGCCGAGTGGCTGCACTTCGGCTTCACCCCGTTCACCCGCCTCGACCCCGGTGTCGAGGTGTCCGCGGCCAGCCCCGTGACGGGGAAGTTCATGCGGTTCCTCGCCGACCACGGAGAGAAGGTCTACCCCTCGGCCAGCCAGCTCGCGTACAAGGAGAAGTGGGCTCCGCAGCTGGTGCTTCCCGAGTACCTGGCCTTCCACGGGCGGGCCCGGTTCGGGGCGATCTGGCAGATCCTGCGCGTGACCAAGTCGATCTGAGGCGGGCCGGGACCCGGACCCCCCGAAGACCGGGGCCCACGGCCCGATGCCGGGCCATGGGCACGTCTCCGCAGTCGCACGCGGCGACCGCTGCGCCGCCGGGGCTACCGGGTCCGCAGGGGCTCCTGACGGAGGATCTCCTGGAACCTGGCGCGAAGAGCGTGCCCCGGTTCCAGGCCGAGCCCCTGGGAGAGCCGCTGCCTGGTCCGGTGGTAGGCGTCGAGCGCCTCGGCCTGCCGGCCGGTGCTGTACAGCGCGGTGATCAGCTGCTCGCAGAAGCGTTCACGCAACGGGTACTGGGCGTGCAGTTGCTCCAGTTCGGTGACCACGTCGCGGTGCATGCCCAGCAGGAACTGGGCCTCGAAGAGCTGCTCGTAGGCCGTCAGCCGGGTCTCGGTGAAGCGGGTGGAGGCCATCCGGCACAGCATGCCGTGGCCCGCGTCGAGGAGTGCGGGTCCGCGCCACAGCGCGAGTCCCTCGGTGAGCAGTCGGACCGCGCCGCCGGGGTCGGAGTCCTGGAGGGCCGCCGCCCTGCGGACCAGGTCGCAGAAATGCAGGGCGTCGATCCGGTGGTCCGGTATCGAGAGGACGTAGCCGAAGTTCGAGGTTCCGATCAGATCCCGCTGACTTCCCATTCCGGTGCGTGCCGCGATAATGCGACGTAATCGCGCCATGTGGCCGTGAAGTGAATTGTCGGCGTCACGCGGCGGGTTCTCTCCCCACAGTTCGTCGATGAGATCGTTGCGTGAGACGGGACGGTTCGGCGTCAGGGCGAGAGTCGCGACAATGGCGCGCAGCTTCTCCCCCGGAATTTTGACCGATATATGCTCGTCGGCCATCTCCAACGAGCCCAGCAGATGGATCTCCATTTTCGCTCCCACATCTGATCACTCAGGGCAGACACACCACGGTGACGGGACAGCGCTGTCCCGTCACATCAAGGAATGCAGGGGAAAATCGGCGCCGCACCGGCGGCATCGAGGTATCGACCGAACCACCGCACCGGCCCCGGGATCTTCAGTCGGAGATCATGTGCCGAGGATTCGGTGCGAAGAAGGAAATGGAACGGCGTCCGTCACCTCGGACAGCCTCGATGGGCATCCGGATCAATGACTCTCGCCTTGCCCCGTGAGGCACTTTCGACAACACCGTGAGTGGTAGCGACTTCCCCCGTGGCAACCATGGCCTGAACAGTAATTCTCGCGCCCACGGAGGGTCAACACGTTCGGCTCGCACCGGCGAGTCGCCCAAACCGCCGAGTCCACGGATTACCCGATTCCACAACAGGTCAAAGAGCGGCAAAGACCGCTGGCGGGCATCGATACAACTCATTCGAACGGTATGTCGAGAGTCGCTCACCTGCCGCGGCGCGCGTGACGCGCGTCACGCGGGGTGGCGGGGAAGCCGCGGGCAGGGCGCGGCTCCGCCGGAGTGAGCGCCGCCCTCGTGTGCGGAGCGTGGCGAAGCGACCTGCGGACGTCGCGTCGGCCCCGCGCCCCTGTCCGCCGCCGCACCGGTCCCCGAAACCTCCGTCACCCGTTCGAGCTGCAGGTTTCCATGCTGCTGGAAAGGATTGTCCTGGTCCGGGCCGGCGATCCACGATGAGGTCCGACGGGCCGTCGGGCACCCGCAGTGACGGGGTGGCGGGCGGACTCGTCGGTTTCGCTTCGCTCCTTCTTTCGGAAGAGGACAGCCAGCATGCAGACGAACAGGCGAATTGCCGGGGCCGTGTCCGCGGTGGCCCTGATGTCGGGGCTCTTCACCGCCGCCGGTGTCACGACCGCCGGCGCCGCGGACGGATGCGGCAACAACAACGGGATCACGCAGTACACGGCGTTCGGCACACAGGGCCAGGGCTTCGAGCTGCGCCGCAACGGGTCCGGCAACAACACCTGCGTGTGGGGCCGGATCGTGGGCGGCAGCCCCGGCATGCACATCTGGGTGGACCGCAGCAACGACGGCGGCCGGACCTGGCAGGGCCATCTCGGCGAGGCCACCATCACGAGCGGTGGCAGTGTGTGGACGGAGGCCTTCGCCGACCGCAACGGCCAGGTGGCCCGCGCCTGCGGCGACTCGGGCTTCAACACGCCCATCCGCTGCACCGGTTGGTACTAGACGGAGCAGCCGGCCGCTTTCGGCGCGGCGTGAGGGCGGTGGTGGCGGCGGGCGCCCGGCGTTCCGGCTCCGGCGCAACCACCGCTGTCCGTAGGGCTCTTCGTACGGCTCCTCCGGGCAGGGTCACCCTCCGTACGGCGGGTGACCCTGCCCGGTCGTGGGGCGGGAACGGAACGGGAACGGGGTTCGGGACAGTCCGGGTGACTCGGATGTCCGCGCCCGGCGCGCTCCTTCCCTCCGTCCCCAGCGACCGTTCAGGAGAGACCCCTCATGCACCCACTGCTGCGCATCAGTGAGGAAGTTGGTGACGCACTGGCCGAGAACCGGCCCGTCGTCGCCCTGGAATCAACGGTGATCGCGCACGGTCTGCCCTATCCGGGCAACGTGGAGACCGCGCTCGCCATCGAGAAGGCGGTCCGGGAGTCGGGTGCCGTACCGGCGACCGTCGGACTGGACGCGGGCCGGTTCACGGTCGGTATGTCCCCCGACGACATGGAGCGTTTCGCCGTCGGCACCGGGGTGCCCAAGGTGTCCAGCAGGGACGTCGGCGTCGTCCTGGCCGGCGGCGGCATGGGAGCCACCACGGTGGCGTCCTCGCTCGTGGCCGCCGACCTCGCCGGTGTCCCGTTCTTCTCCACCGCCGGCATCGGCGGCGTCCACCGGGGTGCGAGCGAGAGCTTCGACATCTCCGCCGACCTCGTCCAGTTCACCCGCAGCAGGGTGGCCGTCGTCTGCGCCGGCGCCAAGAGCATCCTCGACCTGGGGCTGACCCTGGAGTACCTGGAGACCCTCGGCGTGCCGGTGATCGGCTACCGCTTCGACCACTTCCCCGCCTTCTACTGCCGCTCCAGCGGCCTGCGTGTCCCGCAGCGGATCGACGACCCGGACGACGTCGCGCGCGCGGTGCGGATGCACTGGGCGGCCGGACTGCCGGGCGGCCCCCTCATCACGGCGCCCATCGACGAGGAACACGCCCTGGACAGCGACGTCATGGAGGGGGTGATCCAGGAGGCGCTGCGTTCCGCCGAGGAGGACGGGGTCAGCGGTCCCGCCGCCACCCCGTATCTGATGAAGGCCGTCTCGCGGGCCACCGAGGGCCGTTCCGCCGCCGCCAACCGCGAGGTGCTCATCAGCACCGCCCGGCTCGCCGGCCACCTCGCCGTCGCCTACGCCGCCACCGCCGAACCGGACGGGGAGGCCGCGGCATGACCTCCGCGATCGTCTTCGACATCGACGGCACTCTCGCCGACACCCCCTCCGCGATAGCCGAGTTGATCGGCGACGTGGTGCGCGGCCTCGGCGCCTCCCCCAGCCGCGCGGAGGTGCTGGCCACCGTCGGAAAGCCTCTGGAGGCCTCCCTCGCCGGGCTGTTGGGCGTGTCCGTCGACGACGACGCGACGGCCGAGGCCGCCGCCCGCTACCGCGCCCGCTTCGCCGCGGACGTCCTGAGCCGGGGCCCGGCACTCCTGCTGCCGGGCGTGCCCGAGGGCCTGGACCGGCTGCGGGCGGCGGGGCACCTCCTCGGGGTCGCCACCTCCAAGATCTCCACCAGCGCGCTCGCGCTGCTGGAGGCGACCGGCATCCTCGACCGCTTCGACACGGTCGTCTGCCACGACATGGTCGAACGCGGCAAACCCCACCCCGACATGGCCCTGCGCGCCCTCGCCGACCTCGGCGCACCGGCGGCACGGTCCTGGTACGTCGGCGACACCGTCACCGACATGACGATGGCCCGGGCCGCCGCCCTGCGCACCGTGGGCGTCTCGTACGGGGTCGACTCCGCCGAGGCCCTCACCGCCGCCGGCGCCGACCACGTCGTCGCCGACTTCCCCTCGGTGATCCGCGTGCTTGCGCACGGGACCGCCGTCACCCCCCACGACCTCGCCGGGACCAGCCCGGAACCGACCGGAGCCCTGACATGACCGTCCAGACCTCCCCCGCCTCCGCCTCCCGCACCTCCGCCCCCGAAGTCACCGGATTCAGCGGGCGCATGAAGGCGGCGCTGCTCGCCCTGTCCATCGCCCAGTTCCTGGTGGCGCTCGACTACTCGATCATCTACGTGGCCCTGCCCAGCATCGGCTCGGGACTCGGTCTGCCGCCCGAGCGGCTCCAATGGGTGGTGTCCGCCTACGCCGTCTTCTTCGCCAGCTTCCTCGTCGTCGGCGGCCGCGCCGCGGACCTGACCGGCCCGCGCCGGCTCTTCCTCGGCGCGCTCGGTCTGTTCGGCGCCGGCTCGCTGGCGGCCGGACTGGCCGGCGACCAGTGGCTGCTGGTCGTCTCCCGCGGTGTCCAGGGCATCGGCGCCGCCGCCCTGACCCCGGCCATGCTGGCCCTCATCGGGGCCGCGTTCCCGGCCGGTCCCGTCCGTTCCCGGGCGCTCGCGATCTGGGGCGCGATCGGCGCGGTGGGTCTCGCGGCCGGTGTGCTGATCGGCGGTGTCCTGACCGCCGCGCTCTCCTGGCGGTGGGTGTTCTTCGTGAACGTGCCGCTCATCCTGGTCACCGTCGCCCTCGCCCTGCGGGTGCTCCCCGCCGGTGAGCGCACGCACGCCTCGGTACGGCGTCTGAACATCCCCGGCGCCGCGCTGTTCACCGGCGCCGTCCTCTTCCTGGTGGCGGCGCTCACCCAGGCCGCCGTCGACGGCTGGGCCTCCGCCTCCTGCCTCGGCTGCCTCGCCGCCGCCGTCGCGCTGGGCACGGCCTGGTCGGCGTACGACCGGCGCCCGGCCGCCACCCCGCTCATCCCCCCGGCGCTGCTGCGGGTCCGCTCGCTCGCGGGTGCGAGCACGATGTCGGCGCTCTACATGGCGAGCGTCGGCGCGGAGTTCTTCCTGATCACGCTGTTCCTCCAGAACGTGTGGGGCTACGGCCCGCTCGGCGCCGGCATCGCCTTCCTGCCGCTGGCGCTCAGCGTGGTGGCGGGCAACCTCGTCACCGGCCGGCTCGCCGGGTCCTGGGGGATCCGTCCCACGCTCGCCACCGGATTCGCGGTCGGCGCGGCGGGGTTGGCCCTGCTCGCCCTCGGCACGAGCGGCTCGGACTACTGGACCGCCGTGCTGCCGGGTCTGCTGGTCAGCGGACTCGGTCAGGGCATGGCCTTCGCGGGCATGTACATCGCGGGCACGAAGGACGTGCCGGACAGCGACCAGGGGACCGCGTCGGCCGTCCTGACGACGACGCAGTACACGGGCGGCGCCATGGGGCTGGCCGTGCTGGTCCTCGTGCTCGGCGACGCACCCGGGGGCGGGGCGTTCGGCCGGGCCTACGCGCTGACCGCCGTACTCGCCCTGGTCGCCGCGGCGGTGGCCCTGCGGACGCTCACGCCCCGTGCCGCGTCCGCCGGGGCGGATGCCGGAGCCGGACGGTGACGCTGCCCCGCGTGATCGATCCCGGCACGGGCCCCACCACGGTCGTCGGCGGCACCCCGGTCTCCTTCCTCGTCACCGGGGACGACACGGCCGGCCGGTTCGGCCTCACCGAGCACCGCCTTCCGCCCCGCGCCCCGGGGGCACCGCTCCACTTCCACAACGAGCTGACGGAGATGTTCTACGTGGCGGGCGGCGAGGTGCTGCTCACGCTGGGCCGGGAGCGGCGCGTGGCGGGTCCGGGCACGTTCATGATGGTGCCGCCCGGGACCACCCACGCGTTCGGCAACCCCGGCGCCGACCCCGCGACGCTGCTGGTGATGTTCACCCCGGACGGCGGCCGGGAGAAGTACTTCCGCGAACTGGGCGAGCTGTTGACCTCCTCGCCCGAACCGACCCCCGAGATGATGGAGGAACTGGCGCGCAGATTCGACCAGTTCCCCGCGACCGAGGGCCTCGTCGGCCCCGAGAAGTGAGGAGAGAACCGTGCCTGTGGTGACCGTGGACTGGTGGAAGGGCAACGACCGACAGAAACGAGCCGATCTCGTGGACGAACTGACCACGACGCTGGCCCGGATCGCGGGATGCCCGAGAGAGGCCGTGACCGTGCTCGTGCGGGACGTCGAGCAGGATCACTGGGGCCGGGGAGGTGTCCTCGCCGACGCGCCCGCCGAGGAACCGGCGGACGGCTCGTCGGCACCGCGGGTCGCCGAACCCGTTCCGGCGAGGGGCCGTTGACGGGTTCGGGCGGACACGGTGGGTGGCCGGCAGCGTCCCGCTGCCGGCCGTCCGCCGTACGCGAGGCGGGTCCGCGCGGGCGTCGCGCGGACCCGCCCCGTGTTCACAACCTGGTCCGCCGTCCCGCCCGCGAGCCCGATCGGTGACGCGCCGCACGAGGGCGCCGGGCCCCGCGGCACGGCGGGCGCCCCGCGCTGGCCGCACGCCCGCAAAGCCGCCCGCCGGTCTCATGATCTGTGCGACCAGGGCGACTTGGCGGCCCCGCGCGGTCTCCGACCGGGCACGAAACGTGCACCTTCCTGCCACGAACGGACACGGGGACACCGGCCGCTCCGGCTGTTGACGAGGCGCACCGGCAACAAGCGGGCGACTACGTGCGGTGACAACGCCTGTACGGAGGCGTCCCCTGCTCCCCCTTCGCCTGCCGCCCGCGCACCGGCTCGCCCGGCGTCGGCGGCCCCGGCCCCGGCACACGCCTCCACGGGACGGCTGTGGTGAGGGGGCCTCCCGCGCGCCCGTGGTCCGGGCCCGGTCCGGACCCTTGCGAAAACTTGTCCGATACGCGCCAGCGCGCCCCCCGCCGCAGATGTACGAGCCATGAAGCCGCGACCGTCGGTACACATCGTGGGTCAGAATGTGAACGTCGACGACGGCCGCCCTGTGCCGTTCCCTGCAGAACGTGAAGGAACGGGACGCCGTCTCCGGTCCTGCCACGCGGCCCTCTCTGCGGACGAACGGTGACGCGGCGGCCGCACCCGGACCGAGGAGAGGACCCGCGCCATGCGCCAGCCAGCGCCGATTCGCTTTCGCATCCTCGGATCCCTGGAATGTTGGGACGGGGACGAACGCGTCCACGTCGGAGGCCCCGTCAGCGAACGGGTCCTGGTGACGCTGCTCCTCGAACCGCAGCGCGTGCTGCCGGTGCACCGGCTCGTCGAGGCCGTGTGGGACGAGGACGCACCCGCCACCGCCGCGCACCAGGTCCGCAAGGCCGTCGCCGAGCTGCGGCAGCGCATCCCGGACGGGCGGACCCTCATCGCCACCGACGGCCCCGGATACCGCGCCGCCGTGACACCCGACCAGCTCGACCTGCTCCAGTTCTCCGACGCCCTGCGCCGGGCCCGCGACCACGCGGCCGCGGGCCTTCCCGCGGAGGCGACGGCACTGCTGCGCGAGGCCGTCGCCCTGTGGCGCGGCCCCGTGCTGTCCGGCAGCGGCGGCGCGGTCGTCGACGCGGCCTCCGCGTCGCTGGAGGAACGGCGCATGACCGCGGTGGAGCAGCTCTTCGACCTCAGACTCGACGCCGGAGAGAGTTCCGAACTGATCGCCGAGATCCGCGACGCCATCGGCGGGAACCCCCTGCGCGAGACGCTGCGCGGCCAGTTGATGCTCGCCCTGTACCGCTCCGGCCGGCAGGCCGAGGCACTGGAGGAGTACGGCACGATCCGCGCCGTGCTCGACGACGAGCTCGGCATCCAGCCCGGCGACGCCCTGCGCGAACTGCACCAGGCCATCCTGCGCAACGACCCCGCACTGACCGCGCCGCCCACCGCCGCCACGGCGGCTCCGACGGTGACCGGCAGCCGCTCCACCCTCCCCTACGACCTGCGGGACTTCACCGGCCGCGAGGAGGAACTGCACAAGCTCCTCGGGTTCGTCGAAGACGCCACCGGCTCCGGACCGCTCATCGTCGCCATCGACGGCATGGGCGGCAGCGGCAAGACCTCCCTGGCCGTCCGCGCGGCCCACCGTCTCGCCGAGCGCTACCCCGACGCCCAGCTCCACCTGGACCTGCGCGGCTACACCCCCGGCGAGGAACCGCTCGCGCCGGCCGCCGCGGCCGAGGCGCTGCTGCGCATGCTCGGCGTTCCGGGCGAGCGCATCCCGGACGACCCGCAGGGCCGCATCGCCCTGTGGCGGTCCACGATGACCAGGCACCGGATGATCCTGCTGCTCGACAACGTCGTCGACGAGGCCCAGGTGAAACCCCTGCTGGCCTCCCCCACCGGCACCGTCGTCCTCGTCACCAGCCGCGCCCTGCTCGTGGACCTCGACGCGGCCCACTCCGTCTCCCTCGGCACCATGGCACCACCGGACAGCGTCGCCCTGATCGTCGGCATCATCGGGGAGCGGCGGGCGCACGCCGAGGCCGAGGCCGTCGCCGAACTCGCCGACCTCAGCGGGCACTTGCCCCTCGCCCTTCGCATCGCGGCGGCCCGGCTGCGCAAACGGCCCCGCTGGACCGTGCGGTATCTCGTGGACCGGCTCCGGGACGACACCCACCGCCTCGCGGAACTCAGCGCCGGCGAGCGCAGCGTGGAGGTCACCCTGCGTCTGTCGTACGAGGGCCTGGACGCCGACTACCGCAAGTCCTTCCGGCTGCTGGGCCAGCACCCGGGTGCCGACCTCGACGTCTACACGGCGGCGGCGCTGCTCGACCTCGGCGTGCGGGACGCGGAGGACATCCTCGAATACCTCCTCGACATGCACCTCGTGCAGCAGCACGAACCGGGCCGCTACGCGTTCCACGACCTCGTGCGCAGCTTCGCCCACATGCTGTCCCGGGCCCGGAGTTCGGGCGGCACCGGCGAGTTCAGCGAGGAGGCGGCGGGTGCGGTCCGCCGGCTGCTGGAGTTCTCGATCACCGCCTCGGACGCCGCCTGCGACCTGCTCTTCCCCGGCAGGGTGCGGATGGCCCGGCCGACGCCCTCGTTCCGTCCCGAACTGGCGCCGCTCGGCACGCCGGAGGCCGCGCGCGACTGGTTCGAGCGCGAGCAGGACAGTCTCCTCGCGGCGATCGCCCTGGCCTTCCGGCGGGGTCTCGACCGCGAGGTCGCCCTGCTCGCGGCGAACGTCGTCTTCCACCTCGATCTGCGGGGCAGGCTCGACGACTTCCTCGCGCTGTGCCACACCGCGCTCGCCGCCGCCCGCCGTCTGGGCGAAGCCGATCTGCTGCGGCTGAGCCTGTCCAATCTGGCGGTCGCCTGCTGGAAGCGCGGCAGGTTCGAGGACGGCATAGCGGCGGCGGTGGAGGCCCATCGGCTCGCGGTCGATCTCGGTGACCGCCGCGGACAGGCCAAGGACACCGGGGTGCTGGGCCTGTTGCTGGCCACCACCGGCCGCTTCGAGGAAGCGCTGCCCCGGCTGGAGCAGTCGATCGCCCTCAAGCGCGAACTGGGCGCCGAACGCGCGGAGGCGGAGTCCCTGTCGAACGTCAGCGGCGTCTACATGGAACGCGGTCACTTCGCGCAGGCGGTGCAGGCGGCGACCCGGTCGATCGAACTCGCCCGCAAGATCGGCGCGTTGGAGAAGGAACTCGTGGGGCTGAACGACCTCGCGCAGATCCAGCTCGCGATGGGTGACGTCGAGACGGCGGCCCGGACCCTCGCGGCGGCCCGTGAGCGCGCGCCCGGTGTACTGGCCCCGGCCGAAAGGGCGTTGCAGCTCGTCCTCTCCGCGGAGGCCGAGGGCCGGCTCGGGCGCCGGCAGCAGGTGCTGCACTGGGCCGAGGAGGCCCTCGCCACCAAGGGCCTCGAGGACGCGCCCGTACGGGAGGCCACCGTGTGGAACACCGCCGGGCGGTTCTTCCAGCGCGGCGGCGATCACCGGCGGGCACTGGAACTGCACCGACAGGCCCACACGTCCGCCGCACGGCTGGGCCACCGGGTGGAGGAGGCCTACGCGCTGGACGGCGTCTCCCGGGCGCTCGCGGCGCAGGGGGACGCGGCGGGGGCCGCCCGACAGGGGACAGCCGCCGAGGAGGCGTTCCAGGCCATGGCCATCCCCGGACGGGTCCGCCGAGGGGACTGACGTTCCCGGCGGGGCCGCCGAGCGGTCCCGCCGGGTCACCGGCGCACGTGTTCCGTGCGGGCGCCGGCCCGCGCACCCCATGCCCGCCGCGCGCCCCGCGGGGTGGGGGGGGGCCGCCCGGGC